>NZ_CP034443.1:6113051-6415165 GCF_003952365.1 Mesorhizobium sp. M9A.F.Ca.ET.002.03.1.2 | reverse complement strand
CTTGGCCAGCGCGATGGCTGCCGGCGCCAGCGCCCGCAACTGCTCCGGCCCGAGCTTCAGGATCGAGGTGCGCTTGACGAAATCGAGCACCGAAAGCCCCGACGAGAAGCGCGCCGAGCGCGCCGTCCGGCAGCACATGGTTGGAGCCGCCAACATAGTCGCCGATGGCCTCCGGCGTGTGGCGGCCGAGAAAGACGGCGCCGGCGTTGCGCATCCGCGCCAGGAAGGCTTCCGGCTCGTCGATGGCGAGTTCGACATGTTCGGCGGCGATGCGATCGACCAGCGGCAGTGCCGCCTCGATCGTCGGGACTTGGATGACGGCGCCGAAATCGCGCCAGCTCGCCGCCGCCGTCTCGGCGCGCGGCAGGCTCAGCAACTGGCGTTCGACCGCCTGTTCGACCGCTTCGCCGAAGGCGGGATGGTCGGTGATCAGGATCGATTGCGCCGACACGTCATGCTCGGCCTGGGCAAGCAGGTCGGCGGCGATCCAGTCCGGGTCGTTGCTGCCGTCGGCCACGACAAGCACTTCCGAAGGCCCGGCGATCATGTCGATGCCGACCGTGCCGAACACCTGGCGCTTGGCCGCCGCGACATAGGCGTTGCCCGGGCCGACGATCTTGGCGACGGGCTTTATCGTCTCGGTGCCATAGGCAAGCGCCGCGATCGCCTGCGCGCCGCCGATGCGGTAGATCTCGGATATGCCGGTCAGATCCGCCGCCACCAGCACCAGCGGATTGATGACGCCGCCGGGCGCCGGCACCGCCATGACGATGCGCTCGACGCCGGCGACCTTGGCTGGCACGGCGCTCATCAGCACCGAGCTTGGATAGCTCGCCGTGCCGCCGGCACATAGAGCCCGACCGCCTCGATCGCCGTCCAGCGCGAGCCGAGCTCGACGCCGGCGGCGTCCGTATAGCGGTCGTCCTTCGGCCGCTGCCGCTCGTGATGGGAACGGATCCGGTCACGGGCGCATTTCAGTGCCTCGATGGTTTGCGGGTCGGCCGCACCGTAGGCCTTGGCGATGTCGTCCTGCGAGACGGCCATGCCGAGGCCTTTCAGATCGGCCTGTTCGAATTTCTGCGTATAGTCGATCAGCGCCGCGTCGCCTTCGGCGCGCACCCGCGCGATGATCGCGCGCACCACGGCGTCGACATCGGCCGAGACCTCCCGCTTGGTCAAAAGGAACGCGGCAAAGCGCTGCTCGAAATCGGCGTCGGACAGACGAAGGGTGATGGCCATCTTGTGTTGCTCAGGCTCTGTGGAAGGGGCGCGACGTCGCTTCCCAGGCGCCGCCGATGTCGGCTAGCCGCGCCTCGATGCATTCGACATCGAGCATGATCGCGCCGCCGCCTGAAAAGATCAGCTCGACGATGCCGGCGGGCTTGTCGAGCGCGACGAAGCTGATCGCCAGCAGGGACAGGACCTCATCAGGCTTGTCGCGGGCAATGCCGCTGGTCTTGGCACCCAGAACCCGGTCGAAATGCAGCACGCTTTGCCGTCGCTCATTGTGCCGGCGGAACAGGCCGGATTTGGCCTCCCAGACGAAACGGTTCATGGTCAGCACGAAACGCTTGGCCGCCGGCAGATATTCGAGGTCGCCGACCTTCAGCACGGCGTCCTGGACATGGGCCGAGACGATGCTCAGATCCTGATCGTCGAGCGCGACAAGCTTGAGAGCCATGCGGATTTCACACCTGAAGGTTGATTATTCAGCCTTCTGTTAGAGCATGATCCCGAAAAGTGGAAACCGGTTTTCGGAAAAGATCATGCTCAAGCAGGAATCTGGAGTATGGTCTCGATTGAAATCGAGGTCATACTCCAGCCGGTCTTTCCGGCTGGCGCAACCGACGCGAAAGCCGCGCAGAAGCGCTTCATCCCGAAATCCGCTCGATCACCGCGCCGCAGCCGGACAGCTTTTCTTCCAGCCGCTCGAAGCCGCGGTCGAGATGGTAGACCCGGTTGACCGTGGTCTCGCCTTCGGCGGCCAGGCCGGCGATGACCAGCGACACCGAAGCGCGAAGATCGGTCGCCATGACCGGCGCGCCCTTCAGCTTCGCCACGCCGTCGACGATCGCCGTCTGCCCGGAAAGCGTGATGTGGGCGCCGAGCCGGGCGAGTTCCTGGACGTGCATGAAGCGATTTTCGAAGATCGTCTCGGTGATGCGCGACTTGCCCTTGGCCATCGTCATCAGGCCCATGAACTGCGCCTGCAGGTCGGTCGGGAATGCCGGGAACGGCGCCGTCGCCACGTCGACCGGCGCAATGCCGGCGCCGTTGCGCCTGACGCGGATGCCGGAGTTGGTCGGCGTGATCTCGGCACCCGTCTGGGCAATCACGTCGAGCGCCGTCTGTAACAGATCGGCCCGCGCACCTTCGAGCATGACGTCGCCGCCGGTCATGGCGACGGCCATGGCGTAGGTGCCGGTCTCGATGCGGTCGGGTATCACCCGGACGCGCGCGCCCGACAGCGCTTCGACGCCGTCGATGGTGATGGTCGAGGTGCCGGCGCCGTAAATCTTCGCGCCCATCGCGTTGAGGCAATCGGCGAGATTGACGATCTCGGGCTCGCGGGCGGCGTTTTCGAGCACCGTCTCGCCCTTGGCCAATGAAGCCGCCATGACAAGCACATGGGTGGCGCCGACCGACACTTTCGGGAAGACGTAGCGGTTGCCGACAAGCCGGCCGTTCCTGGTCTTAGCGATGACATAGCCGGTGTCGACGTCGATATCGGCGCCCAGCGCCTGAAGGCCTTCCAGGAAAAGATCGACCGGGCGCGTGCCGATGGCGCAACCGCCCGGCAGCGACACCTTGGCCTCGCCCATGCGGGCAAGCAGCGGGCCGATCACCCAGAAGGACGCACGCATCTTCGACACCAGCTCGTAGGGTGCCGTGGTGTCGACGATGTTGCGGGCCGAGAAAGTGATGGTGCGCGAATAGCCCTCTTGCTGCTTTTCGCGGCGGCCATTGACCGAATAGTCGACGCCATGGTTGCCGAGGATGCGGATAAGCTGCTCGACATCGGCCAGATGCGGCACGTTTTCGAGCGTCAGCGTGTCGTCGGTCAACAGCGAGGCGATCATCAGCGGCAGCGCGGCATTCTTCGCGCCCGAGATCGGGATGCTTCCGGCAAGCTTGTTGCCGCCGACAATTCTGATGCGATCCATTTGAAGAGCGTCCCCTCGGCCGAAAAGGCCGGTTTTCAATCGGTTGAGTCTGTCGCGGCCCCGTCTAGACTCAAGGCCCATCTAGACCATTGGCCGGCTTGGTTCAAGAAACACGATTCCCACGCCCTGGGCCAAGCCTGTTGATATAGGTCAATCCTTTTGCGTTTCCCTTAAGGCACCGAGCCCGTCCGGCTGCTGGTCGGCCCCGCCGGCGCGCCGCGAGCGCGACTGCGCCTTGCGCTTCTGCAGATTGGCGCGCAATTGCTCGGCGAGCCGGGTCTTACGGTCGGCAGCGCCCCTTTTCGATTCGTCCCCCTTGTCAGGTGGACTCCCCTTGTTCGATCGGTTTGTCGTGTCGTTCATGGTCCTCGTCCCGGCTGGCGACCAGCCAGCGCGCTATTCAGGGATAGCCAACATTGTGGCGCCGCCATGTCCGGAAAAGCCGTTGGAGCGGGCTTTCACAGATGGCTTGCGCTTGGCCTTGCGCTTGCCGGTTCGATATGGCAGAAGCCCCGCCATCGGCGGCTGCGGTAGCTCAGTGGTAGAGCACTCCCTTGGTAAGGGAGAGGTCGAGAGTTCAATCCTCTCTCGCAGCACCAGTTCCCGAGTGTTTTCTCTGCGCCGCCGAGCCCTGCGATCAGGAAATCGCCGATCTCGGCCGTTGTATCAATGAAATCCGCCAGGTGTCGGCGCTGTCTATGACACGCGCGAAGTGATCATCGGGCGGTGCCAACGAGGTGATACGGCTTGGCGCGCCAAGGCGCGTGGCGGAGCGAGGACCGAGATCGCCTTCGGCAGAACCTTGAAATGGGCGGGCGTCGAGGTGACGATCTCACCATCCGTGTTAACCGGCATTGGCTTTTTTGTCTCGATGTCGAACTCGATGCACCTGGCCGTGCGCACCTCACGCCAGGCACCATGCGTTCCAGAGCGGAATGAGCGGACCATCAGCGCCAGCTTCCACAGGTTCGTCATCTCCAAACTATAGAGGTCGAGATGTCCGTCATCGATCTCGGCCGTCTCTTCCACCACGTTGCCGCCGCCGTAATGCACTCCGTTTCCAATCGCGATTTGGTAGGTTTCGGCCCCGATCGCCGCACCTTTTTCGGTGATTTTCGCGTGGAACCGCACGGCCTTGGTCAACACTTTCATCGCCGCCAACGCATACCCAAGCCTGCCGAAACGCTTCTTCAGAGCGGGGTCGAGGCCCTGCGCCAGCTCGGTGCTCAGTCCGATGCTCGCGACGTTGAAAAAAGCATGCCCATTGACGGTGCCGACATCGATCCGTCGGGTTCTGCCTCGCACGATCACGTCGGCGGCGTGCAGCAGATTCGTCGGGATGTGCAGCGTGCGCGCGAGGTCGTTCGCCGTTCCCATCGGGATAATGCCCATCGGCAGGCCGCTTTCCACCACCGCCATCGCCGCCGACGACACCGAACCGTCGCCGCCACACACGATCACAAGATCGGCCAGGTGGCGCAAGCGTACGATGTCGCGTGCAAGCTCGGGCAACGCCTCGAACGTCTCCACGGTGACGGACAGTCCGCCAGCCTCCAGCCGCTCGATGATTGGCGCCATCGGCTCATGGCCGCGCCGCGCCTTGGGATTGACGAGCAGCAACGCGCGTTTGCTGGCTGTTTTGTTCATTCACAATTGGGTCGGATGTTTCATGGCTCACGCACATAAGGTGGCTGCTTGCAGATTTCGACCCCAACCGTCGCTTCTCTCGGGAGGTTTTCTGCCGCAGCGCCCCTGTATCATGGTTGCCGACCACTATGCTCCTTCTGCTGAATTGGCGCTCGCTGACTGCTTGGCGTCCAAAAAGCCGGCACGCCTCACGCAACAAACCGCGCCGGAACCGCGTTCAGTCCGTCATGACAAACTTATCTCAACTCGGGCCGTCGATTACCGGCAAGCGGCAACGGCGAACAGGTCGAGCATGAGAGCGACCATTTCTATCCCTGCCCGACATGCGGCCAACCGGTCGATGCTGGTCATCTGGCATGACCAACCGGGACGCGAGCCGCTCGAAGTCGATTCTTGACCGGACACAGGAGACCGCTGCAAATGACAAGCAATCAGGTCAGGAGCGCCATCACCCATATTGGCACGCTGACATCGCGCCCGCAGGCGTTTCTGATTTTCTTCGCCTACGCCGGTCTCTGGCTCGTCTTCGATCGGAGCAGCGTGGACTGGCACGCCATTGCGACACTGGCAACCTGGGCGATGACCCTATTCATCCAGCGTGCCGAGCAACGCGACACACAGGCGCTGCACGCTAAACTGGACGAACTGCTTCGCGCGATTGGTGAAGCTGACAGCGAGACCGCAAGAATCGACAACAAGGAACCAGAAGAGATCGAGGTCCAGCGGGAGCAGAAACAGCAGGACGGTTGAGAAGGGTCACCAGCATCGCTATCGGTTGCAATCAGGGAATCGATTGCCGGCGGGCTGATTGCCGCCGGTGCCGACATGATCGCTGATTGGATGCCTGTTTCGCGCAAATCCTGGTCAGAGATTTCCGCGACTGCCCGATCTTATGGTTGCCCAGCCGCTATCGCAGACCCAAAAAGCTCAAAATGGCTATGATGATCACGACGGCGCCGACCAGCCAGATAATGTTGTTCATCGTTACGCTCCTTCGCCTCTGGACCACGCCCGAATGTCGGGTCGAGGTTCACCACGCACGTAGAGCATTAGATACGACTAAAAGTTCCTTGCCGGCCGTGGCTATGGAGGATTGGACGTTACGGACACCACATGTTCCCGAGCATCGGATCGCCTGTTACGATTATTGTTGGCGTCCCGGCAGAAAGCCGCCGGCCGAAGCCGGCGGTCCGCGCCTTTGAAAATCACATTGGAACGAAAGTTCCCTCGTTGGGATCAACTGACGCGCGCCGAGGCGATCGATATGACGTTATCTGCATCCGCCCCCGGTAGATCGAACAGCATCGGGAGTTGGCGGGTCATGGCCATTTCAACGATCAGTTCTTCAATGGAAGCTGTCGTCAGGTCGGTCTTGACATTGTGCGAGATCATCGAGGCAAGCTTGTGGACTGGCACTGGCGCCGACTTCGCACGCTCGTCGAGCAACCTGCCGATTTCGATTACAACGTCTGCGTAAATGCTCTTTGGCAATTCGCGCACGGCTCTTCCTCCCTGCCCACATCATGCGCGTGCCAGAGGGCAGAGTCTCGAAAAATCAACATGTGGATTTATGTCGCGTGTCGGTCCGATTGCTTGGCCGTGCGCTCGAGTCTGGCGCGAAAAGCGCAGGTGCACTGGTGTCGCATGCGGCAACGAAATCGCCCCTTTTGCGTTGGCCAACCATACATCGTGAGCAAACGTGACCAAAGGAGAGTAAGCATGACAGCCGACGCGGCGAAGCTCTATCCCCGCCACCGGGATCGGATTTCTGGCAGCGAGGATTATGTAGTAAGGCATTTTGCCCGGCAAAACGGCATCACCCCAGCGCAAGTCCATCAGTTGATCAAGAAATATGGAAGCAGCCGCGCCGAGCTGGTGGCTGCGGCGAAGGAACTTCGCACGTCGCTTCGACCGGAGGTCCCCAAGACTAAGCTGGCCTCGGGGCGCCGCGCCGGACGCCTCAGCGGTGGCGGCGATGCCAGAAATGGCTTAAAAACGCGGTGAGCAGGCTGCTGAAAACAATCCAGCCGACGATTTCGTTTTCGGAGTTTTCAATCCTGGCCGCCGCAGCCAGCTTCCGTTCGCGATCACTGGCTATGATCGTCTCCTCCAGATCGGACCGGCTGCCGTATCGAACCGAGTAGGCTCGTGTAAATTCGGCGCCCAGCAGAAAGATCTCGGACGAATAATAGACCCACAGCAGCACGACGAGCAGTGCGCCGGCTGCCCCATATGAGGATGCGGTTGCGCTGGCTCCGATATACCAGCCGATCAGCGACTTGCCGATCGTGAAGAGAAACGCCGTGACCACGGCGCCGAGGCCAACGTCGCGCCATCGCAGCGCGCGGTCGGGCAGGACCTTGTAGATTGCCGCGAACAAAAGCGCGATCAGGGCAAACGAGACGATCCCGTTGATTGCGCTCAGGATCATGGTGCCGAAGGGTAGATATGCGTTGATGATTTGCCCAAGCGCCGAAATTGCAGCGCTCGCGACCAGCGACACCAGGAGCAGGAAGCCGAGCGCTGCGACGAGCCCAAGGCTTGCGGCGCGGGCTCGCACAAGCCTGGAAATCGACGTTCCACTCGGTTTGACTTTCCAGATATCGTTCAGGGCAAGCTGCATTTCGCCGAACACGCCGGATGTGGTGACGAACAGCGCGACGAGCCCCAAAATCGTGGCAAGAGTGCCCGCTGTCCGACGTGATGCGTTTTCGATTGTCAATTGCAGAAGCTCCGCGCTCTGCGGACCCATCAGGCCCACGAGCTGAGCCGAAAGAGCAAGTTGCGCCGCATCGTTTCCGAAGGCCAGGCCAGCGATAGCGACAACGATGAGCAGGATCGGCGCAAGCGAGGTCGTGGCGTAAAACGCCATTGCTGCCCCGTGAGTCAGGGCATTGTCATTGATGAAGCCGACAATGCTCTCCGCTAGGAGTGCCCATCCCTCTTTCGCCACATTCCACATATCTTGCCTCTCCTGCTCCTCAGCAGGCAATTAGAGGCAACACGGGAACGGACCAGAGCAGCCTATTGGAGAAGTTGCTGTCGTTTGAATCCGGAATTTGGGTGATGGACCTGGGTTTTGGCGTCACCTCTCGCACCGCCTCTCGGTCGATAGCGATTCGACCGATTTGAAAGATTGGGCTCTGCCATGTTGCCGTTCCCGATGGCCCGGCCGCTTGCCGGTGCCGTTGACGGGAGGTCGAGGCTCCAAGGTTTCCCGCAACCGTTGCAATTCAGCAACAGACTTTGGGGGCATAGCCGGCTATCGTGAGACCTATCTTGAGCCGAGGAGGGGTACCATGTTTTCCATCAGACGGACTGCTCTCACCGCCGCGATGCTGCTTGCCTGGGGTGGATGTGCTCTCGCGGCGGACCCGGTGTATGAGGAGCCTGTGGTCGCTTCGGTCTATGACTGGAGCGGTTTCTATCTCGGCGCGCAAGCCGGATATGGCTGGGCTGATGCGGATGTGACGATTTTCACCGCTCCGCCAACTGTTGGATCGGTCGATCTGGACGGACCATTTGTTGGAGCGCTTGCCGGTTATAATTTCCAGTCCGGGAATTTCGTGTTCGGTATCGAGGGCGACATAAACAAGAGCTGGATCGAGCTCGACGATGATGACGACGCCGAGATCGACTGGTTCGGGTCCGTGCGCGGACGCCTGGGCTATGCTTGGGATCGCACCTTGCTTTTCGGCACCGCGGGTATTGCTTTTGCGCACGGCGAAGTGCCTTCGATCGTGGTGGGGGAAGATGACGATCTGAGCTTCACCGGCTGGACCGCGGGGCTCGGCGTTGAACATGCTTTCACCGACAACTGGCTTGGCCGGGCCGAGTATCGCTATTACGATTTCGGTACAGAGGACATCACGCGCGGCGAAGTCGACCTGACGATGCACACCGTTTCCGTAGGCGTCGCATACAAGTTCTGACGAAGCCGGCAGACGAGCCGGCCGCGGTGCGGCTGTCCTGTCCAGAGAAATGTCTCTGTGGCCATTAAAAGCGCGTCGCGTTTGAAGAGATTCAGGCGACGCGCTTTAAGTTTGTTTTTATGCAGTCATTATCCCAAAACCACTGTGCGTTTTTGGCGACATGCATTGGAACGACGATCCGTTTTGCTCACGCCGCCGACCGGCCGGTCGACCTCACGGCGGCGCTGATCAATTGGCGGCGTCCTGTTGGGTAGAGGCGCGCTCACGATGCGACCAGCGGAACTGTGACGGTTGTCGCATAATGTATCGGATACTGGTCGACGTACGGGAACTGGATCACGAAAGCATATCTGGCCGTGAGATGCGCCATGCGGAAGCCGCCGCTGGGGGGGTCGATCGCTATCGTTACGTCGACATCTCTTAGTCCCAGACTCAGCAGTTTTGCCGTCGCTATGGCTTTTATGTCGGCCTCGGTCAGCGAGTTCTTCATCTGCAGCGCACGCGAAGACGTTTCCAGCGTGTATCGAACGCTCGACATGGCATTCAGGGCCCAGCCGAATGCGAAGATGCCGAACAGAAGCACCATCAGAAAAGGCGCGATCAGCGCGAACTCCAACGCAGCTCCGCCTGATCCATCACGCGTGAAAGCTTTCCGTTTAGCGAACACGAATCACCTGTCGGTGACTGATCTCGCGCGACAGGGAAAACACGCCAAAACTATAGGGCGGGGACCAGGTCGCTGTCGCTTGTATTTCAACGAAGACCGAGGGAGCTTTCAAACCGTTGCACAGGGTCGATGGATCGACCACGGTGCTCCCGCACATGTATTTACGCCCCAAAGTAACCTGCGCGTCGTCTGGATGGCTTTCCCAGCTCGACAGGGCAACGGCTTGGGTGGCCGGGTCGTTGGCTGCTCCTTCCATCACAAGATTTGCCGCCGTCTTGACGCCTGCACGCATCGACAACGAGCTTGATACGAAAGACCAGCCGTTAATGACGCCAAGAAGTGCCAGGCAAAGGATCGGCAAAACCAGCGCAAACTCCACCGCGGCAGCGCCCGAATCGTTCCGGAAAACCTGGACCGGTCGCCGTTCCACGAACTTACTCGACAAGCCGAACGGACTGCGTCGCCGGAATCTCTCGCATCCCGAGGCTGGTGCAATCCTGGTTGATGCTTGTGTTGCCGGACCACTGGACGGTGCTGGCGACGACCTGTGTGCAACCACCTTTGCCCGAGAAATTGCCGAGGTAATTGACCGCCTGCGTTGGAAAATACAGGGCGCCGGTCAAAAGCGAATCCGCCGTGCCATTAAACGTGTTCGATCCCGCCAGGTTTGCTCTGTCGCCATAAAACAGCACGCCCGAATAGGTGCCTGACGTCGGTGCGCTAAGCTTGACGGTGGCCGTGCCGTTCATGCTGACGCCGGAGCTGCCGGCGAGATAGATGATAACGCCCTCGCCGGAAATACTTGCATTCGAGTTCGCTTTGAAATCGCCCCCCTGAATGACGTATACCCCGGGCGAGAGCGTTACAGTGCCGCTCAAGCTGAGCCCCTTGCAGTATGTTCCAGGCTGCAGCGTCGACTGATTGCTGTTTTGACAGGGGTTCGTGGCTGGTGGCGCCGGCAGGTCGGCAAAAGGATCGCCAGCGGGCAACGCCTGGGTTATCGGACTGGTGCAGACGGTCTTTACGGGATTGGCCAATGACATCCCACCGGCCGATATCAGGCAATCGGTGTCAAGGCTTGCCGATCCCTGAAGCTTGATGGCGTCCGGCGCTATCGAATTCGACATGATGGAGCAGCCCGTCATTTTCATGGTCGAGCTGCCGGAAAAGAGCGCCGCTTTCGAAGCGGACGGACTGGTCGCCAGAACGCAGGCTTTCGAAGCGTCAGTGATAAGAGCCACCGCTCTTGCCTGGGCGCCTACTGCGTCTTGCGTGAATATCGACGTGAAAAATCTGTCGAGATTCTGATGAACGATGACCTCGACCGCCTTTTTTGCGACATTCGGTCCGGACGATGGAGGCGTGAAGACCTCGATTGTGCCTGTCGATGGTGCCCAGCCGTTCGTGGTCGCCGACAGCGTCGCGGCCGAGACAACCGCCGGCTTGTCGGATCCCAGAACTTTTTCCAAAGCGCCGGCATAGGCTGCCGCATCCGCCGCTGCCTGTAGCTTCAGGCTGCTATAGTACCAGTAGGAAGTCTCGACACCGAGGCCCGCTCCGCCGACGACAATTGGCAAAGACAGGGCAAAAATAGTGGCAACGTTGCCGCTCTCGCCGATGCGTCGCGGCCAGCGGAAAAAACGCCTGAAGGTGCGGGCACGCCGTTCCATGCCCTATTCAAGCAAGGATGCATAAAGGAATGACTAAGAATTTCCCTCCATTTGTTTAGCCGCGCTCCTCGCCGTCCGCCGGCGCTGAACCAGCTTCTTCCAGGCCAGACGCCGCGTAGCGCGTCACAGGTCTCGCTGGCGCTGGATAGAACGCGAACGTTGGCTCCAAAAAGATCCTCTGGCACTTTGGGCCGGAGCATGATCTTTGCGGGCACCAACTCGGTTCTCGGGGTCACGCGCCAAGAAATTGGCGCCTGCGGCCGGTTTCGTTGGCAAAAGGTTACCTTTCCCTGCTATTCCCGCCCAAACATCAAAATTCAGTGGACTTGCGCATGACCAATGTCGCCCTGACCGGGCTTGCCCGTGATCTCGCCAAGCGCGCCGCAGAAGGCCGCCCGGTGCGCATCGGCGTCATCGGCTCCGGCGAGATGGGCACGGACCTGGTGACGCAGGGCATGCTGATGCCGGGCATTTCGGTATGCGCCATCTCGACCCGCCGCCCGCACACCGCGCGCGATGCCATTCGCATCGCCTACGGCGACGAGGCGATGGCGCGGGAGGCCGAGACCGACACGAAGGTCACCGAGGCGATCGAAAGCGGCAAGATCGCCATCACCTCGAACGACATGCTGGTGACCAATCCGCTGATCGACGTGGTCATCGATGCTACCGGCAAGCCCGGCGTCGCCGCCGATTTCGACCTGATGGCTATGGAGCACGGCAAGCATCTGGTGATGATGAACGTCGAGGCCGACGTCACCATCGGCTGCTATCTGAAGCAGCAGGCCGACCGGCTCGGCGTGGTCTATTCGGTCGGCGCCGGCGACGAGCCGTCGAGCTGCATGGAGCTGATCGAATTCGCTTCCGCGCTCGGCTACGCCATCGTCTCGGCCGGCAAGGGCAAGAACAACCCGCTCAACCACGACGCCGTTCCCGACGACTATCGCGCGGAAGCGCTGCGCCGCAACATGAACCCGCGCATGCTGGTCGAATTCGTCGACGGATCCAAGACCATGGTCGAGATGTGCGCTATCGCCAACGCCACCGGGCTGGTGCCCGACATTGCCGGCATGCACGGTCCCAGGGCCGATCGCGATGAACTGGCCAAGGTGCTCATCCCGCGCGCGGATGGCGGCATCCTGTCGAGGAAGGGTGTCGTCGACTACACCATCGGCAAGGGCGTGGCGCCCGGCGTCTTCGTCATCGTCGAGGCGACGCATCCGCGCATCGTCGAGCGCATGGACGACCTGCATATCGGCCACGGCCCCTATTACAGCTTCTTCCGGCCTTATCATCTGACCTCGCTGGAAGTACCGCTGACCGCCGCCCGCATCGCGCTCTATGGCAAGCCGGACATGGTGCCGCTGCCGAGGCCGGTCGCCGAGGTCTGCGCCGTGGCCAAGCGCGATCTGGCAGCCGGCGAGATTTTCGATGCGATTGGCGAGACCTGCTACCGCTCCTGGACCATGACCGTCGAAGAGGCACGCGCCAATCGCGCCGTGCCGGTCGGCCTGCTTGAAGGCGGCAAGGTGCTGAAACCGGTCAGGAAGGGTGAGCTGCTGACATCAGGCAATGCCGCGCCCGACCCGACGACCAGGCTTTTCGCCCTGCGCCGGCTGCAGGACGAGATGCTGTACGGAGCGAACTGAGGGCTACTTCCCCAGTTCGATCGACCTTAGCCGCGCCGCTTCCACAGCGTCGGTGAGCAGATGCGTCAGCCGGTCCTCGCCCATCAGCACGGCAAGGGCGGCGGCCGTGGTGCCGTTGGGGCTGGTCACCTGCTGGCGCAGCACGCCCGGCTCCTCGCCGCTTTCGGCGGCAAGCGAGGCAGCGCCATGGACCGTCTGCATGGCCAGCAGCCTGGCGGTTTTGGCTGGCAATCCTGCCTTCTCGGCAGCCACGGTCAGCGCCTCGATGAAGTGGAAGACGTAAGCCGGTCCCGAGCCGGACACCGCCGTCACCGCGTCCATCAGGCCCTCGTCATCGATATCGGTCACTTCGCCGCTCGCCGAAAGCAGGTCGGCGACGAAACGCCTGGTGTCGTCGGACACCAGCCGGTTGGAAAACACCACCATCATGCCCTTGCCGATGGCCGCCGGCGTGTTGGGCATGCAGCGCACGATCGGCGCGCGGTCGCCCAGGATGGCCTCGAAGGTGGCGACCGGCGTTCCGGCAGCGATGCTGAGGAAGGTGGTGCGGCCGTCACCGAGGCGCTTGTAGGCAGCGGTCACGTCGCGGATCACTTGCGGTTTGACGGCGATGACGACGAGCGACGGCACCGCATCCGCCGGAATGCCGCCGGCGTCCGCGGCGGCACTGCAGCCCAGCGCTTCGGCGCGCTTGCGCAAATCGGCATTGGGCTCGACCACGAAAACCGCTGCCGGCGGAAGCTTGCCGGATTTCAGCCAGCCCGCGAGCATGGCGTAGCCCATATTGCCGCAACCGGCGAGAACGAGCCTGATCGTCATGGAAAAACCTCCGCTAGAAGGTTCTCCCATAGACGCTCGCGACCAGGCGGGAAAGCCCTCTTGGGAAGATGAGATCAGGACTGCTGGCGAACTGCGATCGGCCGCAGCGACACTTGCCTGAGGCCGAACAGGCCGAACACGAAGAACAGCCAGACCGGATCGGCGCGGTGGAAGAAGAAGCTTTCGAGGAAGGCGTTCAGTGCCGCGAACAGCACCACCATCATGAAGAAGTCGCCGAGATAGATGTTTTCCTTGCGCAAGGGGATGCGCATATAATCGCGCAGCGGTGCGATCAGGAAGGTGTAGACCGCCACGCACAGCGCCGGAATACCCATCAGCACCGCGATGTCGAGATAGCCATTATGGCCGTGCACGATGGTCCTGATATCCCAGGCCCGGTCGAAGGGCTGATCCTGGTCGAGCAGCAGCGGCGTGCCCCAGAAGCTTTCATAGCCGTAGCCGGTCCATGGCCGCTTCGCCAGCATCTCGCCGGCAAACTCCCACAGCGTCGTGCGTCCGGTGTAGGTCAGGTCGGGGAAATAGATCGCCGCCAGATGCTGCACCGGCGGCAGGTAGACGATGCCCAGCGTGGCGACCGCAGTGGCTATGACCGCCAACGCGAACAGGATCGGCGTGCCTAGCCGCATGCCGATCAGGCTCGGCAGCACGACGATCAGGATCGAAAGCGGCACCAGTCCGGCCGTCGTCTTGGAACCCGTGTGCAGCATGAAGATCATCGCCGCGCAGAAGATCGATGCGCCCCAAAGCCGCTGTCCGCGCCGGTAGAGGTAGAGGCCGGCAAAGCTGAAGCAGGCCATGATCGGGCCGGCGATGTTCTTGTGGGTGAACACGCCGCGCCACAGCCCGGCATGTTCCGGCTCCAGCGAATCGGTGGTGTGCAGCGCCTCGTGCGGAAAGACGATGAGCCCGATATAGGAGAGGCCCATGACGACGACGATGGTAAAGATAATGACTTTCGAGAAAGCCTCTGCGTCACGCGGAACCGCCAGGATCGTCGCCATCGTCAAGATTCCGATCAACGTGAAGAAAGCGGCGCGCATTGCCGACTGCGGGTCCGTTGCCATCACCACCGACAGCACGAGGAAACCCAGCATCAGCAGCCAGGACGGGCTGAGCAGCGAGCGCACCACGCGCGGGTCGGCGAACGCCATCAGCGAGAAGATCGAGATTGCGCCGAGTGAGCCGAAACCGAGCTGGTTGACGATGTCGCCGCCGTTGCCGGTCGTTTCGGCGCCTGCCGGTTGAAAAGGCCGAAACGACACCAGGACCACGGTGAACAGCAGCGCCGCCACCGCGGTCGCGATGCCTTCGCGTGTGAACGCCGCGCTGAGCGGCGCGCGCTCAGTTCTTCTCAGGCTGCCGGTATTGCTCATTGGCATATCCGAATTCGGCAAGCACGCGGCCGAGGGCGACATGGACGGGGTACAAAGCCGCCGCCGCCGATCCCGTCCGTGTCAGCCTGACCGCGCCGCGAAACGGCGAGGCGGCAAGCAGCGCCAGGCTCTTCAGAAACACCTTGGTGCCGGCGAACGGCGTGCCGGCCCGTTTCTTCTTCTCGACCAGTGTCGAGATGACGCCGTTGCGCAGGCTGCGGGCGCGGATCCAGTCGGCTTCGACACGTCGGGCCGGAACGGTCTCATGCACTTGCGCTTCGGCGCACCAGCCGAGCACAAAACCTCTCTGCGCGGCACGGCTCAGGAAATCGGCATCGCCGCCGCCGATGAAGTTGAATTTCAGGTCGAGGAAGGGCGGACACATGGCGGTGAGCACGTTGCGTCCGACCAGCAGATTGCCGGAGGAATAGAGCGCGGGCACACGCCCGGTCTCCCGGTAGGGTGAGGCAAAGACCGGGTGCGCGGCCCATCTGGCATGGGCCGCGTCGGCAAACACAGGCACTTGCGGGCCGCCGACGATGTCGGCACCGAGCGCCTCGGCCGCCTTGCACATGCGCTCGAGCCAGTGCGGATCGGCGATCTCGTCATCGTCGATGACCAGCAGGTGCCTGAAATCGGGAAAGTGCAGGATCGCCGTCTGCCAACCGGCATTGTAGGCGCTGCAATTGCCGCGCTCATGCGCGACGATGACCATGCCCGCAATGTCGCCGCGCTCGAACAGCGGCAGCGCCGCCTTGGCGCCGGCGCGCGCCTCGGCTTCGTTCTCCATGACGATGACGGCGAAGCGCCTGCCGGTTTGCTGGGCCTTGAGCGATGCCAGCGTCGCCAGCAGCTGCTCGGGCCGCTTGAAGGTCGGCAGCGTGACGACCGCCTCGACGGCCGCCGCGACAAGTCCCGGAGACCGCCCCGCGATCGATACCGAACCGTCCGATGGCAAGGGGATCATCCGTGTCCAGCCCAGGATGGTGAGTTTGGTTCTCGATAGCATCGCGATGATAACGTTTCGTTAATCACCTTTCGTGGACAAGCCCGTAAATCCGCAACTCTGGGCCGCCAGATACCTTCACTTAATCAAGGCTTCACCGCGCGTCGCTAGCTGTATCCGCTCAGGATAGGTGAGATGCATCTGCTGTTCGCCACATCGATCGTGCCCGACGGCGCTCTTGCCTCGGGCTATGAGATCGCCAATGCCGCGATCATCGCCGCCTTGCGGCGTGCCGGCGCGCGCGTCACCGTGATCGGCTTCACCTGGCCGGGCAAGCCTGCGAGCGATCCGCAAAACACCGTCGTGCTCGGTGCCGTGGAAGTGCGCACCGAAAGCGCGTCATCGCTGCAAAAGCTCGCCTGGGTTGCAATGGCGATGCTTTCCGGCCTCACTTTCGCGTCGGTCAAGCTGCGCGTGGTCTCCGATAGCGAGGTCCGCGCCGCCGTCGAACGAGCCGGGCCTTTCGACGGGTACGTCTTGAATTCGGTGCAGTTCGCCGGCGCTTTCGAAAAGCTCTTTGGCGACCGGCCGTCGATCTTCGTCGCCCACAATGTCGAGCACCGTTCGGCCAAGGAGAATGCCGCTGCCGCGGGCGGTCTTTTCCAGCGCCTGCTGTTTCGCCGTGAGGCCAGGCTGCTCAAGGCCATGGAAGAACGGCTCTGCCGCCGGGCACGCTTCGTCTTCACGCTGGCCGAGGAAGATCGCTCAGCGCTCGGCGTCGCCTCCGACGACCGTTCGGCGGTGCTGCCGCTGGTGACGTGCGCCGAGTCGCCCGTGCAAAACGAAACGCGCCGTATCGATTGCGACGCGGCGTTGATCGGCACCTGGACCTGGCAGCCGAACCGCATCGGTCTCGACTGGTTCCTGGAGAATGTGGTGCCGCATCTAAAGGCTGATTTCCGGATCCGGGTCGCCGGCGGCCTGCCGTCGGGCGTCACGTCCGCGCATCCCGGCGTCGAATTCGCTGGGCGCGTGCCGGACGCGCAGGCTTTCGTGCGCAGTGCCGCCGTCATCCCGCTGATCAGCACCGCCGGCAGCGGCGTGCAGCTCAAGACCATCGAGACCTTCGAACTCGGCCTGCCTTCCGTCGCCACCAGCCATTCGCTGCGCGGCATCGACCATCGCCCGCTCAATTGCGTCGTGACCGATGATCCGGTCGCCTTCGCCGGCGCCCTGGAAGCGGCAGCGGCCGACATCAGGGACGTCGACGGCAGCGCTTTCCATCACCGGCAGGTCAAGGCGCTCGATGCCGCAATCAGCCGTGGCCTGAAAAAGCTCGGGTCCCTCAGGCAGGAGGTGTTTGCATGAACATGCACACCGCCCGCGCCGCGTTCGGGGTCGACAGTTTGAAATCGATCCTGGGCATATCGGTCCTCGCCGTCCGCTGGGACGACGCGGTCGCCTTGCTGACCCGGTTGATTGCGGAGCGGCGCTTCACCAAGGTCACCTTTCTCAACGCCCACAATGCCAATGTCGCTTATACGGACCCGGTCTTTGCCGAGGCGCTCGACGATTTTCTCGTCCTGCCGGACGGCGTCGGCGTCGATCTGGCGGCGAAACTGCTTTATGGGGCACCGTTTCCGGACAATCTCAACGGCACCGATTTCATCCCTGCCTTCCTGCAGGCGTCCGCCAGGCCGCTGACGGTCGGGCTGCTCGGCGCGACGCACGTCAACGCCGAGGCGGCGTTGACGCAGCTTGCGGCGCTTGCGGCGCAGCACAGATTCGTGGTCATCCATGACGGTTATTTCTCCTCCGCCCAGGAACCGGCAATCGTCGAGCGCATCGCGAAATTGCGGCCGGACGTGCTGCTTGTCGCCATGGGCGTGCCGCGCCAGGAACTGTGGATCGCGCGCCACATCGATGCACGCCACTGCACGCTGCCGATCGCCGTCGGCGCGCTGCTCGATTTCCTGAGCGGCGCAATACCGCGGGCTCCGCTGTGGATGCGCCGGCTCAGGCTCGAATGGCTGTTTCGGTTGTGGATCGAACCGGGCCGCCTCTGGCGCCGCTACGTCGTCGGCAATCCTTTGTTCCTGTGGCGTGTCATCGGTCAGAGACTCTCGCGCCGGCCGACGTCAGCCAGAGCACGCCCCGGAGCAGGTCCCGGAGCAGGCCATTGAACAGCCGCTTCGTACCGCGCCCTGATCCCGAAGCCGATGTCCTTCGCCAGACGCCGACGGCGGCGGTGGTGACGGCAAGCTATGCGCCGGATTTCGAACGTTGCCGCCTGCTGTGCGAAACCCTCGACCGTTACGTTTCCGGCGTGGCGCACCACTATCTGCTTGTCGAGCATCGCGACGTGGCGCTGTTTCGTCAGCTGGAAAACAGCCGCCGCACCGTCGTCGACGAGCGGGATCTGCTGCCGCGCTGGCTGCATGCCTTCGACGATCCGCTCAGCCTGTTTCGCCGGCGCATCTGGCTCAGCCTGAAGACCATGCCGCTGCGCGGCTGGCATGTGCAGCAGCTTCGCCGCATCGCGATATCAGCGCATGCCGGGGAAGACGTGCTGGTCTTCTGCGATTCCGACGTGGCCTTCCTCAAGCCGTTCGACTGCAGCGCCTTCTGGCGCGACGGCAAGGTGCGGCTGTTCCGCCGCAACGGCGTGCTGTCCGGCGACGGTCATGAGGAGCACCGCGTCTGGTCGCGCAATGCGGGCTCGGCGCTCGGCATCGACCCGTCCGTGGTTTCGACGCACGATTATATTTCGACGCTGATTGCCTGGCGCCGCGAAACCGTGACGGCCATGTGCGCCCGGATCGAGAAGATCCACGCGCGCGGCTGGGTCGAGGCCGTCGGCGCGGCACGCAAATTCTCCGAATGCATGCTCTACGGCCGCTATGTCGACGACGTGCTGGAGGGCGCCGGCCATTTCCACGGCTCGGAGGAGTACTGCCGCGTCCACTGGGCGGGCGAAGCGCTGTCGGATGACGAGTTCCTCCGCTTCGTCGCCGCCATGGCGCCGGAACAGGTGGCCATCGGCATGCAGTCCTTCATCGGCACGGATATCAGCCGCATCCGCCGCCTGATCGGGCTTGTTTAGAGCATTTTGCAGCCAAGTGGAATCACTTGGCGTCGCACAAATGCGGCTAAAACAAATAGATAGAGCGGGATGCCCACTTCAATTTGAACGCATCCCGCCCTAGACCTGGGGTCAAAACCCGATCCCGCTGGACGGCCGGCTTCGATCCCTTGCTGACCATCCTTGAAGGGAGGTCAAGGGATAGTCATGACCCACAAGGTGCCATTCCGCGGTGACTTTCGGTCGCCCGTTATCACGCGAGACGGGACGCCGATCCAGATGACTCGCGCCTTCAAGTCCGCCGTACCGTGTACTGCGCAAACAACGGCTACCCTCGGGCGAACTCCGGTATCTGGAATCGCCGCCGGTAGGCGCCGGGCGTCATCCCTGTCGTGCGCTTGAACAGACGGCGAAAGAACGCAGCATCCTCATACCCGACACGCCAACTGATCTCATCAACGGGCGAACCAGTACGTTCCAACCTTCGTTTGGCATCCTCGATGCGCAGGCGCTGCACGTAGGCGATGGGCGCAAGGCCAGTCGCGACCGCAAAGCGCCGCTTGAAGGTCCGTTCGGCGAGTTTCGACCGCTTGATCATCTCGTCGACCGGATTGGCGATCGAGAAGTGGTTCGTCAGCCAGGCTTGCGCGCTCTGGATCTCGGCGTCGCCGTGGTCGTTCCTCCCCTCGAAGATCATGTATGGAGCCAGGCCGTCCTGATGCCATTGCAGTGCAAACATCCGCGCAACCTCCTGCGCGACCGTGGCTCCCACGTGATGGGCGATTAGGTAGAGTACCATGTCGTGCCATGTGTTCGACGCGCCCGAACTGATCAGGTCTTCGCGGAGACCGGAGATCACCAGCACACGTTCGGGATGGATCGGTACGGCGGGGAAGCAGGTCGCGAATTCGCTCGCGTATCCGAAATGCACCGTTGCGTCCTTGCCGTCGAACAGCCCCGTTTCGGCCAAGAGGAAGACGCCCGAACAGGCGGAGCAGAGCCGCGCGCCGCCATCGTGCATGCGCTGGACCCAGTCCACGAGACGCGGGTAGCGACCCGTTTCCCATCCACCCGGCTTCAGCAGGACCGATGGGACGATGAGGATGTCGCATGCCGCGATATCGTCGATCGAACATTGCACGTCGATGGGGACACCACTGGCAAGCCGTAGTGCGCCTGCATTCTCCCCGACGATCTCGACCTGAAAGGGATGCTCGGCGCCGGGGCTGGCGATCCCCATCATCGAGACGCCGTTCATGACGTCGTAAATCCCTGCCATCGTCGAGATGACTGCATCCGGCAAAGCGACGAGGCAGACACGCAGCGGTGCCGATCCATTCCGGTTCGCCTGCTCGACCATCGCGACCTTTCGCGCCGCGCCACAAGAATGCGCCCGACATGGCACGAATGGACCGATTGCGGGCGATAGCGGCTCTGTCGCGCAGCTTGGGGAAGACCTACACCACAGCCGCTTCTGAACACAACCCAAGCAATGAAGGGACAGCACGATGCTGGATACACAAAAGATCGACGAGGCGAGGCTCGAGGCATTCGCCACACGCGCAATCGGCGACCGGACAGCCGGTTATACCGGGGTGATGGTCAGCCTGGGCAGCAAGCTCGGCCTCTACAAGGCGATGGCCGGCGCCGGCCCGCTGAGCGCGAAGGAAATCGCCACGCGGGCCGACTGCTCCGAGCGTTATGTTGCCGAGTGGCTGAACGCGCAGGCAGCGGGTGGCTACATCGCCTATCACGGGCTGAGCAACACCTACGAACTCCTGCCCGAGCAGGCGATGGTGCTCGCCGACGAGGGCAGCCCCGTCTACATTCCGCACGCATGGAATGTGCCGGCGTCGATGTGGTTCGACGAGGCCAAGGCACTCAATGCCTTCCGCACCGGCAAGGGTGTCGCCTGGGGCGAGCATGACAGGCGTCTTGCCTGCGGCTCGGCGGCTTTCTACCGCAACGGCTACCGTGCCAGCCTGGTGCCGGAATGGCTGCCTGCGCTGGAAGGCGTCGTTGCGCAGCTCGAGACGGGTATAGCAGTTGCCGATGTCGGCTGCGGACATGGCCATTCGACGCAACTCATGGCCGAGGCATTCCCGAACTCGCGCTTCCACGGCTTCGACACGCATCCCGCCTCCCTCGACGAAGCACGGCAGAATGCCGCGGCGGCGGGTGTGTCGGACCGCATCGACTTCGCGCTTGCCCGGGCCGACGACTATCCGGACGGGCAGTACGGCCTGATCTGCTTCTTCGATATCCTTCACGATTTGGGCGATCCGGTCGCCGCCGCTCGCCATGCGGCCAAGGTGCTGGCGCCCGGCGGCACCGTCCTCCTCGTCGAGCCGTTCGCTCACGACCACGTCAAGGACAACCTCTCGCCGGTGGCGCAACTCTACTACTCGGCGTCGACCATGATCTGCTGCGCGCACGCCATTTCCGAGGGCGGCAACATGGTGCTCGGCGCGCAGGCGGGACAGGCGCGCCTAGCCGAGGTGTTCCGCAAGGCGGGCTTCACGCACTTCCGCCGTGCCGCGGAAACCCCATTCAACCTCATATTCGAGGTGCGGCGCTGAGCGCCGCATTCTTCGATCAACCACGAAAGACACGACCAATGAGAAAGACCATTGCGATGATGGTGCTGGCCGCAGCCGCGGCGATGCGCAGGCATCGGGCGCGCCGCGACGCCATGATGATGCGGCATCTCTCGGATGCGCAGCTCAAGGACATTGGCCTGACGCCATCCGACATCTGGCGCGTCCATGGAGGCGACCTTCGGCGTGGTGCCCACGCATATGAAAGCTTATCCTAAGTCCGCGATCGCCGGCGCTTGGGCCATGACCAAGGGCCTTGAGATCGACGGCGACAACGCGCTGGAGCCAAAAGTCAAGTCGCTCATCAACCTGGCAGTGGCCGCGCAGATTCCGTGCCGCTACTGCACCTGGTTCGAGACCGAGATGGCCAAGGCTCACGGCGCGACCGACGAAGAGGTCGCCGAGGCCGTGACGCAGGCGGCCTATGTCCGCCACTGGAGCACTATCCTCAACGGTCTCCAGATCGATCTCGATACCTTCAAGACCGAACTCGGCCCCAAGTGACGGCATACTGCGCCCGGCTCGAGAAGATCCACGGCCGCAACTGGATCGAGGTCCTCGGCGCGGCGCGCAAGTTCTCCGAATGCATGCTCTACGGCCGCTTTGTCGACGACGTGCTGGAGGGCGCCGGCCATTTCCACGGCTCGGAGGAGTTCTGCCGCGTCCACTGGACGGGCGAAGCGTTGTCGGATGACGAGTTCCGCCGCTTCGTCGCCGCCATGGCGCCGGAACAGGTGGCCATCGGCATGCAGTCCTTCATCGGTACGGATATCGGCCGCACCCGCCGCCTGATCGGGCTTGTTTAGTCCTGGGGCCAAACCCGATCACGCTGGACGATCTGGTTCGATCCCTTGCGGATGTTCAGTTGGGGCGTCGCATGACGACCCCACCCTCGGTAGGTCTCGTCAGGGTGGAAACCCGGAAGTTCGACGCGAACCCAACAGAGAGCTCGCCGGCTGTTCACAACTGCTCGACGCGCTCAGTCCTCGGACAAGCCGGCCATAGAACTATTCTTCCGGAAGCGACGTGGGGTCAAGGGACGTCGCCTGGCCGGACGTGACGCGCAGGAGGCATCTTTGCCAACGCGACGATCACTCCGGCACGCCGGCAATACCCAGCGCCTCGACGTAGCGCTCGGCGAAGACCTTGTCCCGCCACGGGTTGATCTGCCTCTGCAGGCCGAGCGTGTAGGTCGGGAACGCCTCCATCAGCCGCAGCGCCGCCGCCTGCGCTTCGTCCGGCCGATTGAGTTTGACCAGCGCCATGATCACCACCCGGTGCGAGGAGCCGTAATTCGGCATCTCGCGCAGCGCTCGTTCTCCCCAAGCCAGCGCTTCCTCGTAGCGTTCGAGCATCAGGTAGCTCATCCCGATGCCGGAGAGCGCGATGCCCTTCTCGGGGTCGACCGGGCTCAGCCGCATTGCCCTGTGGAAGTGCTCGATCGCGACGAGGGAGCGGCCGGAATGGGCGTTCACCCAGCCGCTGCCCGTATGGCCCTGCGCCGAATTGGGATTGAGGAGCAGGGACCGTTCGATCGTGTCCAGCGCCGTCTCGTAATCCTTGGCGCTGTAGGCGATCACCTGCGCGGCGAAACGCAAGCTTGTCGGGTCGTCTCGCGCGTCCGCCAGCACCTCGCGGGCCATGCGCACGGCGACGCGGATATCGTCGGGCTCGTGCCAGCACTGACTCACGGACAGGCTGCGAATATAGGCACCGAGTGCCTTCGCCAGGGTGAAGCCTGGGTCGATGCTGAGCGCCTCGTTGGTGAGCCGGCGCACGTCGGCGAAGCCTTCGCGCGTCATGCTGTAGAAGCGCGGCAGCGCACGAAGGTAGAGGTCGTAGGCACCGATGTAGTCGGTCGGCTTCATGCGCGCTTGCTTGATCTCCTCCAGCCTGATGCTCGGCTCGACCGCACCGACGACGCTCTCGGTCACCTTGTCCTGCAGGTCGAAGATGTCGCTCACGTCGCCCTCGAAGCGGTCGGTCCAGACATGGTGCCCACTGATCGCGTCCACCAGCTGCCCGCTGATACGCACCCGCGATCCTGCTCTGCGGATGCTGCCTTCGAGCACGTAGCGGACGCCCAGCTCGCGCCCGACCTGGCGCAGGTCCACCGCTCGGCCCTTGTAGGTGAAGGACGAGTTGCGGGCGATCACGAAGAAGGAGTTCACCCGGCTCAATCCCGTGATGATGTCCTCCACCAGTCCGTCGGCGAAGTATTCCTGGTCGGGGTCGCCGCTCATGTTGGTGAAAGGCAGAACCGCGATCGAGGGTTTCGCGGGCAGGGGAGGCGGTGCAGCCACCGAGGCGCTGGCGTCGGTCTCGACGCGATAGGCGCGCACAGGCCGCTCGATGTTCTTGAGGCGCAGGTCGCCGAGCGGCGTGAAGCCGCCGTCGAGCTTGCCCTGAAGGTGATCGTAGGCGGTGCCCGAGACGACCACAGTGCCGGGATCGGCGATGCTTTCGAGGCGGGCGGCGATGTTGACACCATCGCCGTAGAGGTCGCCGTCCTCCTCGCAGACCACGTCGCCGAGATTGACGCCGATGCGGAAGCGAATCTGCTCTTCCTCAGGCATCTCCGCCTCGTGTTCTGCCAGGGCCTGCTGGATCGCCATCGCCGAGGTCACCGCGTTGACGACGCTCGCGAACTCGCACAGCATGCCGTCGCCGGTGAGCTTGACGATCCGGCCCTGGTGCTCGGAGACCAGCGGTTCAAGGAGGTCCTTGCGGTAGCTCTTCAGCCGCTCGAGCGTGCCGCGCTCGTCGCGCTCCGTCAGGCGCGAATAGCCGACCACGTCGCAAGCCAGGATCGCTGCGAGGCGGCGATGCGCTGTCATTGCGCCGCCCGGCCAGGCACGTGCACGCAGGCTGCCCCGCGCCCATGCCCCGCCAACTTCCAGACGCCCAACGTGCATGGCATCCATCTCTCCCAGCCGCCGCCCGTCGCCGATTCAGAACGGAGAACGCAGCTTGACCTTGCCTTCACGAGATTTCGCTATCCCGCTTGCGAGGCGTGGAGCGTTCCAGTCGCCGCGCTAACAGCCAACCGACGACACGCCCACGCAGCCTCTGGGGACGCTGACACGCCACTCCCAGAAGGCCGGAGATATTTCCTGCCCTGTGTAACCGGTTGACGCCACCGTGGCGGTGCTTTTGTCACCGCGATGTAACAGCGAGATGCCCTACGAACGCGCGCATCGGGCATCACACCAGACGTTCGCGCTTAGAGGTGCTGAGGTCGGCAAGTGGCGCAACCAAGTCGTACCAACGGCCACGCCATACGGCAACATTCCACAGGCACGGCGTTCCAATTGGGATTCAGGTGACGGAAGGATGTTGCATGTCGAAAGGGCAACTTTCCACCCGCGTCTCGGCCGTTGGCGGCAGCCAGTTGCTCGAGTTCGAGCCTAGATCGGTTTCGCCGGTTTGCGCATTGCCGAATAGGTGAGCAGCATCGAGGCGAGATAGAGCAGCAGGAAGACGACGTTGAGCGACAGCACCAGATCGGGCGTGTCCAGGATCGTGGTCAGCACATAGGTCAACAGAACCGCCTTCAGCCCGGCAAGCAGGGCCAGGTTGATCGTTCGCACCAGCGTCTGGCCGCGCGCGAACAGAAGTTCGGCCTGGTATTCGACCAGGTTGCGCAGGCCCGGCACGCAGATCGCCAGCGCCACCAGAGGGGCGGCCTCCGCGACATTCTTGCCCAGCGCGTTGGGGAAGAAATGCAGCACGACGGCGAGTGCCGCCAGCGCCAGCGTCGAGACCAGGAACACGCCGCCTTCGATGCCGCTCTTGACCGAAAGGCGCGACAGAAGTTCCGGCGCCCGCATCATGCGCTGCACCAGCATCATCGAGAAGGTACGGATCGGGATCGCGGTCAGGTCGACCAGCCGCATGATGATGGCATAGATGCCGGCGAGGTGCGGCCCGCCGATCGCCAGCACCAAGAGCTTGTCGAATTCCATCTGCAGGTAGAACAGCACCTCCGCGCCGGCCACGTAGATGGAATCGGCGAGCCGCCTGAGATAGAGCTCCAGCCGCAGCCGCAGTCTCTGGCGCGGGTAGAAAAATCCGAAGGCGATGAGCAGCGAGGCGGCGTTGGCGCCGATATAATACCAGGACCAGACCCCTATGGTCGGCTGCGCCGCGAACATGAACAGCACGGCGCCCAGCGCCCGCAAGGCCGTCGCAAGGATCGTCAGCAGGGCGGCGCGGCCGAATTTGCCGAGACCGTTGTTGACGATCAGCGCCACCTCGACCGGCCGCCACAACAGCGCCTCGGCAAACACGATCGCCGCAAAGACCGGCAGCGGCACGGTGCTGGCGAAGAAGATCAGGTAGACGCCGTAGGAGGCGGCAGCCAGCAGTGGCAGCGATATCACG
The DNA here is from genome assembly GCF_003952365.1 of Mesorhizobium sp. M9A.F.Ca.ET.002.03.1.2. NCBI lineage: Bacteria > Pseudomonadati > Pseudomonadota > Alphaproteobacteria > Hyphomicrobiales > Phyllobacteriaceae > Mesorhizobium > Mesorhizobium sp. M9A.F.Ca.ET.002.03.1.2. Next base: position 6,389,215 of record NZ_CP034443.1, on the reverse strand, counting down.
GCGAGCAGCAGGAAGCCGGCCGAGAACGTGCCGATCAGATTGGGGCGGATGGTGGCGGTTCGGTAAAGCGCCGAGATGAAGCCGAAGGCGAGGATGCGTGACAGCATCACGCCGGCCGCCGATGCGGTGGCGAACATGCCGAACTCGGCGATGGACAGCGTGTTGGCCAGCGCGATGAAATAGGCGAGCGAAAACACCAGCCGCCCGCCCGCGCCGCTGATCGCCGAAAGATAGTCGCGAACCAGCCCCCGCCGCTCGGCCACGAAAGTGCCGATCCGGGCGACAGGCCGCCTTTGCGGGATGTTGCCAGCCTGAGTCATGTGCCGGAGACAGCATAGGCGGGAAAGTTTAACGCGCGGTTCTGAGGGCTTCGGTTGCGTTCAGGGCATGCAACCGAAGAGCGAAACCGCGTCTTCAGGGCTCGGAAATTAACCTTTTGTTTCCTATGCTTGTTTAGCGTGGCTTAACGAATGGCTGACCGCGCGTCCAAGCCGCCAAGGGCAAAGCTCCACGACAATGGTCGACAGGCAAAACCGTGAAGATTGGAAGCGCGAGCGGTCTCTACTGGCGCTCGGCCAGGCGATACGCGGCGAAGAAGAACCATCGCTGGTTTCGATCGGGGATCGGGCGGACCCGTCATGGCGCGAGGATGCCGCCACGCGCCATCGTCTCGCGCGCTTGCGCCGCGAGGCGCGAGCGAATCCGGAACTCTCGGCAGCCCCGGAATTCCCGGCAAGCGACGAGACAAGCCAGTCTCAGGCGGATCATGCATCCGCTTCGGCCGCCCGGGTGCCGCTCGAGGCGGACGGGGACGAAGCGGGCTATGCTGACACCAGCCCGCGGGAGGAGCCGGTTGCTGGTCTTTCCGAGGACCGCCGCTCCGATGCCGACACCCGATTCGCCGCGTTCGATTCTCGATACGCCGCGTTCGACCCTCGACACGCCACGTCCGATGCTCGATACGCTGCGTTCGATCCTCGATATGCCGGTGACGGGCAGCGGTCTCCCCGCGAGGATGACGACGGACAGGAATGGAAGCCGTTGATCGATCCGATGCAGGTCGTCCGCGGCATTGCCCGGTCGAAGCTGCTGATCGTCGCCACGACGGTACTGGGCACCGCGCTTGGCGTCGCGATCGCGCTGTCGACGCCGAAGAAATACGAAGCCACCGCGGAACTGATCGTCGACCCGCGCGACCTGAAGCTCACCGACCGCGATCTCACCCAATCGGTGGTCGCGTCCGACGCCACGCTGGCCATCGTCGAAAACCAGGTTCGCGTGCTGACCTCCGGCACCGTTCTCAACAAGGTCGTGGACAAGCTCAATCTCGTCGGCGATCCGGAGTTCAACGGGCAAGGTACCAGTGGCCTGGGCGTCATGGAGTTCATCCGGTCGGTCCTGTCGCGCAATGACGGGCCGGGTGCCGATGAGGGCCGCCGCCGTGCGCTGGCCGTCGGCAATCTGGCCGAGAGCCTTTCGGTCGAGCGCGGCGGCAAGACCTTCGTCATCTCCGTCAGCGCCACCACGCAAAATGGCGAGAAGTCGGCACTCATCGCCAATACGATGACGGACGTTTTCCTGCAGACTTTCGGTCAGATCCAGTCCGACACCGCCGGCCGCGCGACCAGCGAACTGACGGGCAGGCTCGACGAGCTGCGCAAGGGCGTCGAAGCGGCCGAGCGCAAGGTCGAGGATTTCAGGGCCACGCATGACCTCGTCGACGCGCAAGGCCATCTGATCAGCGACGATGAGATGCTCAAGCTCAACCAGCAGCTTGCCATCGCCCGCGCCCGCACGCTGGAGCTTAACGCCCGCGCGGCGTCGGCGCGCTCGATCGACGTGAATTCGGTTCTGAGCGGCACCTTGCCGGAAGAGATCAACTCCAACACCATGAGCGAATTGCAATCGCAATATGCGACGCTCAAGCAGGAGGCCGACCGCGCCGCGATCCGGTTCGGGCCGCGCCATCCCGAGCTCCAGGCGCTCAATGCCCAGCTTGCCGGAGCGCGCGAGCGCATCGCCGCGGAACTGCGCCGCATTGCTTCGTCGCTGCAGGTCGACCTGAAACGTGCCGTGCAGCTCGAACAGGATCTGGCCTCCCGCCTGGCGCAATTGAAGGTCCGCAGCGGCGACGTCAACAGCGATTTGGTCACCTTGCGCGAACTGGAGCGCGACGCCACCGCCAAGCGCTCCGTCTACGAACAATACCTTCTGCGCGCCAAGGAGACCGGCGAGCAGAAGGACATCAACACGGCCAACATCAATGTCATCTCCAAGGCCTTCGCCCCGCTCGAGCCGATCGGACCGTCGCGCGCTGTGATAACGCTTGCCGGCCTGCTGGCTGGCCTGGCTTCCGGTGTTGGTATCGGCGCCACGCGCGGCGCCTATGAGAGCCTGCGTGAGACCGCCAATTCGCGCTCGCGCCGCGGGATGCAAGAGCGCCGGGCGCCCATTGAAGACAAGGCATACCAGGCGTCGCCGCCGCCCGTTTCGCCGGTCGAGGCCACCACCAGGCGTCCAGGTCCGCTCGGCGCGCTGCTCTCGGCCGTGGGCAGGATCATGCCGCGCAAGGCCCGGCAAGACTCTGCCAACACGCATTCCACAAGCTCACCGGCCAGTGGCTCACTGGCAACCGCCGAAAGCGCGGAGCGGGATCCGGCGGCCTATCCCGAGCCGTCGCCTCCCTTCGCGCCGCGTCGGACAGCGCCTGCCGGCTACAGGCAGCCGCAACTCCAGCAGGGCGTCTATGGTCCGCAGCAGGCGATGTACCCGGCCCCGCACATGCAGGCGTACCCCTATACGCAACCAACTATGGGCTATCCCTCGCAGATGCAGCCGCCGCCTGCCGGCTATCCCTATCCGCCGGCCATGGCGCCCCATGCCGGACATGTATCTTATCCACAGCAGCAGTCGGTCTATCCTCCGGCCTCATCGGCCGACGCAAACCAGGCTTCGGAAGCCGCTGAACAAAAAAACTCGATCGAGGAAATCCGAGCCAGCCTGCGCGAATTCCGCGAAGCGGTTCGCGAACTCACCGAAAGCCGATCGCGCCGCTATTTCTGATAGCCGGATAGAATAAAAGCCATCGGTTTCGAGTTAACGGCATGAGACGGCGCTTTGACGGGATTGCCCGGTCGAATTTTCGTGAAAATGCCGCGCTTGATGTCACCCAAAAGCCTCCCCTCGGGTCTGACCCAGGGTGCGCGGCGGTTGGGACGACGACATGTCTAGGATAAAGCTCCAATGCGCGCCGCATCAGTCCTTTCAGACGCGACGCTCTTTGGACGGAACGGTGTTGAGGGTGGTTCATGGCCGAAGTGATTGACGGAAAAAAAGTCGCCGAAGACGTGGTGCGGCGGGTCAAGGCCTTGACGGCCGAACTGTTGGAAAAGGGCGCGCTGAAGCCTGGTCTCGCGGTGGTCATCGTCGGCGAGGATCCGGCGAGCCAGGTCTACGTCGCTTCCAAATCCCGCACCGCCAAGGAATGCGGCTTTCATTCGGTCCAGCACACGCTGCCGGCCGAAACCTCCGAACAGGAACTGCTTGATGTCATCGGCGAACTCAACGCCGATCCGGCCATCAACGGCATCCTGGTGCAGCTTCCACTGCCTGGCCATGTCGATGCGGGCAAGATCATCCAGGCAATAGCACCGCAAAAGGACGTCGACGGCTTCCACTTCATCAATGTCGGCAAGCTCGGCACCGGCGAATTGGAGACGGCCTTCGTGCCTTGCACGCCGGCCGGCTCGATGCTGCTGATCGAGCGCGTGCGCGGCAAGGACCTTTCCGGCCTCAATGCGGTGGTCGTCGGCCGCTCCAACATTGTCGGCAAACCGATGGCCAATCTTCTGCTTGCCGCCAACTGCACCGTCACCATCGCGCACAGCCGCACGAAGGACTTGGCCTCTTTGGCGCGCACCGCCGACATTCTCGTTGCCGCTGTCGGGAGACCTGAAATGGTCAGGGGCGACTGGGTCAAATCAGGCGCCACCGTCATCGACGTCGGCATCAACCGCATCGCCGCGCCCGAAAGAGGCGAAGGCAAGACCCGCCTCGTCGGTGACGTCGCCTATGCGGAAGCAGCGAAGACGGCCGGCGCCATCACACCGGTGCCCGGCGGCGTCGGGCCGATGACCATTGCCATGCTGATGGCCAACACGCTAGCTTCCGCCTATCTCGCGGCCGGATTGAAACGGCCGTCCTTCTGAACCTGGAAAGCCGCAGCTTTGCCGAACCTCACTGTTCCCCCAGAACGGCCGGTCATGAACGATCCCGTTCAGGGCGGCCGGCAGTTCGGGTTCCTGCTGGTCGACAAGTTTTCCATGTTCTCGCTGGCCGCAGCGATCGACACGTTCCGGTCGGCGAACCGGCTGCTCGGCCACGACTTCTATGGCTGGACGACGGTGTCGGCCGACGGCGATGCCGTCATGGCCTCCAACGGCCTGCCGCTCAAGGTCGACTACGCAGTCGCCGATCTGCCGCCGGTCGACATCCTTTTCGTCTCGGTCGGGCTGACGACCGAATTCCCGGGCAAGAGCAAGGTGCTGGCGGCGCTGCGCAGCTGGGGCCGGCGCGGCAACGCGCTCGGCGCGCTGTCGGTCGGCTCCTATCTGCTCGCCGAGGCAGGCCAGCTCGAAGGCTATCGCTGCACTATCCACTGGGAAAATCGCGCCGGCTTCGTCGAGCGGTTTCCCGACATCAACTGCACCGGCAACGTCTTCGAGATCGACCGCAAGCGCTACACCTGCGCCGGCGGCACCACCTCGATCGACCTGATGCTGGAGATCGTGCGCAGCGATTTCGGCTCGAGCCTCGCCAACGGCGTCGCCAACCAGTTCCAGCACGAACGCATCCGCTCCGCCGGAGATCGCCAGCGTGTCGGGCCGGAACGCGACCTGACCGGCAAATCGGAGAAGCTGCGGCGCACTGTCGAGTTGATGGCGGATCATCTCGACGAGCCGCTGTCGGCGGTTCAGCTGGCCAAGTCAGCCGGCCTGTCGGTGCGTCAGGTCGAGCGCCTGTTCCTGCGCCACCTCAGCGTGACGCCCGGCCGCTATTATATGCGGCTCAGGCTTGAGCGGGCGCGCGAATTGCTGCGCCAGACCAATATGCCGATCCTCGATGTGGCGATCGCCACCGGCTTCACCTCGCACTCCTATTTTGCCCAGAGCTACCGGCTGCAGTTCGGCCGGCCGCCTTCCGAAGAGCGGCGCACGACATATTGAGTAGGCTTGGTTCAATCTTGTGGCCCACGCCCGGCGTCCGGGCTTGTGTCCTGATGCCGCGTCAAATAGCTTCCCCGGACTGGCGGCGACTGACGAGGGGGAGATTTTCATGGCGGGACTTGCACGGAGCGTCGCTGCCGCGATGCTCCTGTTATGGATGACGACGCTCGGCCTAGCCGCCGACCGGGTCATCGTCATTCTCGATGCCTCCGGTTCCATGTGGGCGCAGATCGACGGCAAGCCCAAGCTCGAAATCGCCCGCGAATCGCTCCGAACGGTGCTGCAGTCGGTGCCCGCCGACAGGGAAATCGGCTTCATGGCCTATGGCCATCGCGAGAAGGGCAGTTGCGAGGATATCGAGCTCATCGTGCCGCCCCAGGCCGGCGCGGCAAGTGCTGTTTCCGCCGCCGCCGACAGCCTGAAATTCCTTGGCAAGACGCCGCTGACATCAGCCGTCAAGCAGGCGGCCGAGGCGCTGAAATACACCGAGGACAGGGCAACTGTCATCCTCATCACCGATGGGCTCGAGACCTGCGAAGGTGACCCTTGCGCGCTCGGTAAGGAACTGGAAGCTGCCGGCGTCGACTTCACCGCGGACGTCGTCGGCTTCGGCCTGACCGCGGACGAGGGCAAGCAGGTCGCCTGCCTCGCCGACAACACCGGCGGCAAATACATCCAGGCGTCCGACGAGCAAGCACTGCAGGACGCGCTGGCCGAAACCATTACCGCCGCACCGGCGCCCGAACCAGCGCCTGCGCCGCCGCCGGCTCCCGAGTCGGAAAAGCCTGAGTTCAACTTCGTGCCGGCCGTGGCGCTAGCCGATGGCGGCGATCCCATCACCGACGGCAATTCCTGGGAGATCTACAAGGCAAGGTCCGACGGCACGCGCGGCGATTACGTCACCACCGAGTACGGCGCCTACAAGGGCAATCTGGAGCCGGGCGACTATATCGTCGTTGCGAGCTATGGCGAGGCCAGGACCGAACAGAAGGCCAAGGTCGAGGTGGACCAGGTCTACAACCCCTCTTCATCCTGAATGCCGGCACGCTCATCCTTCATCCCCGGCCAAGTGAGGGAGCGGATGTGGCCGATGGCGCGGCTGTCGTGATCGCCTATCCGGGCGTCGATATGCCCGCGACCTATTATGGCGACACGAAAGTCGTGTTGCCGGCCGGCGACCAGAAAGTGACGGTCACGATCGGGAAGGGCGAGGTTACCGAAACCATCCAGCTCGCTGCCGGCAGGGTCATCGACAAGGACATCATCGTCGGCGTCGGACATGTCGTCGCCAACGCCTACTATACAGCCGGCGGCGACAAGGCCGACGGTTCGGGCATCGGCTTCAAGGTATTCAAGGCAAGGAAAAAGATCGACGGAACGAGGCAAGAAGTGACCTATGCCTATGGCCCCGACAGCAAATTCGATCTGCCGCCCGACGACTATGTGTTGATTGCCGAGGTCGACCTTGCCGTCGTCGAGCAGCCGTTCAGCGTCAAGGTCGGCGAGTTTCAGGATGTGAAAGTCACCTTGAACGCCGGCGTGCTGGCGGTCACCGCGCCAGGGGCCTCGAAGATCGAGATTTTCAATTCGAAGAAGGACCTCAACGGCAACCGCAAATCGTTCGGCTATGCCTATGACGAGAAGCATCAGGCGGCGCTGCCGGCTGGCGACTACGTGGTCGTCTCGGAGAAGTCGGACAACAGTTCGAAGGAAAGTAGGGTGACCGTCAAGGCCGGCGAACGAGCCGAAGTGACGCTTCAATAGGAGCGCAAGTCGACGCCGATGTCGATTGCTCGCGACGGAAACGGCCTTGAAGGCGCAAGGTATCGAGGCGATCGACTGATCGTTAGATAAGCATACGCCCCACAATTGCCGAGCTTGGCCTTGGATTGCGGCCGGCGCTGTGGTCGTACAGATCGGCACTCGCATTTCTACCTCGCAGGCAACGTCGACGCGAACTAGTCGGCGGAACGTCCGAAATGGGTGGAATGTGCCATTCGTCTCGTCGATCGGAACGGCGGCTGCTTGCCACCATGTGCTGCTCTCGCGCCTTGCGGGAGCGAACCGCGATATGATCAAAGCGACGCGGCAACGGACCGATGCGTCCAGGGTCGGCGGAATGATCGAGATGAGGCGCGTTGCTGCTCGGCAGCCTAGGGCGGAAGCAGCTGGGCCGCTTCCGGCATCCGAAAATCGATAGCGGACGTACAAGTCGTGGATACCGACGTCTCGGCCTGCCCCTTTCGAGCCCTTCCGGGACCGATCTGGCGGCTCGGAAGCCGACGTTCCGCCAAACCAGCCATTCTGACCCTAAGCCGCCCGTCGTTGGGTCATGCCACAAGGTCCACATCGGGTGGGGGCCGGTCTTTTTTGCCTGTCCCCGATTGGATCTGGTTCGTAGTTACGGGCTGGCTACAGGTGGGCAATGCCGGCTTTCAGCAGTCCTTCGCGGACGTGCTGCACATCAGACTCCTGGGCATAGTGCAGGGTGGCGATAAATGAATTGAGGTCGAATTGGGGATCGAGCGTTCTGATCTTGCCTAGATACGCCGCGGCCGCGATTTCGTCGCCGAGCCAGCCGTAGCAGGCAGCGGCGAAAGCGTGCTGAACCGAGTCCATGGTTGACAGATGCATGAAAGCTTCGATCGCCTCGCCATACTGGCGCGCGGCGAAATGCGCCTTTCCCAGATGGCTCCAGAACCTCTCCGGGTGGTGCGGGTTCAACTGCATTGCCTTGCGGATCCATTCAATTCCCTCTTCCGGCCTCCCCAGCCATGTCAATAACTCGCCTTGCTGCACCACCACGAGGTCGTAATTGGGATTGAGGGCGAGGGCGCGCTCTTGATGGTAGCGCGCTGTGGTCAGCTCATTGTTGTTCACGTTCACTGCGGCGAGGATGCGGTGGACATCGGCATCGTTGTTGTCCAGCGCCAGCGCCCTGTCCAGCGCTGCCATGATGTTGTTCCAGACGGCATCCCTGTCTTCGCACCAGTTATGGACCCAGGCCTGGCCAAGAATGCAGGCCCGCCAGGCATGGGCATGGGCATAATCGGGGTCGAGCGCGACGGCCCTGTCTATCAAGGTTTGCGCGCGTTCATTATCCGCAATCGTGCTTCGGTGATGCAGCACCTTGGCAGCAAGCACACATTCATACGCGGCCATGTTTGCAGGTTTCGCCCGCGCGAGCTGGTCCCGCTGAGCCGCCTCGACACGACCGGGCAGCGTGGCTGCGATCGCCGCGGTCACCTCATCCTGAATCGCGAATATGTCGTCCAGCTTCCGGTCATATTTGTCTGCCCAAATATGAGCGTCATTCGCCGTGTCGATGAGCTGAACCGTCACGCGCACCCTGTCGCCGATCTTGCGGACGCTTCCCTCCACCAGGTATTGGACGTCGAGTTTCTCTGCCACCTCGCGCACATTCACGGCGCGGTCCTTGTAGACGAAGCTGGAATTGCGCGAGATGACGAACAGCTCATGGTGGCGGGACAGTTCGGTGATGATGTCCTCGGTCAGTCCGTCCGCGAAAAATTCCTGCTCGGGGTCGCCGCTCATGTTGTTGAATGGCAGCACCACTATCGAAGGTTTCGAGATGGATCGCTTTGCCTTGACTTCCGGCTGGACAGGACTGTCAAACCCAATGCGATAGAGGCGAACCGGGCGGCTGATGTTCTTTAATGTCTTCTCGCCCAGGTCCTCCATGGCAATTTCGAGACGGTCGGCAATTTGGGTCGCCACCGCTGCGGTTACGCAGATGCCGCCGACGTCGGCGAGTTGTTCGATGCGCGAGGCAATATTGACGCCGTCGCCGAAAATGTCCTCATCGTCAAAAATGATGTCGCCGAGATTTATGCCGATCCTGAATTCGATACGCCGTTCTTGCGGCACATCCGAATTGCGCCGTTTCATGCGCTGCTGGATTTCCACGGCGCATTTCACGGCATCGGTCACGCTCTGGAACTCAACGAGCATGCCGTCTCCGGTGGTCTTGATGATCCGGCCCTTGTTCTTCGCGATGGCGGGATCGACCAGTTCTATGCGATGGGTCCGAAGGCGCGCGAGCGTGCCGGATTCGTCGGCCTCCATTAGCCGACTGTAGCCCGCCATATCGGCAGCCAGAATTGCGGCTAGTCTCTGTTCCATCGCTTGAACCAAAAACCAAGCCTATCCTTCCTGGGTCGCCAAATCCAGCAATTTGGGCTGGTGGCTGAATCAAGAAGTCTTCCTACCGCAGCAGCAAGAAAGGGCGGATCAGAACCTTCCGCCTTCCGCCAGGTGGCTGCGAACTCGATCGCATCAATGGCGGAAGACGCCCCCGATCCGCGCGGCGTCAGACCGGAAACGTCCGATATGAACACGAGTTGGGACCATAGTGGCTGCACTCGCTGACGTCTGCAAATGGCGCCACCGCGACTTCCAGCGCGGTCGCCGGCAATGTCCGCTTTAAGGGCAAAATTGCGTGGCGATCGACAGCCGGCGTCAGACGCCGCGAGCCGCCTCTTTCACTGCAGCGCGAATTCCGCCACGTCGTTCCCGAAGGCGCTGGCGCCATGATCGGCGCGGCCCACCATTTGCCGGAACCCGGCGAAAAGCTCCCGGCCGAAGCCGAATTCATTGCCGATGAGATCGGCTTCCGCTGCCCGGCGCAGCGCGAAGTCGCCAGCCGGCACCAGCACATGCAGCGTCCCGGCCTCGGCATCGAGCCTGATCATGTCGCCGTCATGAATCCTGGCGATCGGCCCGTCCTCGACCGCCTCCGGCGTCACATGGATCGCCGCCGGCACCTTGCCGGAAGCGCCCGACATGCGCCCGTCGGTGACCAGCGCCACATGCTGGCCGCGATCCTGCAGGACGCCGAGCACGGTGGTCAGTCTGTGCAGCTCCGGCATGCCGTTGGCTTTCGGCCCCTGGAAGCGGATGACGGCGATGAAATCGCCGGTCAATGTGCCCGCCTTGAACGCCTCGTTGAGCCCTTGCTGGCTGTCGAACACCTTTGCCGGCGCCTCGATGATGCGCCGCTCCGGTTTCACGGCGGAAGTCTTGATGACGGCGTGGCCGAGATTGCCGGAAAGCATTTTCAGCCCGCCTGTCGGCTGGAACGCCTTCTTGAACGGCGCCAGAACCTTCTCGTCGCCGCTTTCGCGGGGAGAGGCCTCGCGCACCACACCGCCATCGGCGCCGAGCTTGGCTTCGACCGCATAAGGCCTCAAGCCCTCGCCCCATACCGTCTGGACGTCCTCGTGCAGGATGCCCTCGTCCAGCAGTTCGCGGATCAGGAAGCCGAGCCCGCCAGCCGCATGGAAATGGTTCACGTCGGCAAGGCCGTTCGGATAGACCCGCGCCAGCAGCGGCACGGCTTCGGAAAGGTCCGAAATATCCTGCCAGGTAATGGCGATGCCGGCCGCTGCCGCCATGGCGATCAGATGGATGGTGTGATTGGTCGATCCGCCGGTGGCGTGCAGGCCGACGATGCCGTTGACGATCGAGCGCTCGTCGATCATCCGGCCGACCGGCGTGTAGGCGTTGCCGAGCGCGGTGATCGCCAGCGCCCGCTTCGTCGCTTCCCTGGTCAGCGCGTCGCGCAGCGGCGTGCCGGGGTTGACGAAGGAGGCGCCCGGCATGTGCAGGCCCATGATCTCCATCAGCATCTGGTTGGAGTTCGCCGTGCCGTAGAAGGTGCAGGTCCCCGGGCCGTGATAGGATTTGGACTCGGCCTCGAGCAGTTCGGCCCTTCCTGCCTTGCCTTCGGCGTAGAGCTGGCGGACCTTGGCCTTCTCGTCGTTGGGCAGGCCTGTCGTCATCGGCCCGGCCGGGATGAACACCGCCGGCAGATGGCCGAAGGTCAGCGCGGCGATCACCAGTCCCGGCACGATCTTGTCGCAGACGCCGAGATAGACGGCCGCGTCGAACATGTTGTGCGACAGGCCGATCGCCGCAGCCATGGCGATCACGTCGCGCGAGAACAGCGACAGCTCCATGCCGGGCTGGCCCTGCGTGACGCCGTCGCACATCGCAGGCACGCCGCCGGCGACCTGGGCAATGCCGCCGGCCTCGCGCGCCGCGTCCTTGATCAACGCTGGAAATGTTTCGAAAGGCTGATGCGCCGACAGCATGTCGTTATAGGAGGTGATGATGCCGAGGTTCGGCACTCGGTCGCCGCCGAGCGCCAGTTTCTCCGAAGGGCTGCAGACGGCGAAGCCATGGGCGAGATTGCCGCAGGAAAGCACGGCCCGGTTGGCGGTGCGGCTGGAGGCCTCGGCGATGCGGCCGAGATAGGCCTCGCGCCTTGGTCTGGAGCGTTGGCGGATGCGCTCGGTGATGGCTTCGATGTCGCGTCTCGCGGTCATGGCGTCGGTCCTTTCGAGCGAGGTCCCGGGAACACCTTCCGGCTGTCCTGCCGGGACCTGCGGCCAAGTTGAAATCAGGGTGCCCAGAAAACCTCTACGGGCCTCTTCGCCGCGTCGAGCACGGCGCGAATGGGCTTGCGCGTTCCAGCTCCCATCGCACTCTCGAAGGCCTTGCGCTTGTCTTCGCCCTCAATGTGCAGTGCGACGAAGCCGGCTTCGACGATCCGCGCCAGCGCCAGCGTCAGGCGCGGCTCGCCGGCGCTTGTCGCGTGAACCGGAAGCACGACCATTTCCGAGGACGGATCGAGCAGTTCTTCCAGATTGTCGGCATCCGGAAAGAACGATGCGGTATGGCCATCGGTTCCCATGCCAAGCACGGCCACATCGAGTGGCCAGGGCAGCGACCGCAACATCCTGCTATCGGCCTCCGCCGTATCCTCGATGCTTGCGCCCTCTTGGTAGAGCGGCACGAAACGTGCGGCTGCGGCCGCGTTCTGCAAAAAATTGGCGGCGACCAGCCCGGCGTTGGAGCGCGCAGAGGAGGCCGGCACGCAACGCTCGTCGACCAATGTCACCGCGACCTTGTTCCAGGCGATCGGGATACTCGAAAGCGATGCGAAAAATTTCGCCGGCGTCGTGCCGCCGGAAACAGCGAGCAGCCCCATGCCGCGCTCGGCGATTGCATTGGTCAGGCGGCCCGCGATGTGGCCGGCAAGCGCTGCCGCCAGGTCCTGGCGCTCGGCGAATGCGTGCCAGTTGTAGGCGGCGCCGTTCAATTGCTCTCGTGCCATGTCCGCCCGTCGCGTTCGATCAGCGCAATCGAGGCCGAGGGGCCCCATGTGCCGGCCGTGTAGCCCTGCGCCTCTTGCCTCGCGCTTTCCCATGCGTCCTGGATCGGGTCGATCCATTGCCATGCCGCCTCGACCTCGTCGCGGCGCATGAACAGGGTCTGGTTGCCACGGATGACGTCCATGATCAGCCGCTCATAGGCATCGGGCGCTCGCCCGTCGAAGGATTGCGCGAAGCTCATGTCGAGCGGGATCTGGCGCAGCCGCATGCCGCCCGGCCCTGGATCCTTGATCATGATGAACTGCTTGACGCCTTCGTTGGGCTGCAGCCTGATGACCAGCTGGTTGGCGAAGATCGGCCCGGCGCTGTCGCCGAAGATCGAATGTGGGATCGGTTTGAATTCGATGACGATTTCCGAAACGCGGGTTGCCAGCCGCTTGCCGGTCCGCAGGTAGAACGGCACGCCCGACCAGCGCCAGTTGCCGATCTCGGCCTTGATCGCGACGAAGGTCTCGGTGTTGCTGTCCTTGCCGAGCTCTTCGACATAGCCTTTCACCGGCCCGCCCGCCGAGGCTCCCGCGCGGTACTGGCCGCGCACGGTCTGCTTCGGCGCGCCATTGCCGTTGATGCGCGTGAGCGCCCGCAGCACCTTCAGCTTCTCGTCGCGCACGGCATCCGCATCCATCGACGACGGCGCCTCCATGGCGACGAGGCAGAGAAGCTGCAGAATGTGGTTCTGCACCATGTCGCGCAGCGCGCCGGCCTTGTCGTAATAGGTGACGCGGTCTTCCAAGCCGACTGTCTCGGCGACGGTGATCTGCACATGGTCGACATTGGCGGAATTCCACAGCGGCTCGTAGAGCGCATTGGCAAAGCGCAGCGCCATCAGGTTCTGCACCGTCTCCTTGCCGAGATAGTGGTCGATGCGGAAGATCTGGCTTTCATGGAAATTGTCGCCGACCAGATCGTTGAGCGCGCGCGCCGAGGCGAGATCGCGCCCGATCGGCTTTTCCAGCACGATGCGCGAATTCGGCGTGATCAGCCTGTGCTCCTTAAGCTTGTGCGAGATGTCGCCGAACAGCGCCGGCGCCACCGCTAGGTAGAAGGCGCGGATGCACTCGCTGTCGCCGATCGCCTGCTTCAATTTGTCGAAGCCCGCACCGGTGGTCGCGTCGGCCGAGACGTAGGAAAGGCGGGCAAGGAACGTCGTCAGTTCCTTGGCGTCGATATCGGCCGGTTTCACATGGTCGGAAATCGCTTGCCTGGCGAAAGCCTGGAATTCCTTGTCGGTCATCTTCGAGCGCGATGTGCCGATGATGCGCGTCGGTTCGGAAAACTGATGGTCGAGCTGGCGATGATAGAGCGATGGCAAAAGCTTGCGTTCCGACAGATCGCCGGTGCCGCCGAAAATGATGAAGTCGAAAGGATCGACGGGGATGATCTGGCTGGTCATGGTCTGTCCGCTTTGACGCCGGTCACAGGTACGCGGCCGATATATTCTAATCGATTTAAATTTTCCAGTACCCCGATGTCACAAACATGTGTGCCCTTGACACTGACGCAACCCGGAGGCTTGTCGGCGAGCGATGGCTCCGGAAGGCCTTCGCAGGTGCAGCATAAAGCGGGATCGAAACGAAAGCCAAAGGAGAAATCGAGGGTGGAGACATATCTTTCGACGGCCATGGCCGAAGGCGGCCGGGATGAATGTCCACAATCATGAGCGAGAAACGCATGCGCCTGGAAAACAAGGTCGCCATCATCACCGGGGCCGCCTCCGGTTTCGGCGAGGGCATGGCCAAACGCTTTGCCGAGGAGGGCGCGAGGATCGTTGTCGCCGACCTCAACGCCAAGGGCGCAAAACGCGTCGCCAATGAGATCGGCCGGGCGGCGATCTGGACCCAGACTGATGTCTCGTTGCGCTCCGAATTCGACGAAATGGTCCATGCCGCAAGGAGCGCCTTCGGCCGCATCGACATCATGGTCAACAATGCCGGCTACACCCATCGCAACGGCGATATGCTCGAGGTCGACGAGACGACCTTCGACCTGATCACCGCCGTCAACATGAAGGCGATCTACCACGCCGCGCTGGCAGTCGTGCCGGTCATGGACCGGCAAGGCGGCGGCGTCATCCTGACCACGGCTTCGACGGCCGGCATCAGGCCGCGGCCCGGCCTCACCTGGTACAACGCATCGAAGGGCTGGGCGATCACCGCGACCAAGTCGATGGCGGTGGAGCTCGCGCCGAAGAACATCCGCGTCAACTGCCTGTGTCCGGTCGCCGGCGAGACCGGCATGCTGGAAAAATTCATGGGCGCCGACACACCGGAAATCCGCGAGAAATTCCGCGCGTCTATCCCGCTTGGCCGGCTTTCGACGCCGCTCGACATAGCCAACGCGGCGCTCTGGCTCGCCTCGGACGAGGCGGCTTTCGTCACTGGCGTGGCGCTGGAGGTCGACGGCGGACGTTGCATCTGAACCGCCCGGCTATGTCGGATTTCAAGTTTGACTTGATCGTTCATCGCAAGCCATAAGTCGCTTATGGGCTTGGGGGCGGTGGTGCGGTGAACGCAAGATTGCGGAAAATTCGCAAGGACCTGGTGCGACGTCTCAAGGTTTACAAGGCAAGACGCGCCCGATCGAAAAGCAAGGCGACCTTCATCGGCATAACCGGAAGTTCCGGCAAGTCGACGGTGACCGAACTGCTTGGGCACATTCTGGCCGGCCACGGCTCGGTGCATACCCAGGTCCTCGCCAATTCGATCAGGGCGCTGGTCAACATGTTGTCAAAGCGCGTTCTCACCGAGATCGACTACGTCGTCTTTGAAGCTGGAGCCAGTGGAACCGATACGGTCAAGCCGATGGCGGATATGCTGCGGCCGCACGTGGCTGTCGTCACCATGGTTCGACTCGAACATTTTACAGCTTTCAGGACATTGGAGAACGTCGCCCGGGAGAAGCGCACGTTGGTCGATGCGCTGCGGCCGGGCGGCCTCGCTGTCCTCAACGCGGATGACCCTCATGTCATCGGCATGGCCTCCCCCACCCAACATCGCGTCGTCACCTTTGGTATGTCGGAACAGGCCGACTATCGCGTGGCCGGCATACACGCCGCCTATCCCGACAGGCTGACGTTTTCGATCCACTGGCGCGGCGGCGTCATTGAGCTCAGAACGCCATTCCCGGCCGAACATTTCTGGCTGCCGACCGCCGCTGCCGTTGCTGCAGCACTTGAACTTGGCGTTCCCCAGGAAAAAGTGGCGGCCAGGGTGGCGACACTCCAGCCGCTGGCAAATCGATGTGAGGTCGTCGCCACCGACGGCGGCCCGCAATTCATCCTCGATGCCAAGGCGCCCTGGCATTCGATCAATCTTGCCTTCGACATGATGGCCAAGGCCAATGTCGAACGAAAGCGCATCGTTCTGGGGCAGATTTCAGACTACGCAGGCTCGAGCAGAAAATACCATTACGCCTACAAGACCGCGCGTGAAATCGCCGACCAGGTCATTTATGTCGGCGACAATGCGCACCGCTCGGGAGCCGGGCAAGACGATCGCGACACCGGCCGCTTTCATGAGTTGCGCACGCCAAGGGAGGTCTCCGACCATATCAAGCGGACGGCCGTGGCCGGCGAGCTGATCCTGCTCAAGAGCTCATCCAATCTTCATCTCGAACGGATCGCGCTGGCCTGGAAGCATGACGTCAAGTGCTGGGTTCCCGTCTGCGGCAAGCGGGAAGGGTGCGTCATGTGCGGTCTGTTCGAAGTCCCCTTCGAAGAGCATCGCAACCATGTCAGGGGACGCCGGCGTGCCAGACGATGGCGGCACTTTCGGCGCCTGCTTGGCGGCGGATCACGGTACGGAAGCCATCTGAGCCGCGGTTCGACGTCGAACGATCGCATCCCCTAAAGCGCGTCGCATCTGACACGCTTTAAGTCTTTGTTTTTATGCATGTCTTTGTCCCAAAACCGCTGCGCAGTTTTGGGCGGCATGCATTTAGGCGCCGGTCTTGATAAAGCGCTTGTAGATCCAGCCGCGTTTGCCGTTGTAGACGATCTCGCACCATTTCTTGCAGCTCATCACCTCAACCGAGGTCTTGGCGGGAACGGTGACTATGGCGGCAGCACTCGTCTTCGGGCCGCTGCGCATGGTGACGGCCCTGAGGATGCGGCCGGTGTCTGCAGCGCTCACTTTCTTGGCCTCGACTTTGGCCTGGCTGCCATCGTCCTGCGTCGCTGCCGGCAATTGCGGCTTCGGGCTGGGAATGGCGGCGGTTTGCGCATCGTCCGTCGCCGTTTTATCGGGAGCCGCGACTTTGGCAAACAATGCCGCGGCTTTGTTTTTCGCTGCCGGATCGGCGAACGCCGGCGCAATGGACGGCTTGTCTGCCGCTTGTTCGGCCCGGCCTGCCATCCGGCCGGACTTGGTCTTCGGTCCTGATCCTGTCCAGCGGGGATCATTGGGCGCCAGCGCCGGTATCTCGGCCTCCGCCGCAATCGCCGCCGTCGAAACCACGTCGGTCTTATCGGTGGCCTGCTGTACCGCGGCGACCGTCGAGGCAGTGGCCGGCACGATCTCCGTTGTCTTTACTGGAACGCTTGGAACCGCCTGCTCGGGACTTGCGACCGCCTGTCTCTCGTTGGCCGGCAATGCCAGCCATAGCGCCACCGCGGCCACGCCAAGCAGCGCTGCCGTGCCAAGCGCGGCGATGACCAGATGCAAGTTCGACCGGACTTTCTGCCAGAACCTTGGCCGCATGTCGTAGCCAAACTGCATCGCAAGGCGCCGTCGTTCCGGCGCGCCGAAACTGAAGGGCTCTCTCACTCTTGCAACCTCCATTTGCGGGTCGACATTCGACCGGTGCCGGAAGACCGGCGTTCGATCGGTCCCAAAACCAAAAGCGGGCAGGCCCGCAAAAATTCCCCCGTTCAACTGCCCACCGCCCTCATCCTTTGCCGGCGAATGTGGCATCACTGCGCCCTTGCAGGGGATTCTGCACTCTTATGAAGGATTCTGCAATCTGTGGTTATATCCGGTCCCTCAAGGCATACCAGTTGAGCGCGAGAAAGAGCAGAGGCGCTCGGAAGCGTCGGCCACCGGGAAAGGCCGGGATTTTCAGATCCTCGATCAGCCTCAGCCGATCCCGGTTGCCGGCAACGGTTTCGGCATAGAGCTTGCCGAAAAAGTTCGACAGCATGACACCGTGGCCGGAATAGCCGCCGACCGAGATCACATTGGGCATCACCTCGCGCACGAAGGGTTTTCTCGGCATCGTGATGCCGACATAGCCGCCCCAGCCATGGGAGATCTCGACATCCCTGAGGTCAGGGTAAAGCTCGGCGATCTGCCGGCGGATGTGGATATGGATGTCCTTAGGGTCGTTGACGGCATAGATCTCGCGCCCGCCGAACAGCAGCCGCCCATCCGCCGATTTGCGGAAGTAGCGCACGACGAAGCGGGAATCATCGACCGACTCACCGCCCGGCAGCACTTTTGTGTCGGCCCCCAGCGGCACCGTCGCGCCGATGAAGGAGCCGATCGGCATGATGTGCGCGGCACTCACCGGCTCGAGCGTGCCGCCATGGGCGTTGACGCCGATCAGACATTTCTCGGCGGATATCGTGCCTTTCGGCGTCGTAACCTTCACCTTGCCGCCAAGGGACGCGATGCCGGTCGCCGGCGTCTGCTCGAACAGCTGCGCGCCCGCCTGCGCCGCCACGTTTGCCGTGCCGATCACCAGCTTCAGCGGATGGATGTGCCCGGTTCCGATATCGCGCGTGCCGCCGAAGTAGCGCGTCGAGCCCAGCCGCTCCGCCGTCTCCTTCGCGTCCATGAAGGTGATGTGCGGATAGCCGAAGCGGTTCGCCATGATCTCGGCATGCGCCTTGTAGTCGTCGACATAGCGTTGCTTGTGCGCCAACGACATCTGGCCAGGCATGTAGTCGATCTCGATCTTGTTGGCGGCGGCGAATTCGAGGAAATGCGCCTTGGCCTCTTCGGCGAGGTCGAACAGCGCCTTGGCACGGGAAAAACCGTATTCCGCCTCCAGTTCCTCGGCCCAGGAGCGCTGGCCGGTGCCGAGCTGGCCGCCATTGCGGCCCGATGCGCCGTCACCGAAACGATGCGTTTCGATCAGCACGACATTGCTGCCGGCCTTGGCAAGGTGCGCCGCCGCCGACAGGCCGGTGAAGCCGCCGCCGACAATGACGACATCGCACGTCCGGTCGCCGTCGAGCGCCGGGTATTCGGGCCGTGGGCCGGCGGTGTCCTCGTACCAGGAGCGGCCGGGGGAGATTGGGGATTGGTAGGGCATGATGATCGACAGGGAGTAGGGAAGTAGGGCAGTAGGGAAGTAGGGCAGTAGGGCAGTAGGGCAGTAGGGCAGTAGGGCAGTAGGGCAGTAG
This sequence comes from Mesorhizobium sp. M9A.F.Ca.ET.002.03.1.2, assembly GCF_003952365.1. Classification (NCBI taxonomy): domain Bacteria; kingdom Pseudomonadati; phylum Pseudomonadota; class Alphaproteobacteria; order Hyphomicrobiales; family Phyllobacteriaceae; genus Mesorhizobium; species Mesorhizobium sp. M9A.F.Ca.ET.002.03.1.2. Next base: position 6,370,451 of record NZ_CP034443.1, on the reverse strand, counting down.
GGAAGTAGGGCAGTAGGGCAGTAGGGCAGTAGGGAAGTAGGGCAGTAGGGCAGTAGGGCAGTAGGGCAGTAGGGCAGTAGGGCAGTAGGTATCTATTCGTTCGACAGCTTACGGATCAGAAGTCGTACGAGTTTTCCGACGCTCTCGCTGAGAGCCATCAAAGGCCCGACCGCTTCAGTTGAAACGATTCCAACACGCTGTGCGATCAGAAGATGCGTCTCTAACTCTTTGAGTGACCCTTGAGCGATTCTGAGAAATTGCTGGTAAGAAGCTCGACTCTCTCGACCGTAACCCTCGGCGATGTTGGCGGGTATCGAGGTTGCTGCTCGACGCACCTGATTCGTCAGCCCATAGAGTTCATCTTTCGGCCAAGCTCTTGTCATCTCGTAAACTGAAACGGCCAGGTCCATTCCTTGCTGCCAGACGATCAGATCCCGGTATGATTCAATCCTAGCCGTCACCGTGCTCCCCCTATTGCCCTATTGCCCTATTGCCCTAGTCCCCTAAACATTCAGCAGCAGATATTCCCGCTCCCACGGGCTGATCACTTCCATGAAGGTCTCGAATTCCGCCCGCTTGATCGCCGCATAAGTCGCGGCGAACGACTTGCCGAGCAGCGCACAGAGTTCTTCGTCGGCTTCGAACAGGTCGACGGCTTCGAGCAGGCTGCGCGGCAGGTCGATCTCGTCCTCGTTGGCGGTGGTGAGAACCGGCGGTTCGGCCTTGATCTTGTTGGTCATGCCGATCAGCCCGCAGGCAAGCGATGCGGCCAGCGCCAGATAGGGATTGGCGTCGGAGGAGGGGATGCGGTTTTCGACGCGCCTGGCTGCCGGGTCGGAGCGCGGAACGCGGAACGCGGTGGTGCGGTTGTCGTAGCCCCACTTGTTGTTGACCGGCGCCGAAGCCGACTGCGTCAGCCGGCGGTAGGAGTTGACATAGGGCGCAAACATCACCAGCGCGTTCGGCACGTGCTTCTGCATGCCGCCGACGAAATGGAAGAAGGCTTCGGTTTCCGAGCCGTCCTCGGCAGAAAAGACGTTTCTGCCGGTCTTCTTGTCGATGATCGACTGGTGGATATGCATGGCCGAACCGGGCTGCCCCTGGATCGGCTTGGCCATGAAGGTGGCATAGATATCATGCTTCAGCGCCGCCTCGCGGATGGTGCGCTTGAACATGAACACCTGGTCGGCGAGCTCGATCGGATCGCCGTGGCGCAGATTGATCTCGAGCTGGCCGGCGCCTTCCTCATGGATCAGCGTGTCGATTTCCAGGCCCTGGCTTTCGGAGAAATGGTAGATGTCGTCGATCAGTTCGTCGAACTCGTTGACGCCGGCGATCGAATAGCCGGCGCCGCCGCCGATCGGTCGGCCGGAGCGCCCGACCGGCGGGGTCAACGGGTAATCCGGATCGGGATTCTTGCGCACCAGGTAGAACTCGATCTCGGGCGCCACCACCGGCTTCAGTCCGCGCTTGTCGTAGGCGGCAAGCACGCGCTTCAGCACGTTGCGCGGCGTGAACTCGACCGAGCGGCCGTCCTGGTGGACCAGGTCGCAGATAACCGCCGCCGTCGGATCCTCTTCCCACGGCACCACGGTCAGTGTCGAAAGGTCCGGCATCAGCTTGAGGTCGCCGTCGTCTTCCGGATAGTGGAAGCCGTTGCCGTCCTCAGGGTAGCCGCCGGAGATCGTCGTCATGAACACCGCCGAAGGCAGCGCCAGCGAGGTGTTGGAGGTGAATTTCTTCGACGGCATCATCTTGCCGCGCGCAACACCCGCCTGGTCGGGCGTAATGCATTCGATATCTTCGATGCCGCGCCATTCCAGCCAGGCGCTGACTTCCTTCCAGTTCTTCACGCCGCGTTGATTTTTCACGAAGGCAGGCGTGCGGGCGCGTCCTCCGCGGCTCGACGGACGGACTTCCTTTTTTGCAGGCGGCATCAATCACCAGATTGGGTTTCGGATTTGGGAGTATAGCCGGGGCCGGTGATGGAAGGGAAGGGGAGCCGGCCTGCGTTCGCCCGCGCAGTTGAAAATCGCTCCAGGCGGCTTAGGTTCGATGCGAATCCAGTTGCCTCGGTTCGAAGACGTCGAATGCAGAACAATCATGAATTGACCACCATCGGCTTCGACGCCGACGACACGCTCTGGCAGAACGAGCAGTTCTTCCGCATGACCGAGAGGCGCTTTGCCGCGCTGCTTGCCGATCATGCCGAGGAACAGCACATTTCGGCAAGATTGCTGGAGGCCGAGAAGCGCAACCTCGCCGTCTACGGCTTCGGCATCAAGGGGTTTACCCTGTCAATGATCGAAACGGCGATCGAGATTACCGGGGGCCGCGCGCCGGCCTCGGTCATCGCCGAAATTCTTGCCGCGGGTCGCGAGATGCTTAGCCATCCGATCGAGGCGCTGCCCCATGCGCGCGAAGCCGTGGAAGAGCTGGCAGGCGCGTATCGCCTGGTGCTGATCACCAAGGGCGACCTCTTCGATCAGGAACGCAAGCTGGCGCAATCCGGTCTGGGTGACCTGTTCGATGCCGTCGAGATCGTCAGCGACAAGAGCCCCGCCACGTATGCCCGCATCTTCAGTCGCCACGGCGATGGCGCCGAAAAAAGCATGATGGTCGGCAATTCGCTGAAGTCGGACGTGGTACCGGCCATCGAGGCCGGCAGTTGGGGCATCCACGTGCCGCATGAACTGACCTGGGTGCTGGAACATGTCGAGCCGCCGGTCACCGCGCCTCGCTTCCGCCAGATCGCCGATCTCTCTGAATTGCCCCGGCTGATCGAAAGCATCGGGAAAGCCGGCTGATCGCGTGTCTCGGCGTCGGGCCGGACGTCGATGCTGGACATCAACGTGTCGCAATCTTGTTGTTCGCTTGGCCATAGGATCGCACTGTCGCTGACGCCAAATCGCTCGGCCGCATGCAATCCGCGGCGTCAAACCGTTTTCTACTTGCAAATCAGTCGCAATTGCAGAATATTCGAAAGCGCGCGTCGCAGTCGCATATTGGCCGCTACCGGCGGACATGAGAGTAAATCGCGACAGGAGATATTGATGATCGAGAGATACGGGCGATTGGTTGTTGTCGGGTTGATGGCTGCGGTGTTCGCTGCGGCAGTGGCTTTAAGCCCAGCGAAGGCGCAGGAAAAATTCAAGGCCGTGACGACCTTCACCGTCATCGCCGACATGGCGAAGAACGTGGCGGGCGACGCAGCAATCGTGGAATCGATCACAAAGCCGGGCGCAGAAATCCACAATTACGCGCCAACGCCGGGTGACATTCAGCGCGCCCAGGGCGCACAGCTCATTCTGTGGAACGGGCTCGGCCTCGAACTCTGGTTCGAGAAATTCTTCCAGAACCTCAGCGACGTGCCCGGCGCTGTCGTCTCTGAGGGCGTCCAACCGATGAGCATCGCCGAGGGACCCTATACGGGCAAACCGAATCCGCATGCGTGGATGTCGCCGACAAGCGCGCTGATCTACGTCGACAATATCCGCGACGCCTTCGTCGAGCACGATCCGGCGCATGCCGAGACCTACAAGGCCAACGCAGAAGCCTACAAGGCAAAGATAGAGGCGGCCGTCGCGCCGATCCGCGATAAGCTTGCCTCGATCCCGCAGGACAAGCGCTGGCTGGTGTCGAGCGAAGGCGCTTTCTCCTACCTCGCACGCGATTTCGAGCTGAAGGAGCTTTATTTGTGGCCGATCAACGCTGACCAGCAAGGCACCCCGCGGCAGGTTCGCAAGGTGATCGACGCCGTCAGGGAAAACAAGATCGTCGCCGTCTTCAGCGAAAGCACCGTGTCCGACAAGCCGGCTCGGCAGGTCGCGCGCGAGACCGGAGCGCATTACGGCGGCGTGCTCTATGTCGACTCTCTCAGCCAGGCGGACGGCCCGGTGCCGACCTATATCGACCTGCTGCGGGTGACATCGGATACGATTCAGAAAGGCCTCGCCACAGGGCTGTCGCAATGAACGCAGCCGTTCCGCCTCTTGCCCCCGTGTCCGAGGATGCGGGAGGCGGTCTCGCCGTCCGGGGCGCGACCGTCACCTACCGCAACGGCCAAACGGCGCTGCGGGATGCGAGCTTTGAAATTCCGACAGGCACGATCACGGCACTTGTCGGTGTCAACGGCTCGGGCAAGTCGACGCTGTTCAAAGCCATCATGGGCTTCGTGCGGCTGGCAAAGGGAGAGATTCTTGTTCTCGGACAGCCGGCCGCGGCCGCGCTGAGGAAGAACGTCGTCGCCTATGTGCCGCAGGCCGAGGAGGTTGACTGGAACTTTCCAGTCCTGGTCGAGGACGTCGTCATGATGGGCCGCTACGGCCATATGGGCATGATGCGCCTCCCGAAGGCGGCTGATCGTGAGGCGGTTACGGCCGCGCTTGCGCGTGTCGGCATGAGCGATTTCCGTAAGCGCCAGATCGGCGAGCTTTCGGGCGGGCAGAAGAAGCGCGTCTTTCTCGCTCGGGCGCTGGCGCAGGACGGGCGCGTCATCCTGCTCGACGAGCCCTTCACCGGCGTCGACGTCAGGACCGAGGACGCTATCGTCGAACTGCTGCGCGCGCTCCGGAACGAAGGCCGAGTGATGCTGGTCTCGACGCACAATCTGGGTAGCGTGCCGGAATTCTGCGACCGTGCCGTGCTGCTCCGGAACACGGTCCTTGCCTACGGGCCGACAGGCCAGACCTTCACGCAGGCGAACCTGGAAAAGGCTTTTGGCGGCGTCTTGCGCCATTTCGTGCTGGGCGGCGCCGGACTGCATGAGGACGACGACAAGCGCCGCCTTGCCGTCATCACCGACGACGAGCGGCCACTGGTCTTCTACGGAGAGAACGGCGCCATGCAGCAAAAGATGCGGGAACCGGACGAATGAGTGTCCTGCTCGAGCCGTTCGGCTACGAATATATGCTCAATGCCATGTGGGTGTCCGCCTTGGTCGGCGGTGTCTGCGCCTTCCTGTCCTGCTATCTGATGCTGAAAGGCTGGTCGCTGATCGGCGACGCGCTCTCGCATTCGATCGTGCCGGGCGTCGCCGGCGCCTATATGCTGGGCCTTCCCTTCTCGATCGGCGCCTTTTTCTCCGGCGGGCTCGCCGCTGCGGCGATGCTCTTCCTCAACCAGCGCACCAAGCTGAAGGAGGACGCCATCATCGGCCTGATCTTCTCCTCCTTCTTCGGCCTCGGCCTGTTCATGGTGTCGCTGTCACCGACCTCCGTGAACATCCAGACGATCGTGCTCGGCAATATCCTGGCCATCACCCCGGAAGACACGCTTCAGCTCGCCATCATAGGCTTCGTCTCGCTCGCCATCCTGCTGGTGAAATGGAAGGACCTGATGGTGGTCTTCTTCGACGAGAGCCATGCCCGCTCGATCGGCCTCAACCCGAGCGCGCTCAAGATCATGTTCTTCACGCTGCTATCGGCCTCCACGGTCGCCGCGCTTCAGACCGTCGGCGCCTTTCTCGTCATCTGCATGGTGGTGACGCCCGGCGCGACCGCCTATCTTCTGACGGACCGCTTTCCGCGCCTGCTCGTCATCGCGGTTTTCATCGGCGCGGCCACGAGTTTCACCGGCGCCTATGCCAGCTACTTCCTCGACGGCGCCACCGGCGGCATCATCGTCGTGCTGCAGACGCTGATCTTTCTCGCCGCGTTCTTCTTCGCTCCCAAGCACGGAATGCTGGCAGCTCGCCGCCGCGCGGCGAGCGCCTTGGAGGCCAGCCCATGAGCATCGTCGATACGCTGCTTACTCCCTTCCAGTTCGGCTTCATGGTCAATGCCCTGATTGTTTCGGTTCTGGTCGCTGTGCCGACGGCGTTGCTCTCCTGCTTCCTCGTTCTCAAGGGCTGGTCGCTGATGGGCGACGCCATCAGCCACGCCGTCTTTCCCGGCGTGGTCATCGCATACATCGTTGGATTCCCCTATTCGGTCGGTGCCTTCGCCGCCGGGATGATCTGCGCTCTCGCAACCGGCTTTCTCAAGGACAACAGCCGCATCAAGCAGGACACGGTAATGGGCATCGTCTTCTCCGGCATGTTCGGCCTCGGCCTGGTGCTTTACGTAAAGATCCAGTCCAACGTGCATCTCGACCACATATTGTTCGGCGACGTGCTGGGCATCGGCCTGCGCGACATCGTTGAAACGGGGCTCATTGCTGCGATCACGGCCGGCATCATCGGGATCAAGTGGCGCGACTTCCTGCTGCACGCCTTCGACCCGGCCCAGGCTCGCGCGGTTGGTCTTCGGGTCAATCTGCTCCATTACGGCCTGCTTTGCCTGATCTCGCTCACCATCGTCGGCGCGCTGAAGGCGGTCGGCATCATCATGGCCATCGCTATGCTGATCGCGCCTGGCGCCATCGCCTTCCTGCTGACAAGGAAATTCAGCGCCATGCTGATCTTGTCGGTGGCGATCGCGGTCGCCGCCTCGTTTCTCGGTGTCTATCTGTCCTTCTTCATCGATAGTGCACCGGCGCCGACCATCGTTCTCATGCTGTCCGCCGCCTTCATCGCGGCCTTTGCCGTCACCACGCTCAAAGTGGGCCGAATGGGGATTGGCGAGGAGGCTTAGAAACGGGCGGTCATTTTCTGGATTGACGAGAGCGCCGCGTTTTCTGAATCGGCTTCACGTAGATCTCCAGTCTGTGGCTGATGATCGTGAATCCGTGCTGTCGGGCGATCTCCTCCTGGAGCCGCTCGATCTCCGCCGACTGAAATTCGACGACATCTCCCGTCTCGATGTTGATGAGATGGTCGTGATGCTCACGGGGGACGGTTTCGTATCTGGCGCGCCCATCGCCAAAGGTGTGCCGCTCCAGAATGCCCTTTTCGCGCAGAAGGCTGACGGTGCGATAGACAGTGGCGAGCGCGATCGTCGGCTCGATGGCGACAACGCGGCGGTGGAGTTCCACCACATCCGGATGGTCGCTGGATTCGGATAGAACGCGCATGATGACGCGGCGCGGACCTGTGATGCGCAGTCCGAGTTTCCTGCAAAGCGCGGCGATGGTCTGTTCTGAGGACATGTCATGATCCGCCAATATCGACAGCCATGTCGTGAAGTCGAAACATGCCTGCGGATTTGTTCGAAAGTGCTATCCCAGATGCGTCGCAATTGCAAAAGGACATAGGGCTGGGTTCACTGTCAGGCGACACCGGCCGGTCGCATGCCGACATAAAGACATCCAGATCCGATCGCAAGAAGCGAGGAAGGGCAGGTGAGCCGGATCGGACGCCGGCTAGCTGCGCCCGAGCCCGATGAAATGGTCGATCACCGGCTGCAGCCGTTCGGTCGTGATCGGTTTGACGACCACCGCATCGACGATGCTCGACAGGCCGAGGCTCTCCGGTGTGCCATTCTTGGTTGAAAGCAGGATCACCGAGGGGACCGACTTGCCCGACGTTCGGCGCAACGCATCGATACCCGACATCAGCGCGTCGCAGTCCTTGTTGTCCGCTCCGCCATCGAGGACGACAGCGCCGGGAATGAGCGATCGCAACGTCGCCGCTGCCGTTTCGGGCGATTCCGAGACCGGTTTGAGCCCGGACCGTTCGACGATTTTCGAAACCACCACCCGGTTGACCGGCGACTTTCCGACGACGAGCACGCGGGTGAAGTCCGCGAGCATGGTCCGGCTCACCGAATTCAGGTGCTTCGCAGTGCTGGTCTCACGATTCACGGGGCGCATGAGCGGGTGGGCACTCGTCTTGTTTCAATGCAGGGTTGAAACTTTGGAGACAATTGCCGTGAGATCCCCGCCCATGTCAAGCTGAAATGGCAGGCATCGAAAATATCGCAAGAAACGTTAAAATTTAAAGCAAGGTCTGTTCCTGGCCCGAATGCAAACCGGTCGTGCAAAGGCAAATCACCTGCGCAGAGACTGTGCAGGTGATGCCGATCCACAACAGGCTTTGGACGGATGTCGGTCAGCCGAGGCTCCGTTGCGTGACGATCACCGGGATCAGCAGGTCGCCCCAGTTGCCGTCGCCGCCATGATGTCTTGCCGAGCGCACGAGCTCCACCGACACGCCAGCCTCGACCGCCTTCATCACCGACTGGTTGAGCCTGTGCAGGTCGTTCGCAAGCATGCGGATGGTCGCTTGCTGGTCGACGTTCATGGTGGTGGCCTGTTCTTCGGCCCGTTCCTTGACGCGGCTTATCGATGCCATTGGTCTTCTCCTTCTGCGTATTTATAGCCCTCTGGGGCGGTTTCTCTGTTCGTTGCGTTCCGGCTATTCCGCCGCCGGTTTGAACTGGGCGTGCTCGGTCGATTCATGCATGGCCGTGGTCGAAGACCGGCCACCGGTGATGGCCATCGACACGGCGTCGAAATAGCCGGTGCCAACTTCGCGCTGGTGCTTGGTCGCGGTGTAGCCGTGGGTTTCCGCCGCGAATTCAGCCTCCTGCAGTTCGGAGTAGGCAGCCATCTGCCGCGTCTTGTAGCCGCGGGCGAGTTCGAACATGCCAAAATTGAGCTGGTGGAAACCGGCCAGCGTGATGAACTGGAACTTGTAGCCCATGGCGCCGAGTTCCTTCTGGAATTTGGCGATCGTGGCATCGTCGAGGTTTTTCTTCCAGTTGAACGACGGCGAGCAATTATAGGCGAGAAGCTTGCCGGGATGGTGCCTGTGCACGCCCTCGGCGAACTTCTTGGCCTGCGCCAGGTCGGGCTTGGAGGTTTCGCACCAGATCAGGTCGGCGTGGGGCGCGTAGGCGACGGCCCGCGCAATGCAGGGCTCGATGCCGTTCCTGACTTGATAGAAGCCCTCCACCGTGCGGCCGGCGCCGTAGTCGACGAAGGGCTGGTCGCGCTCGTCGATGTCGGAGGTGAGCAGCTTTGCCGCTTCCGCGTCGGTGCGCGCGACGACCAGCGTCGGCGTGCCCATGACGTCGGCGGCAAGCCGCGCGGCGTTGAGGTTGCGGATGTGTGCGGCGGTCGGGATCAGCACCTTGCCGCCGAGATGACCGCACTTCTTCTCCGAAGCCAGCTGGTCCTCGTAGTGGACGCCGGCGGCGCCCGCCTCGATGAAGGCCTTCATGATCTCGAAGGCATTGAGCGGCCCGCCGAAGCCCGCTTCCGCATCGGCGACAACAGGCGCGAACCATGTGTCGACCGAAAGCCCCTTGCCTTCGGAGGTCTCGATCTGGTCGGCGCGCTGCAGGGTGCGGTTGATGCGCTTGACCAGTTCGGGCGCCGCATTGGCGGGATAAAGCGACTGGTCCGGATACATGGCGGATGCGGTGTTGGCGTCGGCGGCGACCTGCCATCCAGACAGGTAGATCGCCTTCAGCCCGGCCCGGACCTGCTGCATCGCCTGGTTGCCCGACATGGCGCCGAGCGCGTTGACGAAGTTCTCCTCGTGGATGAGCTGCCAAAGCCGGTTGGCGCCCATCTCGGCGAGGCTCTGCCGGATCTGGACCGAACCGCGCAGCCGCTTCACATCGTCTGGCGAATAGGGCCGCTCGATGCCGTCGAAGCGGCCTTCCGGCGCCGAGGGGACGAGGTTGTAAAAATCGGTCATTGGTCGCTCCGGATAAATCGTTGCTGGGATAGAAAACGCCGCCTCATGGAAATTTCCGCGCCGTTTGGTGTGACAGTATTTACATTTCGACGCGAAACAGGCGAGGAAAACCGTAAGATTGGTTGGAAAATAAAGGAAAACCTGTGTTGCGTTTGACAATCATGCGCTGTAAATTTGTCACGATTGTAAAATGGCGACATGGCATCGCCATACAAAAATGATGTAAATTTCTGTCAAGGACAATCGAGTGGCCGACCAGAAGATCTTCGCCGGGCCGCGCATCCGCCGCATTCGCAGCGCCAAGGGCCTCACCCAGACGGCGATGGCCGAGGGGCTCGGCATCTCGCCGTCCTATCTCAATCTTATCGAGCGCAACCAGCGGCCGCTGACGGTCCAGCTGATCCTCAGGCTGGCGTCCGTCTACAAGGTCGACCCGCATGAACTGCAGGGCGAGGCGAGGGGGTCGGTCGCCGCCTTGAAGGAGGTGTTTTCAGATCCGCTGCTGGTCGGCGAATTGCCTGGCGACCAGGAGCTGATCGAGCTTGCCGAGGCGGCGCCCAACGCTTCCGCCGCGGTGATAAAACTGTTTCGCGCCTACCGCGAGCAGGCCGAGCGCCTTTCCGACCTCAACGAGCTTCTGGCGCGTGAGGGCCGGGCCACCGCGCTCTCCGGCGCCCGCTTGCCGATCGACGAGGTGCACGAGATTTTCGAGCGCCGGCCGAACCATTTTGCGGCGCTCGAAGCGGAAGCCGAGGCATTCACGTCGGTGCTCGACCCCGGCGACGATCTGCTCGGTGCGCTGAAGGCCTGGCTGAAGCGCGAATACGGCATCGTGGTCAAGGTGCTGCCGGTCGCCACCATGCCGAACTGGCGCCGCCGCTACGACCGCCACTCGCAGCGTCTGTTTCTGTCGGAGCGCCTGTCGCCGTTCGACCAGTTGCGCGAGGTGGCGATGGAGGCCTGCCTGATCCGCATGACGGTCGCGGTAGCAGGCGAGATCCAGGCGCTGAAGCTGAGCACGGATGAGGCCCGCCGGCTCGCCCGCTTCGAGCTTGGCCGCTACGCCGCCCACGCGCTGATGATGCCCTATCAATCCTTTCACGCCGCAGCACACCGTGCGCGTTACGATATCGACGTGCTGCGCTCGCGCTTCGGTGTCTCCTTCGAGCAGGCGGCGAACCGCCTGACTATGCTGCAGCGGCCGGGCACGTCGGGCGTGCCGTTCTTCATGCTCGAGGTCGACAATGCCGGCAACCGCTTCCGCAAGGCGGGCAGCCAGGGTTTTCCGCAAAGCCGCTTCGGCGGCGGTTGCCCAAAACTTCCCGTGCATGCCGCCTTCACCCAGCCCGGCCAGATCTTCGTCGAGGCGGTGGAAATGCCCGACGGCGCCGAGTTCCTCTGCATCGCCCGCACGCTTGAAGGGCCGCAAGGCTCGTTTTCGGAGCGCCCGCGCCGTACCGCGCTTCTGCTGGGTTGCGACATCGGCTTTCGTGACGAGATCGTCTACGGTTCGGCGCTGCCGGGGCCGGCTGCCGCCGCGGCTGGAAAAGCCGGACAGGGCATCAATCCGGCCACGCCGATAGGCCCGGCCTGCCGGCTGTGTGAACGCATCGGCTGCCTTGCCCGCGCCGAGCCGCCGGTGACGCGCCCGCTCGGCCTCGACGAGATGGTGACCGGGTTGAGCGCCTTCGATTTTCAGTGAGGCCGCGGCAGGCGATCTGCCGTCTTTGCCACAACCGTCGCCGTTCGGTGGATCACGCCCCGCCGCTGCCTTTGCGCTACGCGAATGAGGCACGTTCTTGTCGTCCGTTGCGCATCGTGCCGCCCCTGAAATCGCCGACAGTCGCGCCCCATGACCGATACCGCATCATCACCGATTGCCGTTTCGCCCGCTGTCTCGCCGCGTGACGAGCGTGTCGGCTTCCTGTTGATATTCCTGTCGGCGCTGATGTGGAGTTTTGGCGGCACTATTGCCCGCTTCATCGACGCCGGCGACAGCTGGACGGTGGTGTTCTGGCGCTCGGTCTGGGCCGCCGCCTTCCTGATCTGCTTCATGATCTGGCGCGACGGCTGGCACGGCACGGTGAGGTTGTTCCGCGGCATGGGCCTGCCCGGCCTTGCCGTGGCGTTCTGCTTCGCCACCGCATCGACTTGCTTCGTCGTGGCGCTTGCCTACACCACCGTCGCCAATATCCTTTTGATGCAAGCCGGCGTGCCGCTCCTGGCGGCGCTGTTTGCCTGGGTGCTGTTTCGCGAACGGGTGGCCGCGGCGACCTGGGTGGCGATTGCCGCCGTCATTGCCGGCGTTGCCATCATGGTATCGGAATCGCTTGATGGCGCCGTGTCTCCCGTCGGCGACGGGTTGGCGCTGCTCATCGCCGTCATGTTTTCGATCGCCACCGTCATCACCCGGCGCTTTGCCCATGTGCGCATGACGCCGGCGACCTGCCTCGGAACGATGCTTGCTGCCGCATTCGCGGCGTCCCAGGCATCGCAATTCGGCGTTTCCAGCAGCGACATGGGCTTCTTGTTTGCATTCGGCGTGGTCAATCTGGGTCTCGGCCTTGCCTTCTTCGCCACCGGCGCCCGGCTTGTTCCGGCGGCCGTTGCAGCACTCCTCGGCACCTTCGAACCGATCCTCGGCCCGATCTGGGTCTGGCTCATCCATTCCGAGGTGCCGTCGGGACGGACCATCATTGGCGGCATGGTGGTGGTCACGGCGCTGCTCGTCCATATCGGGCTCGAATTCAAGCGTCAGACGCGGCCCGTGCGGCCGGGTGTCACGGGCATGCCATCGCCTAATTGATGCAGCGCACACGACAAAGCGAGATGAGCCATTGACAACGCCGCAGCCGCGCGGGCAGGCTGCAACACGGCAACAACAAGACAGGCGTATCTTGCCAAGTCTCCCCTCCGGGCCGATCGAGACCGGACAACATCGTCGCATCCCTGCCCGCGCCGTGGCGAGAGCCTATGACGGCGCCGGAACACCACTTGGATCGCGCTTGTCGCTTGCCGGAAAGCCCAATAATCTGAAGCAAACGCCCAGCCGCGCAGCCTCGCGACGAGCTGGCGACGGAACACTCATCAAAGGAGAGACGCATGACCCGCAAAGCGTTCTGGTTTTCGGCGACCTCGGCATTTCTGACGCTTTTCACCCTCGGGGCTCATGCCCAGGACCGCGTCGTCAATGTCTATAACTGGTCGGATTACATCGACAGCTCGATCATCGACGACTTCACCAAGGAAACCGGCATCAAGGTGACCTACGACACCTTCGATTCCAACGAGCTCCTGGAGACGAAATTGCTTGCCGGTGGCAGCGGCTACGATGTTGTCGTGCCAACCGCCAATTTCCTCGCACGCCAGATCCAGGCGGGCGTGTTCCAGAAGCTCGACAAGTCGAAGCTGCCCAACATTTCCAACATGTGGGACATCATTGCAGAGCGCACGGCCAAGTACGATCCCGGCAACGAATATTCGATCAACTACATGTGGGGCACGGTCGGCCTCGGCTATAACACCAAGAAAGTACAGGAAGCGCTCGGCACCGAGGAGATCGACAGCTGGGACGTTTTCTTCAACCCGGAAAAGCTGGCCAAGCTGAAGGATTGCGGCGTCTATGTCCTCGATTCCCCGAGCGACATACTTCCGACCGCCTTCAAATATCTGGGCATCGACCCCGAGACCACGTCGATGGACGATTTCGCCAAGGCGGAAGAACTGATGCTGAAGATCAGGCCTTACATCCGCAAGTTCCACTCGTCGGAATACATCAACGCTCTGGCCAATGGCGACATCTGCCTGGCCGTCGGCTGGTCGGGTGACGTCTTCCAGGCGCGCGACCGCGCGACGGAGGCTAACCGTGGCGTCGAGATCGGTTATTCCGTGCCGAAGGAAGGTGCCGAGATGTGGTTCGATCAGATGGCGATCCCGGCCGACGCGCCGCATGTCGCGGAGGCGCATGAATTCCTGAACTACATGATGAAGCCGGAAGTGATCGCCAAATCGAGCAACTATGTCTTCTACGCCAACGGCAACAAGGCGTCGCAGCAGTTCATCGACAAGGAGATACTCGAGGATCCGGCGATCTACCCGGATGAAGCGACGCTGGCGAAACTGTTCACCATCGCCCCCTACGATTCCAAGACCCAGCGCGTCGTCACCCGCACCTGGACCAAGATCGTCACCGGGCAGTAAGCGGCAATCAACGACCCCGGCGCAGTGCGCCGGGGTCAAATCTTTTGGGGATAGGACGCAAGACGGAGTGGGACATGAAATCGCTTGGCAGCATCCGCAGGGATTTCGCGCCATGGAACGACCCGAAAGCCAAGCCATACATCCAGTTCGACAACGTCACCAAGAAGTTCGGTGACTTCACCGCTGTCAACAATTTGTCGCTGACCATATTCGAGCGCGAGTTCTTTGCCCTGCTCGGTGCGTCGGGTTGTGGAAAATCGACGCTTCTGAGGATGCTCGCCGGCTTCGAGGAGCCGACCGCCGGCCGCATCCTGCTCGATGGCCAGGATTTGCGCGGCATCCCGCCATACCGGCGGCCGGTCAACATGATGTTCCAGTCCTATGCGCTGTTCCCGCATATGACGGTCGAGAACAACATCGCCTTCGGCCTCAAGCAGGACGGCATGCCGAAGCCCGAGATCGCGGCGCGCGTCGGAGAGATGCTGAAGTTGGTCAAGCTTGAGCAGTTCGCCAAGCGCAAGCCGCATCAATTGTCCGGCGGCCAGCGCCAGCGCGTCGCACTTGCCCGCTCGGTCGCCAAGCGGCCGAAGGTCCTGCTGCTCGACGAGCCACTTGGCGCGCTGGACAAGAAGCTGCGCGAGGAAACACAGTTCGAGCTGATGGACCTCCAGCAGTCACTCGGCCTCACCTTCGTCGTCGTCACCCACGATCAGGAAGAGGCGATGACCATGGCCGACCGAATCGCCATCATCGACAAGGGCGAGGTGATGCAGGTGGCGACGCCGGCGGAAGTCTACGAGGCGCCAGGTTCCCGTTTCGTCGCCGGCTTTGTCGGCAACGTCAACATGTTCGAAGGCAAGATCGCGCGTGGCGATGCCGGCGCGGCAAGCATCGACACCGGCAACGGCATCACCATCCGGACGGAGAATGCCGGCGACACCGCCATTGGCGCGGCCGTCGCCTTCGCGATCAGGCCGGAGAAGATCAAGGTGTCGTCGAAGAAGCCGGACGGTGCCGTCAACGCCATCGAGGGCGAGGTCTACGATATCGCCTATCTCGGCGATATGACCGTTTATCACGTCAGGCTGGACGACGGCCACGTGGTGCGGGCGAGCACGATGAACGCCGCACGCATCACCGAGGATCCGCTGAGCTGGAATGACCGTGCCTGGGTGTCGTTCCGGCCGGACGCCGGCGTCGTGCTGACGCGATAGGGGACAGCCATGTCGAATGCCGCTGTCACCGCTGCAACAACGTCCTCGGCCGCCGATGCGGGCAAATCCGCCCTGGCCAGACTGGGAGAGGCCTTCGTTGGCCGCCTCGTCATCATCATCCCGTATCTCTGGCTGGTCTTCTTCTTCCTCATTCCGTTCGTCATCGTCTTCAAGATTTCGCTGTCGCAGACGGCGATCGCCATACCGCCTTACACCCCGGTGCTTGGCTTCGGCGATGGCCTTTCCGGTCTTCTTGTTCAGCTGAAACAGCTCAGCATCGACAATTACACTTGGCTGACGCAGGACGCGCTCTACGTCAACGCCTATGTGACGAGCGTCATCGTCGCCGCCATTTCGACGGTGCTGACATTGCTTGTCGGCTACCCGATCGCCTATGGCATGGCCCGCGCGCCGGCGACGCTCCGCCCGACTTTGCTGATGCTGGTGATCCTGCCGTTCTGGACCTCGTTCCTGATCCGCGTCTACGCCTGGATCGGCATCCTCAAGCCCGAGGGGCTGCTCAACCAGCTGCTGCTCGCCAGCGGCGTCATCAACCAGCCGCTGATCATCCTCAACACCTACACGGCGATCTTCATCGGCATCGTTTATTCCTATTTGCCGTTCATGGTGCTGCCGCTCTACTCCGCTCTCGAGAAAATGGATTACTCGCTGATCGAGGCGGCCAAGGATCTCGGCTGCCCGCCGACCAGCGCCTTCTGGAAGATCACCTTTCCTCTGTCGCTGCCCGGCGTCATCGCCGGCTGCCTCCTGGTGTTCATTCCCGCCGTCGGCGAGTTCGTCATTCCCGACCTGCTCGGCGGGTCGCAGACGCTGATGATCGGTAAGACGCTGTGGAACGAGTTCTTCGCCAATCGCGACTGGCCGGTGTCGTCGGCCGTCGCTGTCATCCTGCTGTTGCTGCTGATCGTGCCGATCATGCTGTTCCAGCGAGCCCAGGCCCGCGCCCAGGAGCAGGACAGATGAACCCGACCTGGAGCCGTTTCAACATCACCTCGATCGTGCTGGGCTTTGCCTTTCTTTACCTGCCGATCGTCCTGCTCGTCGTCTTCTCCTTCAATGAATCGAAACTGGTCACCGTCTGGGGCGGCTTCTCGACCAAATGGTACGTCGCGCTGTTCCACAACCAGGGCCTCATGGACGCCACCTGGGTAACGGCCCGCGTCGCTGTCATCTCGGCCACCGTGGCGACCGTGCTCGGCACACTGGCGGCTGTCACCTTGACGCGCTACACCCGCTTCAAGGGCCGGATGCTGTTTTCCGGCATGGTGTTTGCGCCGCTGGTCATGCCGGAAGTCATCACCGGCCTGTCGCTGCTGCTGCTCTTCGTCGCCGTCGGCCTCGACCGCGGCTTTCTCACCGTCACGCTTGCCCATATCACCTTGACCATGTGCTTCGTCGCCGTCGTCGTGCAATCGCGCCTGATGACGTTCGATCGCTCGCTGGAAGAGGCCGCGATGGATCTTGGCGCACCGCCGGTGAAGACCTTTTTCCAGATAACGCTGCCTGTCATCATGCCGGCGATCGTGTCTGGCTGGATGCTGGCGTTCACATTGTCGCTCGACGATCTGGTCATCGCCAGCTTCACCTCGGGGCCTGGCGCCACCACGCTGCCGATGAAGATCTACAGCCAGGTTCGTCTCGGTGTGACGCCGGAGATCAACGCCGCCTGCACCATCCTGATCGCGGTCGTGGCGGTCGGGGTCATCATCGCTTCGCTCGCCAACAAGCGTCGCGAGGTGCAGCGCCAGCGTGATGAGCAGGCCGCTCAGCGGGGGTGATGAAAGGGACGGCGGCTGCAGGCCGGCAGGAAGCACTTCCGACGACCGCAGCGGCTTCGTCTGCCTACTCCCCGGAAACCCCGCGGCTTATCGGCGAGATGAACGGGGTGCTCCACGTCCCGCCGACGAAGAACGAAGACTGGTTGGGACCCTGGCCATTTGTCTGCGCGGCTGCCTGGTCCGCCTGAATGATACCGCCGGACAGCGCCAGCCCGCGTCCGGCATAGGAGGCAATGCCGGAAAGCCAGGCCTTGTACTGCGCCGAACTGGCTTCGGCCTTCTCGATCTTCGCCACGCCGTTCGAAATATTGGCCTTGAGTTCGGCTCCGTCGATCGGCAGCGTTCCGTCGGAGACATCGTCGAGCGCGAAGAATCCGCCCTGTTCGGTGTGTTTGAGAAACGCCGGCAGGTTGAGCCGGCTCAACGCGCCCTTGCCGAATTTCGCCGAAACCGAGCCGTCGGCGTTTTCGAAAATGGAATCCCAGGTTCTGCCCGGCCCCTTGAGGATGACCGAAACTGTTCCCGTGCCGATCGGCACCAGTCGCGTCATTCCGGCTGCGGTGCCGAAAGCGCCGCCGTCGATGTCTGAGGCGAGCAGCCTGATCTCGACCTGCGTGCCTCCCGGCTTGCGGTCGAAACGAAGGCTGCTCTGGATGTTGCCGCCAAAGGCCGAGGCATCGGAAATATCGAAGACGGCAAGACCGTTCTTGACCTGGGCGGTGGCGGCGACTTCGGCAAGCTGGATGGCGCCTGCGGTGGCCTGCGCTGCCGACAGTCTGAGATCGAGATTGATCCGGTCGGCGACGCTTGTGTCGATTTCGCCGGGGCCAGTTCCGCTTGTGGGTGCCAGGGGCGTGAAGGCGGAGAGAAACCGCCGCAGGTCGAGCGTGTCGAAGGCGAGCGTACCGGAGATGACCGGCCGCGCTTCGCCAAAGGAGAAGTCCAGCGCACCCATTCCCGGATTGTCGTCCAGAGCGATCTCGGTGTTTTCGAATTTAATGCGGCCGGAGGTCGCCGTGACCTTGCTGGAAACGGAGACCGAGCCGATCGCCGCGCCCGGCGCGATGCCGGCCCGCGACCATTCGAGCAGGCGCCTGAGCGAGGGTGCGGCAAATTTCGCCTGGCCGTCGAAATAGGCGTTCTCGGACATGCCAGCCACGCCGTCGAACGAAAAACTGGCAGGGGCTGCCTTGAAGGAAAGCGTCATCGGCGCAGCACCTCCCCCAAACAGCACCAGCGGGTTCGGCGATGCGGCATCCACGGCAACGCTTTCGCCGCGCCAGATCCCGGTCGCCGACAGCGTCGCGTTGCTGTTCAGCGCGGCCCAGTTCGCCTGGCCGCTCAGGCTGCTCAGGATCTCGGCGTCCTTGCCATCGACGGAGGTCACCACGCGGCCGTCCCTGAACTCCACGGTGCCGAACGGGTCCGCCGGCAGCTTGCTCAGGTCCGGCTTGGCTGGATTGGCGCTGACCACGGCGCGAGCAGTGTCGATGGAACGCGTGATGCGCCCGCCCGAAGGCAAGGCGGGCTGGAAAAACCCATTTGCTGCGCGTTGGACCCTGATTGTCGGCCGGATCAGCCGCGCCGTTGAAAACACCACGTTGCCACGCAGCGCCGCCATGGCGGAGAGATTGACCTCGACCCGTTCGGTTTCGATCACAGGCGGCGCGTCGGCCTCTGTCCATTGCGAAAGCGTCACGTCGGCCAGGATGGCCCGGAAATTCGGCCAGACCTCGATCCGCGGCGCGCCGTCGATGGTGACCCTGAAACCGCTCCACGCACTCATTTCCCAGGCGATGCGGTCGCGCACGATGCGGGTCGAGGCGACGAGCGGCAGGGCGGCGACGGCCAGCGCGATGACGAGCACGGCAACGCCGATCGCCCATATTCCGCGCCGGATCAAAGGTGATGGCATGTCGCCCCGTATGCTTCCATTCCGACAAAATCGCCCGACGGGTGTAACCCCAGTCGTCACTACGACTTAGGGCCGACGCATTTCAAGTCTTTATGGCTCCGCGATGGCATTTGCGCACATCCGCGTCGGGTCGGCCGAACAAAATCTTGCTCTGCTGCGCTGCGATATGCATAAGCGATGCCATACGCGGCGCGTTTTAAGGAGGAACGATATGGCTGGCGACGCACCGCTCTGGACACCCACGCAGGACCGGATCGACGCTGCGCCGATGACCGCCTTCATGAAGGCTGCCGCGGCCAGGGCCGGCAAGGATTTTTCCTCCTACGCCGATCTTCACCGCTGGTCGGTCGACGATCGCGAGGCGTTCTGGAGCCTGGTCTGGGATTTTTGCGGGATCGTCGGCGACAAGGGGACCAGTGAGGGGAGAACTGATGGGGGCGAGCGCGTGCTTGTCGATGGCGACAAGATGCCCGGCGCCGCCTTCTTTCCCGATGCGAAGCTGAATTTCGCCGAGAACCTGTTGCAGAAAACCGGGGCAGGTGACGCAATCGTCTTTTGCGGCGAGGACAAGGTCGAGCGCCGGCTGTCCTGGAACGAGCTGCATGCGCTGACCTCGCAGCTGCAGCAGCTTTTTCTGTCGCTCGGGGTGAAAGAGGGCGACCGCATCGCCGCCATGATGCCCAACATGCCGGAGACCGTCGCCGCCATGCTGGCGACAGCCTCGATCGGCGCCGTCTGGTCGTCCTGTTCTCCCGACTTCGGCGAACAGGGCGTGCTGGACCGGTTCGGCCAGATCGAGCCTGTCGTCTTCATCGCGCCCGACGGCTACTGGTACAATGGCAAGGCGATCGAGGTCGCTGACAAGATCGCGGCCGTTGCGGCAAAGCTCGCCACCGTCCGCAAGATCCTGATCGTCGACTATCTCGGCACGTCGACCGATGTGGCAGCGACCATCGAGAAGGCGACGGCGCTGGACGAGGCGCTCTCATCCTTTGCTGCCAAGCCGGTCACCTTCGAGAGGTTGCCGTTCGCGCATCCGCTCTACATCCTGTTTTCTTCCGGGACGACCGGCATCCCCAAATGCATCGTCCATTCGGCCGGCGGAACGCTGATCCAGCATGTCAAGGAAGAGCGGCTTCACGCCGGCCTGCTCGACGGCGACCGCTTCTTCTACTTCACCACCTGCGGCTGGATGATGTGGAACTGGCTGGTGTCCGGCCTGGCGTCGGGCGCAACCCTTCTGCTCTATGACGGCTCGCCCTTCTATCCCGACGGCAACGTGCTGTTCGACTTCGCCGACGCCGAGAAGATGACCTATTTCGGCACCTCGGCCAAATTCATCGATTCGGTGCGCAAGGCCGGCCTCAAACCGATCCGCACGCATGATCTTTCCAGCGTGCGCACGATCTCTTCCACCGGCTCGCCGCTGTCACCGCAAGATTTCCGCTTCGTCTATGACGGCATCAAACAGGACGTGCATCTCGCCTCGATCTCCGGCGGCACCGACATCGTCTCCTGCTTCGTGCTCGGCGTGCCGACGCAACCGGTTTGGACCGGAGAGATCCAGGGAACCGGTCTTGGCCTCGCCGTCGACGTCTGGGACGACGACGGCCACCCGCTCAGGCAGGAGAAGGGAGAGCTCGTCTGCACCAAGGCGTTCCCGGCAATGCCGATCGGCTTCTGGAACGATCCCGAAGGCAAGAAATACCATGCCGCCTATTTCGAGCGCTTCGACAATGTCTGGTGCCACGGCGACTTCGCCGAATGGACCGCTCATGGCGGCCTGATCATCCATGGCCGCTCCGACGCGACGCTCAACCCGGGCGGTGTCAGGATCGGCACGGCGGAGATCTACAATCAGGTCGAGCAGATGCCGGAAATCCTGGAGGCGCTGTGCATCGGCCAGGATTTCGACAACGACGTGCGGGTCGTGCTGTTCGTGCGGCTGGCTGCGGGTGTTGAACTCGACGCCGAGCTGGAAAAGCGCATCCGGACGAAAATCCGCAGCGGGGCGAGCCCTCGCCACGTGCCGGCCAGGATCGTCGCCGTCACCGACATTCCACGCACCAAATCCGGCAAGATCACCGAGCTCGCGGTGCGCGACATGGTGCACGGCCGCGCCATCAAGAACAAGGAGGCGCTGGCCAATCCCGAAGCGCTCGAGCTGTTTCGCAACCTGCCGGAACTGGCCGATTAGTTCCTCGAAGTGAGTGACTTTGACAGGTTGCAGGCCTGTTTGGTTTCGTTGAGTGAACCAACGCAAACGTTCGAGATTGGCCGAAGCCCCTCAACTTCGTCATCCCTAAGGTCTGCGCTGCGTCGCTCCGCTCCTTGCTCCGCCCCATGATGACGAAGCGATGGGGCGCTTCAGCATGGTTAACAAAATATCTCGCTCGAATTTACCTAGATTTCACGAGTGGTACACATTGGTAAATTTTCCGCCGCGCCGGTAAGGTTTTGTTAAGGGCCGACGTCGATAGTCGTGCGTAACTTGAGGGAGAAATCCCGTTCCTCGAAATCCCCAGAGGATCTGAATTCGAGGATCTGAATTCGCTCAAGCCCCCGTTGTGACAGCAATCCTAATAATTCAAGGCGTCCGGTTGGACGCCTTTTCTTTATTCAGCGAGCACGCGGGTCGATGGAAAAGCGACTTCGACCAGCGTGCCCTCGCCGGGCGTCGAGTTGATGGTGAACCGGGCGCGGTTCGCCTCGACCATGGCCTTGGTCAGCGGCAGCCCGAGGCCGGTGCCGTCGCCGCGCCCGCGCTTCAGCGCGTTGATCTGCTTGAACGGCTTGAGCGCCTGTTCGATCTCGGACTGGCTCATGCCGATGCCGGTGTCGCGCACGCGCATCACGACGTCGCCGGAGATTTCGTAGGCTGTCGATACGATCACCTGGCCGCCGGCCTGCGTGTAGCGGATGGCATTCGACAGGATGTTCAGCGCGATCTGGCGCACGCTGCGCAGATCGGCCACCACTTCCGGCAGCCGTGAGGCGAAGCTGGAGCGGATGATGACACGTTCGCGGTTGGCCTGCGGCTGCATCATCGCCACCGTCTCGGCCAGCGTGTCGTTGAGCGACACCGCCTCATAGGCCATCTCCTGCTGGCCGGCCTCGATCTTCGAAATGTCGAGCAGGTCGTTGACCAGGTCGAGCACATGGTTGCCCGACCGGTTAATGTCGCGGAGATAGTCACGGTAGCGGTCATTGGCGACCGGCCCGAATTTCTCGTCGACCATCAACTCGGAAAACCCGATGATGGCGTTGAGCGGCGTGCGGATCTCGTGGCTAATGCGGGCGAGGAAGTCGGTCTTCTGCGACGACGCGCGCTCGGCCACCGCGCGCGCCTGGGTCAGATCCTCTTCGGCCCGCTTCCATTGGGTGATGTCGCGCACCACCGCGCAAAACCCGCTGTCGTTGGGCAGGCTGCCGATGGTCATGAACAGCGGAATGAACCGCCCCTGCGCCTCGCGTCCGATCACCTCGCGGCCGTCATTGAGCACGCTCGCCACGCCGGGCTCGGACAGTCCGTCGAGATAGTCTCGCGCCGCGCGCTGGCTTTCGATCGCGAACAGCGAGACGAAGGGTTTGCCGGTCACCTCGTCACTGTCGAAACCGAACAGCGCTTCCGCCGGGCGGCTGATCGAGCGGATCGTTCCGTCACGGCCGATCAGCACGACGCCATCGGTCGCGGTGTCGATGATGGTGCGCATCTCGCCGATGCGTGCCTTGAGTTCGGAAATGTCCGGCTGCATCTGGTCGTCGGCGGCACCGTGCGGAATTGGTGCGTCGTCGCCGGACCGGCGCACGACCAGCATCAGCGCCTTGCCGCCACGCCACGGAACCGAGCGCAGAATGGCCTCGATCGGGAACTCCTGGCCGTCACGCGCCTTCAGCCGCAACGCGTGATCGGTTCCGTCGGAAGCGCTGTCGTCGTAAGGATCGGCAAACAGCGCTCCGAGGCCACCGGCATCCTCCAGATCGTCGAGCGTGTCATAGCCGGTCAGGCTGAGGAATTCCTCATTCGCGTAGTGGAGGTCGTCGCCGGAATGGATGAGCAGGGGCACCGGCAGCTTGCCGAGGATAGAGATATCCGGAGCCTTGTTGTTGTCTCCTGCCGAAAAAGCCGATGGCACGAACCCTTCGAGCTTGAGTGGCGGCACCTGCAGGCGCGGCCGCTCGACGGGCGCTGGCTCCACGTCACCGGCATCGCCGATGTCATCGGCTGACGAACGGGTTTCATCGTCATCGGACCGTGCCCAGTCCTCGCTGTCTTCCGCGTCGCGGAAATCGGCGGCCGTCATCGAGTCGTCGTCTTCGACGGAGGTCGATCGATTGTCCGTGTCGGTGGGTTCGGTGATCTCTTGCGCCGCCTTGTCCGGCTCGGAAACCGGCGCACCGTCGCCGTTGTCGGTCGCATCGTCCCGGTCGGCGTAGTCGAGCAGCGAGCCTGAGATGTCGGGCACCGTTGATTTCGGCTGCTCGCCGTCGAGCCTTGCGACATCCTTCTCGTCTTCGGCATCGCTTTCGGGCGGTTCCGCCGCAGTCGATTCTGCCGGCCTTTCGGCATCGGGCTTTTCGGCCGGGGTTGTATTGTCCCTCTTGAGCCGCTCGCCGATCTCACGGAATGCGCTGCGTTCCAGCGTCGACAGCCCCTTGTTGTTTGCCGGCTGCCTGTGCTCCGCCAGCCGGATCACCTTGTCGGCAAAACGCCGTTCCGGCTTCGGCACGATGGTCAGCGCCGGCACCTCGCCCTTGAACGGATCGTCAGTTTCCTCAGACGCTTCGGGCGCAGTCTCCGTGACCTCCGGCTCGACGGCTGCGGCGGCCGCACCATTGGGGACAAGCGCCATCCCGATCGCTTCCGGATCGGCCACCGCATCACCGGTGCGGGCAACGCCGAATCCGCGAAAACCTTCGAAGGCGCGGCTGCGGCCGTAGACGGGCAGCGCCGCCAGATCGACGGGTATCTTAAAATCGGTGCCGGCCACCGGCCACAGCACGGAGCGGCCGGACCAGGTGTCGCGCCGGTCGAGCAGGCCGGCGATCTCGCCGGACGCGTCGAGGCCGAACGTGGCGGCGACGTCCCTGAAGCGCCGGCCGATCACATCGGCGGCAGGCTTGCCGACGATCTCCGCGAATTCCGGCGACAGGGTGCTGAACCTGCCCTCGGCGTCGGTGCGCCAGACGAAACGCAGGGGGGGAGCCGCTCGGTCGATCGCCGGGATGGAGCGTCCGGCCGGAGAGGCACCCCTGGGGGCATCTTGTACGGTATTTCCCGCCGAAGCATCCGATACGGCCGGCGCCTCGGTCTGCCTGGACGCATACGGTCGGCCCGGCGCCTCGTCGGGGCTGAAATACCAATGGTCATGCTGCGCGGGCGGTCCGCCGGCTGCTTCGGGGCTCTCCTCGGCCGCGTCGGAAATGTCATGCTCCGCCGATGCGGAGATGTCTTCGACGGCCGCCGGGGCGATTTCCGCGACTGTCGTTGTCGGCAGGTTGTCCTGAACTGCTTCTGGCTGGACTGCGGCATCCGCCGCTGCCGTATTGGTGCCGGTTTGCGTCTCCGCGCCGCGCTCGCCGGCAGAGGCTTCGGCGTCAAGCTGATCCTCGTCGATCACCACCAGCAGGTGCCGTTCATCCGTCAGCCGGGCAAGGCCGGCCGGATAGGAAGTGGTGCCGCCTGGAACGAGGCGCTTGACGATACGGTCGCTCTCGTTCGCCACATCGGCCACAAGCGCCGCCAGCGTCTCGGGCAAGATGCCGAGCGCCGAAAAGCCATCCGAAGCGGCCTCGATGCTGCCCTTGGCGTCGACGAAGGCGATGAAATGACTGTCTTCGGTAAAGCCGCTGATGGCCCGAGCGGCGATCTCTGCGGCGCTGCGCGAGCCGGTCTGCGTCGCCGGCACCGCCAGCATGATCGCGTTTTCGCCGTCCGGCATCGTCACCGCGCTGGCCAGAAAGCCAACCGCTCGGCTGGTCAGGCCGGTCGCCAGCCGGACCGTGATGGCGCGGTCGCGGCCGATCTGTGGAAAACCGCTTGTCGCCATGATCTGGCGCCTGGCGATCAGCGGCAACCCTGTCGAGGCGCCAATGATGGCCTCGATGTCGGGGTAGCCGAACACCGCCGCCCCCGGTCCGTTGGCCCAGATCACCTGTTCGAGGTCTGCCGACAGAAGGGCGATCGCGTCGCCGGCGGCAAAGCGCTGGCGGACCTCGTCGAGCACGGCGACGTCGAGGAAAGAGTAGTTTTCGGACGGCATGCGCTTGGCGAACCCTCTTGGCACGGAGCCGGCAGTTTGCAGTTAACACTTTGTTAATAAAAGTCGATGGAACGAAGGTCCACAAGCCATAGCGTGCATCAGCAGGAATCTCTGGGCTCGTGGTTAACGCTGGGAAAGAATTTATGGTGCATTGCAACAATGATGTTGCAATGCACAAAATTTGCCTTTATATTGCCATCATACATGAACGAGACGGCTTTCCGTCAAAGCCGCTGCCGCTGAAAAGGATGGAAAATGTCCAAGACCAAGACCGCCGAAACGATCGAAAACGTTGAATTCCCGAGCTTCGACGCTTCCAAGGCCACCGACCAGATTCGCGTCTTCGCCGAAAAGGGCGTCGAGCAGTCGAAAGAAGCCTACGCCAAGCTGAAGACCGGCGCCGAGGAGACCCAGAAGGCACTGGAGTCGACCTTTGAGACCGTCAAGACCGCTTCCAACGACCTGTCGCTCAAGACCATCGCTGCTCTGCGCGCCAACACCGAAGCCGGCTTTTCGCATCTCGAAGCCCTGATCGGCGCCAAGTCGCTGTCGGAAGCCGTCGAGTTGCAGACCGCATTCCTGCGCAAGCGCGTCGAGATGACCGTCGAGCAGGCAAAGGATTTCCAGACCGTCGCCTCCAAGGCGGCCGAGGACGTTTCCAAGCCGATCAAGACCGCCTTCGAGAAGGCGATGAAGGAAATTAAAGCCGCCTAATATTTGCGCATATTTCGAAGATGCAACAAAAGGTCGCATTTCTTCGAATAAGATTATGTGAGATATAGCGTCAAAGCGAATACCCGGCGGGTGGAACCTCCTCCCTCTGCTCTCCGGGGTGACCAGCCAGCACCTCCTCCGCTGGCTCGTAACAGGAAAAGGCCGGCACCTCCTCCCGCCGGCCTTTTTCTTTGCCCGGCGAAGATGACGCCGCCGCCGGAGCGATCTTTGCCTACAGCGCCGCGTCCTCTTGGGCGCGCAAAGGACGCTGTAGAGCTTTGGATTTGCGCATGATCCTTTCCGAAAATCGATTCTGATTTTCGGGGTCATGCGCGGCCAAAAGCCTTGAATTAAACTCCGATAGCCCGTATGGACGCATCGCCGGACGACAGAGCGGGTCGCGGAGAATGAGCATTCCCCTCGGTCCCACTCAGGCAAGCGTGCCGTTGTAGCTCAGATGGTTAGAGCGCCGGATTGTGGATCCGGAGGTCGCTGGTTCGATCCCAGCCAACGGTACCATCGGTTCTCCGTTAAATCACTGAATTTGTTTGGCGGCCGCACTGCCTATGTGTCAGCCGCAACCGTCGCCTGCAGCCATTGCGTGATGGCATCGAAGGCGACCGGTCTGGTCGTGTCGACGTCGAATAGCGGTCCGCGTCGCAGCGGCTCGGCGCGCTGGGCCAGTTCGATAAGCTCGGGGATATAGGCCGCTCCGGGATGGCCGGCAGGACGCTGGTCGAGCCGCGCGCGATAGCGCTCGGCCAGAACCTCGCCGGGCGCATGACACCAGATTTCGGCGGTTTGCTCGACGCCGGCCCTTTGCAGGTGATCCTCAAGCACCTGGCGTGGCTGGAAGCCGAACCAGGCATCGACGACAAAAATGGTGCCCGCTGGCGCTTCGCCGACGACCGACCAGATGGCCTGGTAACTGGCGCGGCCGAGTGTGCGGTTGAATTCACGATCGCCGCCGCCGAGCACTTCGAGGAACGGGTTCTTGATCGTATCGAGCGCCAGCAATGGCCATCCCATGCGCTCGGCAATGCCGCGCGAGACCGTGCTTTTGCCGCTGGCAGGGATGCCGTTGACGAGCACGGCGCGCCGGCCGGGCACGGCACGCCGGCCAGCCACGGCACGCCCGCCCGGCACGGCACGCCGGCCGGGGTCGGGCGGGACGGATGGCAAAGACACTGGTGACGCTTCTGTGACTGTCGCCAGCGCTTGCAGGCCGGCGCCGATGACGCCGGCGTCGTCGCCGAGTTGCGCCGGTTCCACCGGGCATTGGTACCAGGGAGCCAAGGCGGGGGCCCTGGCAAGCGCCCTGTGGGCAGCCAGGCCAAGCCCGCCGCCGAGCAGCACCAGATCGGGGTCAAACATGGCCACGGCCGTATCGATGGCCGCACGCAGCGGCTTGGCCCAGGCTTCCAGTATGCCGCGCGCCAGCGTGTCGCCGCCCGCATCCCGGGCAAAAAGCTGGTCGACCGAAACATCCGGACCGAGGCCCGCCCGTGCGATATGGCGGCCAAGCGCCGTGCCGGAGCTGGTGGTTTCAACGCAGCCGCGCCGGCCGCAGACACAAGGCTCGCCTGATATGTCGACGGCGATATGGCCAAGCTGCCCCGCCGTCCCCTTGCCGCGGACGATCCGCCGCTCCTGCGCCACGGCACCGCCAATGCCGGTCCCGATGGTGAACATGACGATGTTTCGATGGCCTCTGGCGGCGCCGACAGTCATCTCGGCGACCAGTGCCATGTTGCAGTCATTGTCGATCACGACGGGCTTGCCCGCCATGCTTTCCAGCCGTTGCGCCAGGGAGATCGAGGCGAGGTTGACATAGCCTCCCGACAAGACCGCGCCAAGCCGCGCATCGACGCGTCCGGGGACGCCGATGCCGATGCTTGCTACTTCGGGAGAATCGAGCCGGCGCACCATTTCGGCGATCCGCGATAGCACGAGCTCCGGGTCCGGCGCGCTCTTCTGGGAAATGCGGTCCAGGATTTCGCCAGTGCCGGAAATGCGGGCGGCGCGCAGATTGGTGCCGCCAATATCGATTCCGATGGCCATCGAACTAAGAGGCATGACGTCCCGTGCGTGCCTGGTGTGAGTGCGGACTAGCTAAGCTGCCTTCTGCCGGTAGTTTCCGATCACCGCCTGGAGCTCGCGCAATCTCGACACTGCAATGGTCTTAAGCCTTTCACGCTGAATGTCACGGTCAAGCGAAATGCAGTCCTTCCACAGCGACCGGCCGGCGATGACGCCCGATGCGCCGTTCTTCATCGCGATCTCGACCTGGCCAAGGAAAGTCTCGTGGTTGACGCCGGCGGACAGGACCGCCCACGGCACCTCGCCAGCCATGCTGGTGATCCTGGCGCAGGCTTCCGGCGTTCCGGGATAGGGAAGCTTGAGCACCTTTGCCCCGCATTCCAGTGAAATCCGGGTGCCTTCTTCGACCAGCCAGGGGATCTTGGCCGTATATTCCTCAAGGCTTTCCCCTTCGACTTGATAGGTCAGGAACTCGACGACGAGCAGGAGGTCCTCTTGCCCGAAGTCGGCGATGCATTGGCGCAAAATGGCGACATTGTGCTCATTCGCCTCCGGCCGGTCGGCCCTGAGATAGACCATGATCTTGCCGCCGGTGCCGCCGAGCTCGCGGACGCGGCGCGCGTCGATGTCGGGAACGAGGCGCGACAGGCGGTAGCCGGCGGGCGAGACGTCGAAGCCCGAGGCGTCGAGGCCGATGAGCAGGGCCGTATCGCGGTTCAGCACCCCTTCGTCGACAACCCGCGGCACCGCGCAGAGCGGGTCGAGTAGCACGCAGGATGCCTGGCTGGCGAGGTATCGCGTGATGTCCGATTTGGTGTCGCCCAGCATGTCGTTGGTGATCTTGGCCTGTTCCGCAGGGTCCGACGCAAGCAAGGTCCGCATGCCGCCGCGCTGGTCACAGGCGATGGCCATCATTGCCCCGTCTTTGCCGCATATCTGCTGGTAGCCGCGCAACTCCGCAGTCGTCATCTTTGTCATGGTCTTTGTCCGATGTTGGCGCCCAAGGGCGCGGATCCGTGGAACAGGAAAGGCTTCAGTTTTCCCTGCCCGTCGCAGGGAGGTTTTTGCCGCTTGATGTACTGTCGAACCGAGAAAAGTAGCCTCACCCGCAATGTGCCGTTGCAACGAGCCTACGTTGCGAGTCTGCCGAATTTGCGCGATAACTCCCATCGGTCGACGGGTCTGTAACACATTGCTGAAAGGAATTGCAAGCTGTCTGTCCCTCCCGCACAAGATGTTGCCGCATCGCGAACGATGCTGCATACGGTCGCCAAACTGCATTACGAGGCGGAGATGTCGCAGGTCGATATCGCGCGGCGGCTCGGCGTCTCCACCGCGACCATATCGCGTCTCCTGCAGCGGGCGAGGGCAGAGGGCATTGTGCGGATCGAGGTTCTTGATCTTGCAACGCCCGAGGGCATCACCACGCAGCTGATCGACGGACTAGGACTTCGCGACGCGGCGGTCATCGAAACGCCGGCGGCGGGTGCGTTGACGGCGTTGGCTGCACCGCTAGGCGCCTTGCTCAAGCAAGCGGACCTGACAGCCGGCTCGGTGGTCGCCATCGGCTGGGGGCGAGCCATCCGCGAGGTGATCCGTGCCGGTCTGCCGCGCATTCCCGGCGTTCTCACCGTCGCCGCCACCGGCGGCATGCAGCAGCAGGCGCCGCATTTTCAGATCAACGAGTTTGTGCGGCTCGCCGCCGAGGAGTTCGGCGGGACGCCGCATTTCATCCATGCTCCCTATCTGCCGTCCTCCGAATTGCGTGAGGTCTTCCTTGGCGATGCGGCCATCCGCGACAGCGTCGCGCTTTGGGACCGGACCGACGTTGCAATCGTCGGCATCGGCCTGCCCCATGCCATCAATCCGCCCGAGGCGAGCGCGGCCACGCTGAGCGAACAGGCCCTGTTTCATGCGGCTGGAGACGTCATCCGCCATTACTTCGATGCCGAAGGCACCCTTATCCCATGGGAAGGGGAGGGTCGGATGATCGCAATGTCGCCGGCCCAGCTTCGAGCTGTTCCCCTGGCGATCGGCGTTGCCGCCTCGCCGGAGAAGGCGACGGCAATCATCGGTGCAGTTCGCGCCAGGCTTATCAACGCTCTGATAACGGACACGAAGACGGCCCAGGCCATCCTCGAGGCTGTCTCGCCCCGATAGCGGTGTGCGCCGATACGCGACGTCGGCACGCCTGATCGATCCCAAACTGATCCCACCGAAGGCGGCTCGCGACCCCGGCGCAAATCATCGGTTGTGTCTTCAAAGGGTTGGGTCAATAGTCTGCGCACGGGGATCTGCGGAGCAGACAGATGTTGTCCGATTTGAAAGCGTTTCGGCCCCGGAAATACCCGGTTGCAATTTCTTTCAGCAAAGTGTTACAACCTTGCAGCTAGGCGCGCATGCGCGCCGAGCGGCGCTGTTCTCTGGACCTTGCGGAGGCTAGGAACGGGACTGCGCGCATCCGGCTGGTCGGGTTCGACCGGCTGACCTAACCGACTGGCTGACCTAACGACTGGGGCGCTTGGGAGGAGCTGCCCATAACAGCAAGCAGGCGAGATCGTTTCTCGCCGTCGGCGCTTCATCTAGCCGGAACGAATTGACGGTCATTCCGATGTCAGTCGCAACGGCAAATCTGCCAACAATGAGGAGGATGTTATGAAGAAGATTGTTGCCGCGCTCGCGGCTCTCGCCATCTGCGCAACAGCGCTGATCACGCCGGCTTTGGCGCAAGACAAGAAGTTCACCATTGCTCTAGTTCCGGGCCTTACCACCGACGGTTTTTACATCACCATGCGCAAAGGAGCCCAGGCGGCGGCCGATGCTCTTGGTGTGAACCTGGTTTTCCAGGGCGCCCCGGATTTCAATCCGGTAACGCAAGTCCCCGTGCTTGACGCGGTCATTGCCAAGAAGCCGGACGCCATCCTGATAGCGCCGACCGACAAGGTTCAATTGGTCGAGCCGCTCCGAAAGGCCAATGACGCCGGCATTCCGGTGATCACCGTCGACACCTTCATCGGCAGCGGCGCTTACCAGACCGGCGCCGGCGAGGCGGATTTCCCACTGTCCTACATTGCTTCGGACAACATTCTGGGCGGCGAGATCGCCGCGCGGGCATTGGCCAAGGCCATAGACGGAAAGGGCAAGGTCTACGTTTCGAACGTCAAGCCTGGCATTTCGACCACCGACCAGCGTGAAGAGGGCTTCAAGAAGGAGATGGCGGCCAACCATCCCGACATCACCGTTCTCGAAACCCAATTCAACGACAACGACGCCAACAAGGCGGCCTCCCAGCTACAGGCCGTGTTCGCGCGCAATCCCGATCTCGTTGGCGTGTTCGGTGCAAACCTTTTCTCCGCGCTTGGCGCGGCGAATGGCGTCCAGCAGGCCGGGCAGACTGGCACCGTCAAGGTCGTGGCGTTCGACGCGCCGACCAGCATTGTCGACAACATCAACACCGGCCTTGTCGACGTAGCGATTGCCCAGCATCCCGCGGAAATCGGCTATTTCGGTGTCATGTCGGCCTATGCCCACCTGACCGACCAGTCGATCCCGGTTGCGATCGGCACCGGCTTTACGATCATGGACAAGTCCAACATCGCTGATCCGAACATCTCGAAGTACCTTTATTCCGAATGAGTCCAAACCAGCTTGGTCTTCTTCCGGCCTGCCGGGAGGAGACCTGTGCCGGGTCTCCCAGGGACCTGTTGACGGAGGCCGCGCCGCGGATCGGAACCATCAATGACTTCAACATCGCCAACCGAGCAAAGCGAAACCCATGTCGCCCCTCAGGCCGACCACGGTGATCCGGCCAGGACTTGGCTCAGACGCATCGCCGAGGGGCGCGCCTGGCTGTTCCTCGCCGGCCTGATCATCTGTTTCGAGGTTTGGTCGAGGCTCTCCTTCGGCGCGACCTTCATGCTCAATCCGTTCAACCTGCAGTCCATTGCGATCTTCGCCGTGGCGCCGTTGCTGCTGGCGACCGGACAGACATTCGTCATCATTTCGGGGGGCATCGACCTCTCGCTGGGCTTCATCATGGGCCTTGCGGCCGTCGTCGCGGCCCACGCTACGAACATGGCGGGAGCCGCAATCCCGCTGCCACTGGCCATGCTGGCGGGTATTCTGGCGGCCGTGATTGTCGCAGGGGTGCCTGGCGTCATCAACGGATTGCTGATCTCACGCCTGAGAATTCCCCCTTTCATCGGCACGCTTGGCATGTTCGGCGTGGCGCGCGGCGCTGCTTTCCTGATGGCCGGCGGCACGACGGTGCCGGTCCAGAATTCCTGGTTCGCGCTGCTCGGCAACGGCAGGTTCTACAGTGTGCCTTATCTCGTCATCATTGCCGCCGTTTTCGTCGTCGTGATGCACTACATCCTGAGCCAGACCCGGTTCGGCCAGCACAATTACGCTATCGGCGCCAACGTGCAGGCGGCGCGTCGTGCCGGCATCGACATCAGGGGCCATATCCTGCGCCTCTATGTGCTTTCGGCGATGTGCGCCGGCCTCGGCGGCGCGCTCTATGCAGCGCGTTTCGCCGCGGGCGCGGCCCAGGCCGGCGAGCCCTTGCTGCTCGACAGCGTCGCAGCGGTGGTGATCGGCGGCGCCAGCCTGTTCGGCGGCTCCGGCACTATCTTCGGGACAGTCGCCGGCGCCTTGGTGATCGCGGTCATTCAATACGGGCTGGTTTTCGTCAATGTCGAGCCGTTCTGGCAGTTCATCGCCGTCGGCCTCGTCATCATTATCTCCGTTCTTATCGACCAGGCGCAGCGCCGGTTCAGTGGAGCTCGCCAGGATGAATAGTTCAGAACAAACCACACCCCTTCTCGAAGTCCGACACCTTTCCAAGCATTTTGGTGCTGTCCGGGCACTCAATGATTTCTCCATGGTCGTGCGGCCGGGCGAGGTGGTGGCCCTGGCGGGCGACAACGGCGCCGGCAAGACGACGCTGATCAAGGCGATATCGGGCGTCTTTCAGCCGACAGGCGGTGAAATTCTGCTGAGGGGGCAGCCGGTGACATTTGCGACGCCGCATGAGGCACGCGAAAAAGGCATCGAAACCATCTATCAGGATCTCGCTCTCGCCGACAATTTGTCCATTGGCGCCAACATCTTCCTCGGCCGGGAACCCATGCGCAAGGCCTTCGGCTTCTTGCCGGTGCTCGATCGCGAGGCCATGGCCGTCGCCGCCAAGCAGACCATGGGGCGGCTGGATTTCCATGTCAGCCGGCTCAACGCCCCGGTCAGCAATTTCTCCGGCGGTCAGCGGCAGGCTGTCGCCATCGGCCGGGCCGTCTATTGGGACGCGCAGATTCTGATCATGGACGAACCGACCGCGGCCCTCGGCGTGCCCGAACAGCGCAAGGTCATTTCGCTCATCCACCAGCTCAAGGCGCAAGGGCGGGGCGTGATCTTCATCTCGCACAATCTCCAGGATATTTTCGCCGTTTCCGACCGCATCGTCGTGCTGCGCCGCGGCGTCCAGGCCGGCGAGCGCAAGATCTCGCAAACCAACCATGACGAAGTCGTCAAGCTCATGGTTGGCGGATAGGCCGGGATTTTCGATCGATACTCACTTCCCGAGCGAATCCTTGGTGAGCGTGCTGAGGGGCCATCAGGCATGCCGGGACCTTTGCGAATCGCTGCAAGTCGGGGTCCTTCGCCGCGACGGAAAGAAGCAGGATGGCGAGCAGGGTCGACATTGCATGAGGATGTCCCTATATAGCGGCGGCTTCGACGGCTCATCACGATTTGTGCCGGTGAGAGTGCCGTGGATGCGCTACGTATTGTGACACCTATTGTGATGCAAATCGGCCTTGAGGCCGGGAAAAGCAAACAGAAACAGTATCTCAGGGTCGCAAGCGATCCAGCCAGCGGTAGCGGTTTCCTCGAGAACTAGAATCTCCTCAAGAATTAGAACGTGCTCTTGAACCTTCGATTTCCTTCAGCTCTGTGGAGCTTGGACAAGATCGGCTTGCCGGGTGACGACGACTCGGTTGGAATGGGAGCATGCATCTTTTCGGGGACGCTGATGTTTATGATTACCAACCGGCGCAGCCGCCAGGGAACAGCAGTATGAGTGAACACGCGATCGAGTTCTTGCAGGAGTGGATCGGCGAAAAGGTCCAGTGCCAGTCCTCGCTGGACAGGATCGAGGACCAGGCCGAGACTCTCGCCAAGGAATGCGCCGCCAAGGCGGCCGAGGCCGGCATACCGCTGGAGGATATCCAGGAAGAGGTCGGCGACATTCAGGAGCTTATCGCGTCGAAGCTGGAAGAGGCGGCCGAAGCCGACCAGGACGAAAAGAATTCGGATAGGCCTGACGAGTGATAAGCCGGACCCGGCGAGGACCTACGCGACGCGTGTGACGCATGCCGTCTTACGTCCCCCGACCTGCACCGAATTTACTCTTGAGCCATGCCTTCGGCAGCGCCGGCACGAAATTGCCGTCGCGCCCGGTCATGTCGTCGTTGGCGACCAGCGCATTGAGGATCGCTTCCTCCACACCTTGGATCACGGCGTCGAAGAACGGATCGATGTCGGTATCCGGGATGAAATCGGCGCTGGCGATCTGGCCTGACGGCGCCAGTGCCGCCTCGGAATTGGCGGTCGAAAAGGCCAGGAAAATGTCGCCCGAGCTATGATAGCCGAACCCGCCGGTCATGGCGACGCCGAGCGGCACCCGGCGGGCCAGCCGCTTCATCTGATGCGGCAGGAACGGCGCATCGGTGGCGACGATCCCGATGATCGAGCCCTTTTCGGCGCGCGGCGTGCTTTCGCGGATCGCCGGTTCCACGAGATCGGGCCCGGCGCGCAAGCCGCGAATGGTGAAATTGCTCCGCTCGCCGAAATTCGCCTGCACGAACGCGCCAACCGTGTAGCGCCGGCCTTGCCGCTCGACGATGCGCGATGCCGTGCCGGAGCCAGCCTTGAAATCGAAGGCGATCATGCCGGTGCCGCCGCCGACGCTGCCTTCCTCGATCGGTCCGCTGGTCGCGCCATCGAGAGCCATGGCGACATGCTCGAACCTGAGATGGTGGCCGTTGATGTCATTCAGGAAACCGTCATAGGTTTCCGCCGCCACCGGCAGGCCCCAGGCGCTGTCGAGCGCGGCCGGCAGCACGCCCTGCATCCAGCGCAGTGTTCCATCGCGTGAAACGCCGCAGGAATGCGTGTTGGTGATGGTGATCGGAAAATTGAAGGCACCGGTCTCTTCGATGATGTACGAGCCGGTCAATTCGCCATTGCCGTTCTGGCTGAAGGTGCCGGCAAAAACCGGCGTGGCCAAGTCGGCGCGCGGTCTGGGCAGGATGGCGGTCACACCGGTGCGCACCGGCCCCTTGCCGACCGCCAGCGCACCGTCGCCCGAAATCAGGGTCGAGTAACCGACCGCAACGCCAGGCACATCGGTGATGGCGTTGAACGGTCCGGGCGTGCCGTCAAAACTTATGCCGAAACTTCTCGCCCGCGGCCTGCCGGAAAGCGTCCTCTGGTGATGCGGATTGTCGGTCATTCGCGCTCGGGAATTATGGGCATTCGGAAGTCATAGGCATTCGGAAGTCATGCGCCGGGAATCATCGGCACTCAGAACAGGGAACCTTGATTGCCGGGCTCTTTGGCTTTGGCGGCCGGCTTTGCACTTGTCTTCGGCCGTGCGGCACCGCTGGTCGCAACCGCATCGGCGGTTCCGTCGGCGAACTCCAGCGAAAGTGCCATGCCCGACACCACGTCCGCCGCCTGCTTGATCACAGCGCCGTCGGCGTCTTTCACCAGGGCAAAGCCCCGCGCCAGCACCGCCTTGTGCGACAGCGTCGCCAGCAGCCGGTCGGCCTGGGTCAGTTTCCCGCGCAAGCGTTCGAGCCGTACGGAAATTACCCGGTCCTGTCGCCGTGACAACGCCGCCAAGGCATCTCCCTGCAACTTCTGCCGCCTCGCGATCGGCGCGGGCGACAGCCGCACCGCCGTGCGCGAAAACCGCGTTCGCCGCTCGCGCACGATGGCGAAGAACGCCGCTTGCGCGCGAGCGAGATCACGGCCTGCCAGTGTGCGGGCCTCGTTCATGCGTCGCGACAGAGTGGCCGGTGTCAGCCGCTGGCCTTGAAGCCGGGCCCTCTTGCGGTCGATGCTGACGGACAGCGCCCGGCCAAGCCGGCTCGTCGCCTCATCGAAGCGCCGGCGCGGCAACGCCAGCAACTGGTCGGGCGAGGGCAGCGCACGGGCAGCTGCACGCACCGCCTGGCGCTTGCGTTCGAAATTGCGCGATGCCGCGGTCTTGAGCCGCGCGCCAAGGCCGGCAAGCGTCACTTCGAGGTCGGCGCGCACGGGCACGGCGATCTCGGCGGCCCCCGTCGGTGTCGGCGCCCGCACATCCGCCGCCAGGTCGATCAGCGTCCAGTCCGTTTCGTGGCCGACGGCGGAGATCACCGGAATGCGAGAGGCGGCAACGGCGCGGGCCAGCGCCTCGTCATTAAACCCCCAAAGGTCCTCGAGGCTGCCGCCGCCACGGGCCACGATCAACAGGTCGGGGTGCGGGATGGCGCCATCCCATGGCAGCGCGTTGAAGCCGTTGACGGCGGCGGTCACTTCCTTGGCTGTCGTCTCGCCCTGCACCCGCACCGGCCACACAAGCACATGCAGCGGGAACCGGTCCTTGATCCGATGGATGATGTCGCGAATGACGGAGCCTGTCGGCGAGGTGACGACGCCGATGACGCGCGGCATGAACGGCAGCAGGCGCTTGCGGCCGGCATCGAACAGGCCTTCGGCCTGCAGCCGGCGCTTGCGCTCTTCCAGCAGCGCCATCAGCGCCCCGGCGCCGGCCGGCTCCAGATTGTCGATGACGATCTGGTAGTTGGACTTTCCAGGGTAGGTGGTGAGCCGGCCTGTGGCAATCACCTCCATGCCCTCTTCGGGGCGGAATTTCAGCCGGCCCATCGTGCCCTTCCACACCACGGCGTCGAGCCGCGCGCGGTCGTCCTTCAGGCAGAAATAGGCATGGCCGGAGGAATGCGGCCCGCGATAGCCTGAAATCTCGCCGCGCACCCGCACATTGCCGAAAGCATCCTCGACGGTGCGCTTCAGCGCGCCGGAAATCTCGCTCACCGTGTATTCGGCGGCATTGGTGCGTGATTCGGATACTGCGTCGCTCATGGACCGATTGGGGGGCGGTTGTGCGTCCGCGTCAAGTCGGCTGTGTTCGGTGCCGGTCCAAATTGCGGGGTCCTTCACCAGCCCGGCAGGATCTGGTTCGGCTTGGTCCGCTTCATCTTCGAAAAGGCGAGTGCTGCGAAGTCGAAGGTTCCCGTCTCATCGCCGAGCGGCACGGAAATATTGTCGAGGCTTTCCG
This sequence comes from Mesorhizobium sp. M9A.F.Ca.ET.002.03.1.2, assembly GCF_003952365.1. NCBI lineage: Bacteria > Pseudomonadati > Pseudomonadota > Alphaproteobacteria > Hyphomicrobiales > Phyllobacteriaceae > Mesorhizobium > Mesorhizobium sp. M9A.F.Ca.ET.002.03.1.2. The sequence goes on along the minus strand of NZ_CP034443.1, from coordinate 6,333,440 downwards.
AAATGTGACGGGCCAGCGCGTCGACGATCTCCGGGCGCGACGTCTGACCGCGCATGATGCCGATACGGCAATCGGGCAGGGTGCCGAACCCGTCGGCGTCGCCCAGAACCCGCATGCCGGGCCGCAGCGCGCATTCCGGCAGCACCGAGATCGCCAGGCCGGAAAGCACCGCGGCGGTGATGACGGTGGCCGAGAAGCTGGTGAACAGGATGCGGTAGTCGCGGTTCTGCCGGTCGAGAACGTCGACGGCGGCCCGCCGCCAGATGCAGTTCGGCCGGCCGAAGGCCATCGGCAACGTGTCTTGCTCATGTGTCGCGTGGTTGGCCGAGGTGACCCACAGCAGCGGTTCGCGCCGCACCACTTCCGACTGGCCGTGCGCGTCATTGTGCGTCACCAGCGCCAGATCGAGATTGCCGCGCTTGATATGCTCGACCAGCCCCGGCGTCGGCTCGCAGATGACGGTCAGCTCGACACGTGGATTGGAACGGGCGAAGCGGGCCATGATCTCGGGCAGGAAGCGATCGGCGTAGTCGTCCGGCGTGCCGATGCGGATCGTGCCTTCGAGCCGCCGGTCGTCGAAGGCGGCCAGCGTTTCGCGATTGAGAAACAGCAGCCGTCTTGCGTAGGAGAGCAGCCTGTCGCCATCCTCGGTCAGCTTGTTGGTGCGCCCGTCCTTTTCGAACAGCGGCTTGCCGATCCGTTCCTCCAGCCGGCGCATCTGCATCGACACCGCCGACTGGGTCCGATGAACCTCTTCTGCCGCGCGGGTAAAGCTGCCGGTGTCGACAATCGAGATGAAGGTCTGCAACTGATCGAGATCGAGTGGCGCTTTCATCGGTCCAATCCATCACCAGTGTTGATGCTAAAGATTAGAAACATTCGTTGGATTAATCAATCGCACCGTGGCAAATTCTCAGTTGTCCACATGAAGGCAATGCATGTCGCCTAAAGTGGTCACCGGTTTTAGGACGACGACATGCACCTTTTTAAGTGAATCGGGACCCGAACGGCCGCTGTCGCCAGCGCCGATCGCCCATCTTCGTCCATCGGAATGAAGGAGACCGACATGGCTACGTTAGATTTCGCCACCGAGACCCCGCGCATCACGTCGCGTCCGGCCGTTGCGACGCGTGTGGTCAACACCATCTCCAACGTCTATCGCGCCTGGAAAAACCGCCGCGCCTTCTATCGCCTTGGCGATATGTCGGACGCCGAACTTGCCGACATCGGCTTGACGCGCGCCGACCTTCACGTCGCCATCGATGTGCCGTTTGGCCGCGATCCAACCGAGAGGCTTCGCGCCATCGCGACCGATCGCACTGAGACGATCGAGGATATTGCCCGCAAGGTGACCTGAGCGCGTTGCTGTTTCTGTGGCGTTGAACCTTTTTGAAGTTCGACGTCACCAAGGATTATCGCAGGCTCCCACTCCCTGCCGGATCCCCTCCGGCCCGCCTGCATCCTGCCCGGTCCCAGAGGACCGGGCATTTTTCCTCAACTTCGTCATCCTTGGGCGTAGCGACGCGAAGCGGAGCGCAGACCCAAGGATCCATCCCGGTGACCTCAGCCGAGGATGCAGCGGAGCAGAATTTTGCACCGCAGCGGCGCTCTCAAATCACGGCATGGATCCTGGGGTCTGCGCCGCGTCGCTTCGCTCCTTGCTCCGCCCCAGGATGACGACGCCGCGTGGGTCAGCGACAAGCCCTACCGCCGATCCATTCCTCTCTTGAACTGATCGAAGATCGATTCCACGCCCTTCTGGTAATCGTCGCGCTGTTGCGCGCCCGTCTCGAACATCTTGCCGAACAAATCGTCGAACGGATTCCTTGGCCTGCCGCTCGGATTGGCCTGCGGCTGGGGCGCTTGGGGTTGCGGAGGCGCCTGACGCGACTGCGGCTGAGGCTGCTGCGCGCCGCCGCCGAACATATCCTGCAGCACCTTGCCGAGCGGATTGTCGCCATAGGGGTTGGGTGCCTGCTGCGGCTGGCTTTGCGGCTGCTGCGCGCCGCCGCCGAACATATCCTGCAGCACCTTGCCGAGCGGATTGTCGCCGTAGGGATCGGGCGCCTGCTGCGGCTGGCTTTGCGGCTGCTGCGCACCGCCGCCGAACATGTCCTGCAGCACCTTGCCGAGTGGATTGTCCATCGGGTTCGCGGGTTGTGGCGCCTGGCGCTGCTGTGCTGCCGGCGGCTGTCCACCGGCCTGCCGCATCATCTGCTCGATGATCTCGCCGAGCGGATTGCCGCCGCCGCTGAATCCGCCGGCTGCCTGCATCTGATTTGTGGTCTGGTTGAACAGGCCGCCCATCATCATCGAAGCCACGGCCGGCAGCATCTGCTGCAAGATCTGCTGGCTGACGCCGCTCGCCTGCGCAGCCTGGCTGGCAACGGCGCGGGACAGGTCCTTCGAGCCGAACAGATGCCCCAGAATGCCGTTGCCTTCATCGACGCCCTGCGGCGAGAAAGCCCGGCTTGCGTCCTCGAAATATTTGGCGTGCTGGCCGCTGGCCATTGCCGTCATGAAGGAGCCGAGCCCGTAGGGGTCGGACGTGTTGCGCTTCAGCCCCTGTGAAAAGGCCGGCAGCAGCGCCTCGACCGCCGATTGCGCCTGCTGCTGCGAAAGCCCGAACTGTTGGGCCAGAGCCTGCATGCCGTTGCCGTTCTGGGCCTGCGCCAGAATGTCGAACAAGGAAGGCATTGGTTTTCTCCTCGGGAAAATTCTCGTGGAGAGAGCCTAATTCGTTTCCATTTCTGATTGAAGCGACTTTTCCCGAGCGACAGGGTCACGCGGATAGCGAACGGTTAATACGCATATTCCATGAACACCGGCTCGATCGAGCCGCCCCAGCGCGTGTGATAGGCGGAGAGCAGCTCCTCGGCGCTGGTGGTGCCGCGCGCCACGACTTCGTCAAGCGTGCTGAGGAACGAGGTTTCGTCGTAGCCGTCGCGGTTCTTGCGGTCGCGGTTCTTCAGCCCCATGCGCGAGATGACGAGCGCCTCGCGGGCGATTTCGCGCAGGCTCGTGTTGCGGAACGGCGCCGAAATGCCCTGTTCCGGCACGGCATTGCGCATCGCCAGCACCTCCTCATAGGTCCAGCTCGAGGTCAGCGCCTCGGCAGCGTCGAGCGCCGCCGCGTCGTAGAGCAGCCCGACCCAGAAGGCCGGCAGCGCGCAGATGCGCCGCCACGGCCCGCCATCGGCGCCGCGCATTTCAAGGAAACGCTTCAATCGCACGTCGGGGAACAGCGTCGACAGATGGTTTGCCCAATCGCCCATCGTCGGCAGCCCGTCGGGTACCTCGTTGCGGGCCGCACCCGCCATGAACTGGCGGAAGGTGACATGCGTCATGTCATGGTAGCGGCCGTCGCGGATGACGAAGTACATCGGCACGTCGAGCGCCCATTCGACATAGTCGGCGAAGCCGAAATCGGGCGAGAAGCAGAATTCGAGCAGGCCCGAGCGCTGGTTGTCGGTGTCGCGCCAGATGTCGCCGCGCCAGCTCTGCAATCCGTTGGGCCGGCTCTCGGTGAAGGGCGAGTTGGCGAACAGCGCCGTCGACAGCGGCTGCAGCTTCAGCGACACCTGCATCTTGCGGCGCATGTCGGCCTCGCTCTCGAAGTCGAGATTCACCTGGATGGTGCAGGTGCGGTACATCATGTCGAGGCCCTTGGTGCCGACCTTGGGCATGTAGCGCGTCATGATCTCGTAGCGCGATTTCGGCATTTTCGGCGTCTCGGCGAGCGACCATTTCGGGCTGCCGCCGAGGCCGAGGAAGCGGATGCCCATCGGCTCGGCGATCTCGCGCACCTGCGCCAGATGCGCATTGCCTTCGCGGCAGGTCTGGTGGATCGTCTCCAGCGGCGCCCCGGACAGTTCGAACTGGCCGCCGGGCTCCAGCGAGATCGCGCCCTGGCCGGTCGGCTCGACCAGGCCGATGATGCGGCCGGCATCCATGATCGGGTCCCAGCCGAGTTTTTCCTGCATGCCTTCGAGAAGGGCGCGGATGCCGCGCTCGCCGCCATAGGGCACCGGCGCATTGCCGTCGACATAGAACGGGAACTTCTCGTGTTCGGTGCCGATGCGCCATTTGTCGCGCGGCTTGTTGCCTTCGGCCAGATGCTCGACAAGCTCGTCGACGCCTTCGATGGGCCGGAAATCGGTTGTGTCGCGCGCCATGAAAAGCCCTCTCGGCGCAGGACCCCGAAAATCGACATCGATTTTCGCTGGGGATCATGCGCCAGCCCAAAAGTGCTACAACGTCCTGTGCGCGTCCGAAAGGACACGCGGCGCTGCAGGCGGTCGGACGACCGCCGGCGCTAGATGGACGAAATGTCAGTAGACGATCAAGCGAAAAATCCTGAGCCACGGGTAACTGGAATTGATCACCAATCCCCGATTGTTGCCTGTATCACCGCCAGCGCCGCCACCGCCGCCGTGTCGGCGCGCAGGATGCGCGGACCGAGCGGAATGGCCGTGACGAAAGGCAGCGCCCTCAGCATCCTTCGCTCCTCGTCGGAAAACCCGCCCTCGGGCCCGACCAGCAGCCCGAACTTCTTCTCCCGCACCGCTTGCAGCGTGGGCAGGGGATTGTTGGTGGAGGCATCCTCGTCGCAGAAGATCAACCGCCGCTCCTTGTCCCAGCCTGTCAGCAGGCGTTCGAACTTTTCCGCTTCGCGCACCTCCGGCACCGCCAGGATGCCGCATTGTTCGGCGGCCTCGACGACATTGGCGCGCAGGCGTTCGATGCCGGGCTTTGCCACTTGCGTGTGCTGGGTGACGACCGGCTGCAGGATGCCGGCGCCCATCTCGACCGCCTTCTGCACCAGATAATCGAGCCGGCCCTGCTTCAGCGGCGCAAAGCAATAGACGAGATCGGGCAGCGGCGGCTGCGGCCGCTGCAGGGTCAGCACCTTCAGCCGCGCCGCCTTTTTCGATTTCGCGGCGATTGCCGCCGACCACTCGCCGTCGCGGCCGTTGAACACCAGGATTTCGGCGCCTTCGCCGAGCCGCAGCACATGCATCAGGTAATGGCTCTGCTGCGGGCTCGCCTCGAACTCGATATCCGGTCCGAGGTCGTCCGGCACGAACAGCCGCTGCATCTTGTAATTGGCGCGCATCGCCGAGGAATGAGCGAGCCCGCTTCCGGCGTCAAGCCTCGGCGGAAGGATGCCACACCGGTTCGTAGCCTTGCCTCAGCACGGAAACGGTGGTGGTCGGCGTGAGCAGGCGGATTGCACGGTCGGCAAAGCCCTTAAACCCCACCGGATCGCCATAGCCCGCGAACGACCAGCGTAATGCCTTGCCGCCGCGCATCGCGTAGGCGTTGCCGCCGTCCGCAACCATGGCGCCGTCCGGCAAACCGGCAAGGTCTTCCGCGGATACCACCGGTGCCCGTCCACCCGCCGCCGGCCGCTCCTTGTGCAGCCGCTTGTCGACATGCGGCGCTCTCGGCTCGGCGATGCCGAAGGCCGCGCCGAAGCGCTGGACGAAGTCGCTCGCCCGCTCGCGCCGGCAGAAGAAGCAGGGCCGATGCCCGGCCGAGAGCGCCGTCACTTCATCGAGGAAGAACAGTTCAGTCCAGCCTGCTTTGCCTGCTGGTCTGTTTCTGCCCATCGGCTCGCGCCGCACGTCGCCGAATTCGCAGACGCAGATGATCCAGGCATGCAGCGCCCAGCGCTTCTTCAGCAGCGTCTTCGTTTCGGGGTCATGGATGATGCCGCGGTTGCCCATGAACAAGCCGCGTTCGGGCACGGCGTGGATCACCCCGAACGGGTCGACCCGGTTCTGCAGTGGCATAGCTTTCTCCCCGAACACGCATCTTGGCTGGAATGATGGCGGCATGATATCGCTCGTCGCATCATTTTCATGTCAGCAGGTTTTTCGATGCGGGTGCTGGTGGTCCAGAATTTCGACAGTGAGGGCCTTGGCCAGATCGGCGCGGCACTTGTCGAGGCGGGCGCCGATATCGACCTGCGCCGGCCCTATCGCGGCGAGACGCTGCCGCGGGACGGCGATGCGCACGATGCCATGGTCGTGCTCGGCGGCGCCCAGAACGCGCTGGATGACGAGATATGCCCGTATTTTCCTGGACTGCTCGACCTGACGCGCGATTTCGCGAACAGGGATCGCGCCGTGCTCGGTATCTGCCTTGGCAGCCAACTGGTCGCGCGCGCCTTCGGCGGCGAGAACCGGATCGGCGGCGCCTCTGAATTCGGCTGGCACGAGGTTTCGCTCACTCCGGCTGCAAAGACCGACCCGGTGCTCGCGGCGCTGCCCGAAAATTTCCCGATCTTCGAATGGCACGACGACACTTTTGTCTTGCCTGAAGATGCCGTGCGGCTCGCCGGCAATACCGTCGCCGAGAACCAGGCGTTTCGCATCGGCCGCGCCGTCTATGGCTTTCAGTTCCACTTCGAGGCGGACCGGCCGATGGTCCGCGACTGGAGCAGGACCTTCGCCCCGCTCATAGCCGAGCGGCATCCGGACTGGAACGACCGGCTCGACGACGAAATGGCCCGCAACGGACCGGATGCCGATGCCGCCGGCCTGGCCATCGCCCGCGCCTGGGTGGCGGCGATCTGAGGCTTGCCGGTATCGACGTTGCATATTTGGCACGCCGGCAAGAATCCGCTGTGGACAGCTTGTTTCGTCCTTGGCTTGTGGCGGCCCGCCGCCCTAGAAGGCACGCGCTCTGCATCTGGTGTGCAACGCGATGAACCCTTTGTGTCACTCGCGCGACACACCTCCGATACAGAACATGCCTAGAAGCGCGAAGTCGCCGAAACTTTGAGGCGTATTTTCCGTTTCAACCCATTGGTAACCCGCCTCGTGCACAGATGCAGAAAGCCCAACAAGAGATGACGTCCGTGAAAGCAGCGCTTCTGTCCTTTGCCATGTTGTCGGCCATCGCGCTGTGCGGCCTCGGCACCTACGCTGGCGACGCAGCCAACAACCACAACGCCGTCGACGGCTACGGCGTCACCGCCGCGCTTCGCTAAGCCTTCTCACCTGACACCACCAGGATACGCTTGTCCGCGCCGTCCACGACGAGCGCGGTGAGGGTTCCGGACTGCCAGGCGAGCGTGTCGATATTGACGCGATTGACCATCACCTCCGGCTCCGGCACCGGCGTATGGCCATGCACCACGATCTTCGGGTGGAGGCCTGGATGGTTATGGAAGACGTCGCGGATCCAGATCAGATCCTGCATGCTTTGCATTTCCAGTGCAATGCCGGGCCGGATGCCGGCATGACAGAAGAAGAAGTCCCCGAAGGTCAGTGAAAACGGCAGTGAGCGCAGGAAGTCGACATGGCTTTTCGGCACGGCCTCGACCAGCGCCGCGTGCCCCTGCCGCAACGCCGCTTCGGACCTGCCAAACCATGCATTGCCGCCTTCATTGATCACCACGCCATAGGATTGCGCGGTCTGGATGCCGCCATAGCGTATGAAAAGCCCATCCGGATCGGGGGCATCGAGAAAATCGAGGAAGCCGATGTCGTGATTGCCGGCGAGCATCAGGTAGCGCGGGTCGCGTTTTCGAATTTCGATCAGGAAATCGACGACGCTCTTGGAGTCCGGGCCGCGGTCGACATAGTCGCCGAGATGAATGACACGCCAGTCAGCCGGCCGCGCCTGATGGATCTCGGCCGCAATCCGGCGGTGCATGGCGACCAGCAGATCGAGCCGGCCGTGCACGTCGCCGATCGCGTAGAGACGCATGCCGTCTGGTCCGCGCGCGTCGAGAAAATGAATGCCGTGCTCCGCCAATGCTTCCGCTGTCTCCGTGATCGGGCCGTCACGGGAGTCTAACGCCGTAGCTGATCCTTGCCCATGTCGGTCACCAGACGCTTTCCGCACAGCGCCAGCGTTATGTCCATCTCTTTGCGGATGATTTCCAAGGCTTTTGTGACGCCGTCCTTGCCGAGCGCGCCCAGGCCGTAAAGGAAAGGCCGGCCGATATAGGTGCCCTTGGCGCCGAGGCACAGCGCCTTCAGCACGTCCTGGCCCGAGCGGATGCCGCCATCCATATGAACCTCGATCGTATCGCCGACCGCGTCGGCGATCTCTTCGAGCACTGCGATCGACGACGACGCACCGTCGAGCTGGCGTCCGCCATGATTGGAGACGATGATCGCGTCGGCGCCGGTCTTGGCCGCCATCAGCGCGTCCTCCTTGTCGAGGATGCCCTTTAGGATCAGCTTGCCGCCCCAGCGCTCCTTGATCCAGGCGACGTCCTTCCACGACAGATGCGGATCGAATTGCTCCGTCGTCCACGACGACAGCGAAGTGAGGTCGCCGACACCCTTGGCGTGGCCGACGATGTTGCGGAAGGTCCGGCGCTGGGTGCCGGCCATGCCAAAGCACCAGCCCGGCCTGGTCGCCATCTGCCAGATGTGTTTGGGCGTGAAGCGCGGCGGTGCCGAAAGCCCGTTGCGGATATCCTTGTGGCGCTGGCCGAGAATCTGCAGGTCGAGCGTCAGCACCAGCGCCGAGCATTTCGCCGCCTTCGCCCTGTCGATGAGATCGAGGACGAAATCCTTGTCGCGCAGCACATAGAGCTGGAACCAGAACGGCTTCTTGGTCACGGATGCGACGTCCTCGATCGAGCAGATGCTCATCGTCGACAGCGTGAACGGCACGCCGAATTCCTCCGCCGCCTGCGCCGCCAGCATCTCGCCGTCGGGATGCTGCATGCCCGTCATGCCGGTCGGCGCAAGCGCCACGGGCATCGCCACCTTTTCGCCGACCATGGTCGATTCCAGCGAGCGGTTGCTCATGTCGACCAGCACGCGCTGACGGAACTTGATCTTCTGGAAATCCTCCTCGTTGGCCCGGTAGGTGCTTTCCGTCCATCCGCCTGAATCGGCATAGTCGAAGAACATCTTCGGCACGCGGCGGCGCGCCAGGTCCTTGAGGTCGGCGATGGTGAGGATCATGCTCATGGGCTCTCCCGCGGGTTCTTCGCTAATTCGTCGTTGTTGATTTTTCTTCCCCGGCGCTCACGAGCGTTTCCTTGGCGGCTCGCTGTCGCCGGCTTCGGAGCGCTGCTTGAGCCTCAGCCGCGACACGCGCTGCCAGTCGCCGCTGCGCTCGGCCTCGGCCATGGTGCGTTCGACATGGGTGATGTGATCCATCGCCGCCTGCCGTGCGGCGGCCGGATCGCCGGCTTTCACCGCCGCATGGATCGCCCGGTGCTGCGAAAGCAGCGCTTCGCGCGCGCCCGGCACATTGAACACCAGGAGCCGGTTTTGGAACACGCCCTCCGACAGCAGCCGGTAGCACGAGCGCAATGTGTGCAAGAGGATGATGTTGTGCGCGCATTCGCAGATCGCGTGGTGGAACTCGACGTCGATTTCCGCCTCGTCGTCGAAATTGCCGGTCCGGTGCGCCTCGTCCATGCGCGCCATGATGCGGTCGAGCAGCGCCAGATCGTCCGATGTGGCGCGCCGCGCCGCGTACTCGGCCGCCACCGCCTCGATCTCGCGGCGGTATTCCAGATAGTCGGTCGCCGCCTTGCGGTGCATGGAAATCAGGTCCGTCACCGGCCTGGTGAACAATTGGCCGATGACATCGGCGACATGGGTGCCGCCGCCGGGTCGCGTGGTCAAAAGCCCGCGCCCTTCCAGCGCCTTCAGCGCATCGCGCAGGATCGGCCGCGACACCTCGAACCGGCGCGCCAGCTCGCGTTCTCCCGGCAGCCTGTCGCCGGTGCGTAAGATTCCTTCGAGGATCAGGCTCTCGATCTGCTGCACCACCTCGTCGGCGGTGCGGGAATGCTCGATCCTGGAGAAAATGTCGCTCAACGGGGGCGCCTGAGGGATTGAACCGATGTCACCCAGGATAAAGCCAGTGTCGCCAACTGGTCAAATTATTTATCCAATTCGGCCGTATGGCCGGTTGTGACGCCGCGGCAGTATATTGCTCTCGGCTAACTTGTTGTTTGCGTCCCCCGGCAATTGGCTCTAGAGGGACGCGATTGCACCAAGGGTTTCAGCGAAGCCTGTTTCAGCGAAGCCCGGGGGACCAGCCGTGGCAGACGACCCATCCAATTTCGAATTCCAGCCCCGCGTCAAGGGCAGCGTCATGGGCTTTCCAGCGCATGAGGGACGGCCCGGCGCGCTCGGCGAGGTTCACGCCCGTCCGCATCCGCTGGTCGAGAAACCGCGTGTGCTGGTGCAGCTTTCCTTCATGACCGAAGGCGGGTCCGGCGTCGACCAGGCCGTGCTTTCCGAATTGTCACGGCGCCTCGGCATCGCCGCGCCCGACCCTCATGCCCGCCACCACGCGATGAAGTGGGGCAAGGGCTCGCTGCGCTGGGAGCGGCACACGGAATTCTCGACCTATCTATGGGAAGGGCCGCTCGCAGAAAGCGGCAGGGCTCAGGAAGATTCGCCGTTCGGCCACGGGTTTTCACCGCCTGGAACGGTGATCTCCGGCATCAGGCTCGAAATCAGGAAGTGGACGCAGGCGAGCGAAAAGCTGATCGCCGGCTTCGACACGACCAGCCTTTGCTATTCGCTGGTCGAGCGCGGCAACGCCGCCATCGTCACCGATTTCCGCCAGGACGGCGACGGCATGACCCGCATGCTGGCGCTCGACCGCGGCCTGACGCCGGCACGCACCGGCGCGCTGGCGCAACGGCTGATCGACATTGAAACCTACCGCACTCTGGCCATGCTTGGCCTGCCGCTGGCGCTGACGCTGTCCGCGCGCACGCGCCGCATCGAGGACCGGCTGGCGCAGGCCACGCTGGAAATGAAGGTCGCCGAAACCCGCGACAGCCAGACGCTGCTTGCCGACCTGACCGAGCTTGCCGCCGAGCTTGAGGCCGATGCCGCCTCCAGCCTCTACCGCTTCGGCGCCAGCCGCGCCTATGACGGCATCGTCCGCGAACGGCTGGAGGCGCTGGAGGAAGAGGCGGTGCCCGGCTACGACACCTGGGGCGGTTTCCTGCAGCGCCGCGTGGCGCCGGCCATGCGCACCTGCCGTTCGGTCGAGGAGCGTCAGGCCAATCTGTCGACGAAGCTCACTCGCGCCACCACGCTGCTGCGCACCTGGGTAGATGTCGAGGTCGAGAAACAGAACCGCGATGTGCTGGCTTCGATGAACAACCGCGCCCGTCTGCAATTGCGGCTGCAGCAGACGGTGGAGGGTCTCTCGGTCGCCGCCGTCTCCTACTACGTCGTCGGCCTCGTCGGCTACGTCGCCAAGGGGGTCTCGATCTTCGGCCATACCTTTGCGCCGGAGGTCGTCACCGCCGCCTCGGTACCGCTCGCCATCCTGCTCGTCTGGTGGGGCGTGCGCCGCGTGCGCCGCCAGCACTCCGAACCCGCCAAGCCGGCGGCCGAGTAGGCACGCCTTTACCCTCCCCTTGTGGGGAGGGTCGGCTCATGATCGAAGCGAAGCGAAGATCGTGAGACGGGGGTGCTCGTAAAGCGCATCCCTGCGCCGAGCCCACCCCCTGCTCCGTTCGTTCGCGACCCTGCCTCCAAGGGGAGATGACCATCGCGGCGGATTGCCGCTGCGGAAGGCAGCCCGGCATCGGCGCTCGATTTCGGCCGAAGCAGGATTTGCAACAGGCGTTCGCTGCTGGTAAAAGATTTTTACCAGTTGATCGAAGGAGACTGTTGATGTCCGGTTTGCTGATGCCGAAGCCAGACGAAGCCACGATGCGCCGGCGCGACGAGATCGTCGCCGATATGCGCATCATCGTGCCGGGCGAAGGCGTTGTCGACGCTGCCAACGCCATGCGCGTCTTCGAGAGCGATGGCCTTACCGCCTATCGGCAATTGCCGCTGGTCGTGGTGCTGCCCGAAACGGTGGCGCAGGTTTCCCGCCTGCTGAAATATTGCAGCGCCCGCAACATCCGCGTCGTGCCGCGCGGCTCCGGCACCTCGCTGTCCGGCGGCGCGCTGCCGCTCGAAGACGCCGTGCTCATGGTCATGAGCCGCTTCAACCGCATCCTCGAGATCGATTTTCCCAACCGCATCGTCGTCGCCCAGCCGGGCGTCACCAATCTCGGCATCACCACCGCCGTCGAGCAGGAGGGTTTCTACTACGCCCCCGATCCATCCTCCCAGATCGCCTGCTCGATCGGCGGCAATGTCGCAGAAAATTCCGGCGGCGTGCATTGCCTGAAATATGGCCTCACCGCCAACAACGTGCTCGGCATTGAGATGGTGCTGATGAATGGCGAGGTGGTGCGGCTCGGCGGCAAGCATCTGGACAGCGAGGGCTACGACCTGCTCGGGATCATGACCGGTTCCGAAGGGCTTCTCGGCGTCGTCACCGAGGTCACCGTGCGCATCCTAAAGAAGCCGGAGACGGCGCGCGCGCTTCTGATCGGCTTTCCGACCAGCGAGCAGGGCGGCCAATGCGTCGCCGACATCATCGGCGCCGGCATCATTCCGGGCGGCATGGAGATGATGGACCGCCGGGCGATCCATGCCGCCGAGGATTTCGTCCATGCCGGCTATCCCCTGGATGTCGAGGCGCTGCTGATCGTCGAGCTCGACGGGCCGGGGGTGGAGGTCGATCACCTCATCGGCCTGGTCGAGGCCATCGCCTACAGGAACGGCTCGACCACCTGCCGCATTTCGCAGTCGGAGCAGGAACGGCTGAGCTTCTGGGCCGGCCGCAAGGCTGCCTTCCCGGCGGTCGGCCGCATCTCGCCCGATTATTACTGTATGGACGGCACCATCCCGCGCAAGGAACTGCCGCGCGTGCTGCATGGCATGCGCGAACTGTCCGAAAAATACGGCCTCGGCGTCGCCAATGTCTTCCACGCCGGCGACGGCAATCTGCATCCACTGATCCTCTATGACGCCAACGTGCCCGGCGAGCTCGACAAGGCGGAAAGCTTCGGCGCCGACATCCTGCGGCTCTGCGTCAAGGTCGGCGGCGTGCTGACCGGCGAGCATGGCGTCGGCGTGGAGAAGCGCGATCTGATGCCGGAGATGTTCAACCAGATCGATCTCGACCAGCAGATGCGGGTCAAATGCGCTTTCGACCCCAACCATCTGCTCAATCCCGGCAAGGTGTTCCCGCAGCTGCGCCGCTGCGCAGAACTCGGACGCATGCATGTGCACCGGGGGCAGATGGCGTTTCCGGACATTCCGAGGTTTTGAGGTGATGACGACTCAGAATAGGGGTTCCTCGCCCCCGCGAAGCGGGGGAGAGGTGGCTCGGGCGAAGCCCGAGACGGAGAGGGGGACGCCCGATCCGCCTAGTCGGCGTTCGCCTGAAAGGATCGCTCGCGCACGCGCGCTTCGCCAGGGGGACAATCAAGCGGAAGCAACTCTCTGGTACGAGTTGAAAGCCAAAAAACTAGGTGGCTACAAATTTGTAAGGCAGATGCCGATTGGGCCGTATTTCGCCGACTTTGTGTGCCGAGGCGAAAAGCTCGTTGTCGAGTTGGACGGAAGTCAACATGCCGAGAATTCCTACGACAGACGGCGCGACGAATTCATGCGTGGCGAGGGGTTTTCGGTCTTGCGCTTCTGGAATGTCGATGTTCTGAAAAAACCGAGAAGCGTTTGCGAGACCATTCTCGCGGTACTGGAAGGGCGATTAGCCGAAGACGTGGTCGCCTCGGACCTTCGGTTCGTTTTTGCGGCCAAGACGGTTGGAGGCGTCGCCCTATGATTGCCCCCTCTCCGCCTCGCTGCGCGAGGCACCTCTCCCCCACTTTGTGGGGGCGAGGAACCCAAGTCTTGCTGCCTCATTCCCCAGCATTCCAAGATCGTCAGACGACGGCGTTCCAGGATAGGGGTTCCTCGCCCTCGCGAAGCGGGGGAGAGGTGGCTCGGGCGAAGCCCGAGACGGAGAGGGGGGCGGCCGATGCGCCGAGCCGGCGCTCGCTCGAAAAGATCGCCCGCTCCCGCGCGCTTCGCCATGGCGAAAAGCATGCCGAAACGACTCTCTGGATCGGGCTGAGAGTCGAACACAGCCCCTATCGAAATGTCGCAGCTTCGCCTTTCGCAGCCAAGAAGTCAGGAGGTGGCGCTCTATGATTGCCCCCTCTCCGGTTTGCTTCGCAAACCACCTCTCCCCCACGTTGTGGGGGCGAGGAACCCAGGTTCTGCGCCCATGACCACCTTCACCCCATCCACCGCAGCCGAAACCCTCGCCACCGTCGCCTGGGCGGTGGCCGAAGACTCGCCGCTTGAAATCCTTGGCCATGGTTCCAAGCGCGGCATCGGCCGTCCGCTGCAGGCCGAACACACGCTCGACCTGTCGAAACTCACCGGCGTCACGCTCTACGAGCCGGCCGAACTGGTGCTGTCGGCAAAAGCAGGCACGCCGCTGGCCGAGATCGAAAGCCTGCTTGCCGAAAACGGCCAGCAGCTTGCGTTCGAACCGATGGACTATGGCCCACTGCTCGGCGGCAAACCGGGAAAAGGCACGATCGGCGGCGTGCTTGCCGCGAACCTTTGCGGGCCGCGCCGGCTGAAGGCGGGTGCGGCGCGCGACCACATCCTCGGCATCTCGGTGGTTTCTGGGCGTGGCGAGGCCTTCAAGTCTGGCGGCCGCGTCGTCAAGAACGTCACCGGCTACGATCTGTCCAAGCTGATGGCCAACAGCTGGGGCACGCTGGCCGTGTTCACCGATGTCACCTTCAAGGTGCTGCCATCAGCCGAGACCGAAGTCACGCTCGCTCTGCGCGGCCTGCTCGACGACCATGCCGCCGCCGCCATGGCGCTCGCGCTTGGTTCCAGCGCCGAAGTGTCGAGCGCTGCGCACCTTCCCGAACGCGTCGCGGCGCGGGTTGCCGGCGGCAGTCTCGGCAGCGCCGCGGCGACGCTGCTGCGCGTCGAAGGCTTTGGCCCGTCGGTTGCCTACCGCATCGCCTCGCTGAAGGATCTGCTCCGCAATGCCGGCCCGCTGGAGGAGATTGCGGGCGAAGCCTCGCATTCCATCTGGCGTGATGTCAGGGATTGCGCCCCATTCGCCGATGGTTCGGAAAAACCGGTGTGGCGCGTCTCCATGGCGCCGTCACAAGGCCACCAGATGGTGCTGGCGCTGCGCATGCAGGCGGCGGTCGATGCTTTCTATGACTGGCAGGGCGGATTGATCTGGCTGCGCATGGAGCATGGCGATCCCGAAGCCGATCTGCTGCGCCGACTGATCAGAAAACATGGCGGCGGCCACGCGACGCTGGTGCGCGCCGCCCCGTCGCATCGCGCCGCCGTGCCGGTGTTCGAGCCGCAGGCGCCGCAACTGGCAGCTTTGTCGGCAAGGCTCAAAGCCGAATTCGATCCGAAGAACATCCTCAACCCCGGCCGTATGGCGCCGGCTGCAGGCTCTGCTACTCTTGGCCCGGCAACCGAGGGAGCAGCGTCATGAGCGACATCAATCCAGGCCCGACCGATTCCGGCAAACCCGCACCGCGCCAGACCGACCGCTGGCTGGAACCAGGTTCGACCAACGCACTGGTCATCTACATCCTTTATCTCGCCAGCCTCGTCATCGGCGTCACCGCTATTGTCGGCATCGTTCTGGCCTATATCAACCGCGGCAAATCAGGTGGCTTCGTCGAGAGCCACTACACATTCCTGATCCGCACCTTCTGGATCGGCCTGCTTTATGCACTGATCTCGGTTGTGCTGATGATGGTGGCGATAGGCGTCGTGCTGATGTTCGCCGTCGCCGTCTGGTTCATCGCCCGCTGCATTCTCGGCCTGCAGGCGCTGCAGCGCGGCGAGCCGGTCAAAGACCCGGAAAGCTGGTTCCTCGGACTTTAGGATTCCTCGCGTGCAGACCAATTTTTCGCTTGCCCAGCTTGCCGATCCGCATGTCGCGGAATCGGAGACGATCCTGCGCAAATGCGTGCATTGCGGCTTCTGCACGGCCACCTGCCCGACCTATGTGACGCTCGGCAACGAGCTGGATTCGCCGCGTGGGCGGATCTACCTGATCAAGGACATGCTGGAGAACGGCCGTCCCGCCGACAAGGAGATCGTCACCCATATCGACCGTTGCCTGTCCTGCCTCGCCTGCATGACCACCTGCCCGTCCGGCGTCAACTACATGCATCTGGTCGACCATGCCCGCGCCCATATCGAGGAGACCTACAAGCGCCCGCTGCCCGATCGGCTGACGCGCGCCATGCTGGCCGTCGTCCTGCCTTACCCCTCGCGTTTTCGCGCCGCGCTTAAGCTGGCGAGGCTCGGCCAGCCATTCGCCGGCCTGTTCGAAAAGGTCCCGGCGCTGAAGCCGCTGGGCGCGATGCTCAGGCTTGCTCCGGCTTCGGTTCCCACGGCGTCGCCAATGGCTTCGCCGGGCATCCATGCCGCGCAGGGCACGAGAAAAATCGGCCGCGTTGCCATCCTCACCGGCTGCGCGCAATCCGTGCTTGATCCCGGCATAAACGACACGACGATCGCGCTGCTGACGCGGCTCGGCGTCGAGGTCGTGGTGCCCGAGGGCGAGGCCTGCTGCGGCGCGCTGGTGCATCACATGGGCAGGGAAGACGCCGCACTTGCCTCGGCGAGGCGCAATGTCGATGCCTGGACGCGGGCCATCGGAGAAGGCGGACTGGACGCCATCGTCATCACCGCGTCGGGCTGCGGCACCACCATCAAGGATTACGGCTTCATGCTGCGCCTCGATCCGGCCTATGCCGACAAGGCGGCGCGCGTCTCGGCGCTAGCCAAGGACGTCACCGAATACCTGGCAAGCCTCGACCTGCCCGAGCCGGTACGCAAGCCCGGCACGGTCGTCGCTTATCACTCCGCCTGCTCGATGCAGCACGGCCAGAGGATCACCCGCCAGCCCAAGGAGCTTCTGGCCAAGGCCGGCTTCGTCGTGCGCGAGCCGCGCGAGGGGCATCTGTGCTGCGGCTCGGCTGGCACCTACAACATCCTGCAATCCGAGATTTCGGCTCGGCTGCGCGACCGCAAGGTCAGGAATATCGAGGCGACCGGTGCTGAAATCGTCGCCACCGGCAATATCGGTTGCATCACCCAGATCGCTTCCGCCGCGAAGATGCCGGTGGTGCACACGATAAAACTGCTCGACTGGGCCTATGGCGGCGAACCACCAAGAATGAGTTGATTGCTCTGCATTCGCTCATGAGAATAGGCCGATGTCCGATTTGGAATCATTAGAGATTGAAACCATCGTTCGGCTGTTATCGAAGACGCCGCGCGCGACAATCCAGGCACGCTATGAAGACTGCACGGCAATCGCGGCCCGGCATCTCAAGGGCGGGTCCGAATTCCTATTTGCGCTGATAAAGGCGGCCGTCAAAGCCGACGTTCACCAGACTAGTCTGATTGACGACGTGATTTCGTTTCTCGACGATGCGTATTTGGCCCGTCTGGCATTTTTCCTGCAAGGAGAAGTGAAACGCGGAATAGATGTCGAGGATTTGCTTGCTC
The DNA here is from genome assembly GCF_003952365.1 of Mesorhizobium sp. M9A.F.Ca.ET.002.03.1.2. Classification (NCBI taxonomy): domain Bacteria; kingdom Pseudomonadati; phylum Pseudomonadota; class Alphaproteobacteria; order Hyphomicrobiales; family Phyllobacteriaceae; genus Mesorhizobium; species Mesorhizobium sp. M9A.F.Ca.ET.002.03.1.2. Next base: position 6,316,059 of record NZ_CP034443.1, on the reverse strand, counting down.
ACGTCGCCTTGCAGGCGCCAGAATTGTTTCCAGACAGCACCTTGGGCGACATTCCCGATTTCGCGGACTGGCTGACGCATGATGATCCTCGTTCGCCGCCCGCTTGCCATCACTTCATCTTTGAGCAGGGCGCTCCGAGCGACATGTCTTTTCCGACGCATCGCAACCATCCCACCTGGCACCTTCCGGGGGCAGGACCGTCATTTGCGGTTGGCGGCGAGGGGATGGCCACCTGTCCGGCTTGCGGCAAAAGGTTGGTGCATCTCGTCACCTTGGAGGATATTGGAGAGCAAAGAGGTGCATTTCCTCGCCTCCGCCTTGAGACTTGCGAGGGGTCTCTCGAGCCGACCTACTATTCCCATGACGCCGCTGGAGTGCCGACACCAATCGCGCCGTTCCATTCTTCCGAAGACTTCACGTCCGGACCATCGACCAAGGAGAGCATCGCCCGTCTGGCGCCGACGCCGCAGCGATGGCTCAGGCAGTCGTGGTTGACAAGCAATTCGCGGCAAAACCTGTTTCGGCTTGGTGGCTTACCCTCGTGGGTTCAGGGACCGCAGTTTCCGCTTGTTCCCGGAACAGATCGGAAAATGAAATTTCTTCTCCAGTTCGATTCATTCGCCGGCTTCTTCTGGGGCAGCGGCGGAATGCTCTACGTCTTCTGGGACGATCACTCTCGGATCAGCTGCCACGTGCCGCAATTCACTTGATCAACTGCTCACGGCGCCTATTCCGCCGCGAGCTTATCCACCACGCCGTAGGTCGCCTGGTAGAGCGCGCGCTGGCGGCTCAGCGCCACCATCGTGTTGCGCAGCAGGATCGCCACGGTGATGGGCCCGACGCCGCCCGGCACCGGCGTGATCCAGGACGCGACATGCCTGACGCTCTCGGTATCGACGTCGCCGACGATGCGGCTTTCCCCGTCAGGGCCGGTTTCCGAATTGATGCCGATGTCGATGACGGCCGCACCGGGCTTGACCATGTCGGCCTTGATCAGCCGCGGCTTGCCGACCGCGACGAACAGCGCATCGGCGCGCCGCGCGTGCGCCGCCACCGAACGCGTCATGTGGTGGCAGACCGTCACCGTCGCGCCCTCGCTCATCAGCAGGAAGGCGATCGGCTTGCCGACGATCTCTGAATGGCCGACGATGACGACCTCGAGCCCCTTGAGGTCGAGCCCGGTTTCCCTGAGCAGTTCGACCGAGGCGGCCGCCGTGCAGGGCGCAAGGTCGAGCTGGTTGTAGACGATGTTGCCGATCGAGGCCGGGTGCATGCCCTCGACATCCTTGAGCGGATGCACCGCCGCCTGAAGCGTCCTGATCGGGATATGCACCGGCACCGGCCGCTGGATGATGATGCCGGTGACGCGCGGGTCGGCATTCAGGCCATGGATCGCCGCTTCGAGTTCGCCTGATGTGATGTCGGCGGCAAACCGCCTCTCCTCGAAGCCGATGCCGGCCAGGTCCGCCTTGGCACGCTGGTTGCGCACATAGACATCGACCGCGGCGGTGTCGCCGACGGTGATCGACACCAGTTTGGGCGGAAAACCTTCGGCGGTGGCGATCGCCGCATCCTCGCGCACGGAAGCGATGATGCGCTGGGCGACCGGGCCGCCCCTGAGATAGCGGCTGTCGTCGGACAGGGACATGAATGAACCCTTCTGTCTGGAAGCACTGCTGCCGACATAGCAAAAAAAGACCAAGAGGGGCAGCGGGAAAGCGAACCGCTATGCCTGTCGCGCGACATGCCGGCGAGCCTGCGACCCGCCAACCGGATGTCAGCAGAAACGAAAAGGGCAGCGCGGTTTATTGCGCTGCCCTTTCGCGACTGGCCGCATCCCCACACGGCCCGTCCCCCGTTACCCTTCGACTGGTCTCGAAAAGCTTTCCGCTTTCTGCACGATGTGATTCGCAGCCAGGATTATATCACCACGACCGTCGTGCCGACATTGACTCGTTCATAGAGGTCGACAACATCTTCGTTGCGCATGCGGATGCAGCCCGACGACACGGCGCCGCCGATCGTCCAGGGCTGGTTGGTGCCGTGGATGCGGTAGAGCGTCGAGCCGAGATAAAGCGCGCGCGCGCCGAGCGGGTTCTCGACGCCGCCGGCGACATAGGTCGGCAAATAGCGGCCCTTGGCGGCCTCGCGCGTGATCATCTCCGCCGGCGGTCGCCATTCGGGCCAGACCTTCTTCTGCGTGATCTTGTGCTTGCCGGCCCATTCGAAGCCCGGCTTGCCGGTGCCGACGCCATAGCGCCGCGCCTTGCCGTTGTTCTCAACCAGATAAAGAAAATTCTCCCTCGTATCGATGACGACCGTGCCCGGTTTGTGCGGGCCGTCATAGGCAACTTCCTGCGGCAGGTAGATCGGGTCGATCTGCGGGCGCGCAATCATGCGCTTCTTGGCCGGCGCCTGCACCGCCGCCGTGTGCAGTCGGGCGGGTTGCGCCTGCCGCTGATAACGGCGCTGCGGCTTTTGCATCTCTTGCCGGTTCGGCCGGACGATGCCCGGGGCGTGGCCAAGCTGCAGCACCCAAGGCGCCGAAAGGTCGGGGCTCACCACCACCGGCGGCCGGTCGGCATAACGGTCATTGGCGCTGGAGGATGTAGCGGCAGCGGCCAGTACGGCCGCGGCGCCGAGCAGCGGGAACAAAAATCTCTTCATCGGAACGCACCTTGATCGTCGAACATGCCGGGCGAAAAGCGTCCCCGGTTGCCGGGACATTGGGTGCGGAGCGGCAACCGAAACGTGAATCGGAATGCGTAAAATGCTGCTTTGTCAGTAAACCTCTTGGTGTGGTTACCGGCCGGTTCAGGAATCTGGTAAAGCCGGGGTAAAGCGGTGCAGAAAGCGCCTTAACGAATGGAATTTCGCCATGCATGAAAAAACAGGCCTGCTCGCCGGCCCCGATGGTATCGCGCGCTGCTTCTGGCACGGCAACCTACCGGATTATTTGCACTACCACGATCACGAATGGGGCCGGCCGGTCACCGACGACCGCAGGCTGTTCGAAAAAATCTGTCTCGAAGGCTTTCAGTCGGGCCTGTCCTGGCTGACGATACTGCGCAAGCGCGAGAATTTCCGCGAGGCCTTCGCCGGCTTCGATGTCGACAAGATCGCCGCCTTCACCGACGAGGATGTCGAGCGTCTGCTCGGCAATGCCGGCATCATCCGCCACCGCGGCAAGATCGTCTCGACCATCAACAACGCCAAGCGCGCCCGCGAACTGGCCGACGAGGCCGGCTCGCTGGCGGCCTGGTTCTGGACGTTCGAACCCGGCCCCGACGAACGGCCCGAAATCGTCGATCTCGCCCATCTGCGCGCCAACCCGACGACGGCGGTCTCGGTCCGCATTTCGAAGGAATTGAAGAAGCGTGGCTGGAGCTTTGTCGGCCCGACCACCGTCTACGCCTTCATGCAGGCCATGGGGCTGGTCAACGACCATCTCGAAGGCTGCGTCTGCCGCGAGCAGGTGGAGGCGGAGAGGAAGGCCTTCAAGCGGCCGACATAGCGTCCCCTTGTGGGGAGGTCACGCCGAAGGCGCGGGTGGGGTTACTCAGGCGCCGCCGGCGCCGGCCAGAAAAAGCCCGGCGACGATGGCCGCCACAGTGGCAAAAGCCGGGTAGATCACCAGCAGGCCGGTTGTCAGCGCATCGCGCATGGTCGGACCTGGGCGCTCGTCCGCGGCGATCTCGAATGGTCCAGCCGTTTGGCCTGCCGGCCTCGGTGCATGGCCATCGGCCGGCCGCAGCCGTGCGGGCAATTCGCGGGCGCCGCTGTCGATAATGTCGAATTTCCGTGCCGTGGTCATGGCCCGAACCCCTTGTTTCGGCGGGCTTTATCGGCTGCGATTGTGTCGGCACGATGCCGCGCTTATGGCGGAATTGTTTCATTTGTGCGTGGTTTGTTTCAGGAAAGGTGCAAACCCTTGCCGCTCCCGGCTGCATCGGTTAGGACACCCGCGCCGTAGAAATCGGTTACTTGACCGATCCACGGAGCGCTAGGAAACACCGAGTACCCATCCCATGGCTGACAAATCGGAAAAGATGAAAGCGCGGCTGCCGCGCGGGTTTGTCGACCGCGGCGCCGACGACATCCGCGCCGTCGAGAAGATGATGGCGACGATCCGTTCGGTCTACGAGCTTTACGGCTTCGAGCCGGTCGACCAGCCGCTGATCGAATACACCGATGCGCTGGGCAAATTCCTGCCCGACCAGGACCGGCCGAACGAAGGCGTGTTCTCGTTCCAGGACGATGACGACCAGTGGCTGTCGCTGCGCTACGACCTGACCGCGCCGATGGCCCGCTTCGTCGCCGAGAATTACGAGCGCCTGCCGAAGCCCTATCGCAGCTACCGTTCCGGCTGGGTGTTCCGCAACGAGAAGCCAGGCCCCGGCCGCTTCCGCCAGTTCATGCAGTTCGACGCCGACACGGTGGGAACGCCGGGCGTCGCTGCCGACGCCGAAATGGCGATGATGATGGCCGACGTGATGGAGGCGCTCGGCATCAAGCGCGGCGACTACGTGATCAGGGTCAACAATCGCAAGGTGCTGGACGGCGTGTTGGAGGCGATCGGCCTTGGCGGCGACGAGAATGCCGGGCGCCGGCTGCAAGTGCTGAGGACGATCGACAAGCTCGACAAGTTTGGCCCGGAGGGTGTGCGGCTACTGCTCGGCCCGGGTCGCTGGGACGGTGGCAAGGAAGGTGAAGGCGATTTTACGAAGGGTGTAGCGCTCACCAAGTCACAAGCTGATCGCGTTTTACTTTTGTCCAGTCCTAACGAGAGTGATGCGATGCAAAGTCTTCACATGATGTGGGGAGCAGTCGCAGGTTCGGACCGAGGTACGGAGGGCGTTCAAGAACTCGACGAGATCGGCAGCATGATTGCCGCTGCTGGTTACGATGATGGCCGTGTTAAGATCGACCCTTCCGTCGTCCGCGGCCTCGAATATTACACCGGCCCGGTCTACGAAGCCGAACTCCTGGCCGAGATCCCCAACGAAGAGGGAAAAATCGTGCGCTTCGGCTCGGTCGGCGGCGGCGGGCGTTATGACGGCCTCGTCTCGCGCTTTCGCGGCGAGCCGGTGCCGGCGACCGGCTTTTCCATCGGCGTCTCCAGGCTGATGACGGCGCTGAAGAACCTCGGCAAGCTCGACACGTCGGATGTCATTGCGCCGGTCGTCGTGCTCACCATGGACAAGGACACCGAAAGCCTCGGCCGCTACCAGAAGATGGTGGCCGAGCTGCGCGCCGCCGGCATCCGCTCCGAAATGTATCTCGGCGGCGCCGGCATGAAGGCGCAGCTCAAATATGCCGACCGCCGCGGCAGCCCGGTCGCCATCATCCAGGGCGACGACGAGCGCGCCAAGGGCGAGCTGCAGATCAAGGACCTGATCGAGGGCGCCCGCATGTCGGCCGAGATCGTCGACAACGCCGAATGGCGCGCCGCGCGCCCGGCGCAGGTGACGGTGGCGGAGGGTGAGCTGGTCGCTGAGGTGAGGAAGATACTCGCGGCGCAGGCGGAGGAACGGGCGCGTGGCAAGTAGGGCGCCAGCCTTCCCTTCTCCCCTTGTGGGAGAAGGTGGCCTCGCGAAGCGAGGTCGGATGAGGGGTGTTCCAGGGAACGCCGACGCCTCATTTCTTCTAGCACCCCTCATCCGTCTTGGCGCTGCGCGCCAAGCCACCTTCTCCCACAAGGGGAAAAGGCAAGGTGGCGTCTCGTGACCTCCCGCTACCCCGCCATCGCATCGGACATCGCCAAGCTCTTCGCCGCGCGAAACACGCATGAGGTTGAAGTCGCGGTGCTGCAGCCTGCCGACCCGTTCCTCGACATGGCGGGAGAGGATCTGCGCCGGCGTATTTTCCTCACCGAAAGCGAGACCGGCCAGACGCTGTGTCTCAGGCCGGAATTCACCATTCCGGTCTGTCTCGACCACATCGCCAGCCAGGCCGGCACGCCGCGCCGCTATTCCTATCTCGGCGAGGTGTTTCGCCAGCGCCGCGAGGGCGGCAATGAATTCTTCCAGGCCGGCATCGAGGATCTCGGCGACCGCGACACCGCGCAGGCCGACGCCCGTTCGCTGGTCGATGCGCACGCGCTGCTTTCGCTGGCGCTGCCGGGCCAGGCACTAGCAGTTACGCTCGGCGACCAGACCATTTTCGAGGCGGTGCTGGCAGCTCTTGGGCTGCCGCGCGGCTGGCGCATGCGGCTGGCCCGTGCCTTCGGTTCGGCGGCGATGCTGGAGGCAGCCCTTGCCGACCTCGCCAATCCGCCGCGCAACGGCCAGCTCTCCGGCCCGGTCGCCGCCCTCGTCCTCGACGGCGATCTGGAAGGGCTTTCGTCGCACATCGTCGGCGGCATGGAGCAGGCGGGCCTCTCGGCATCGGCCGGGCGCTCGCCGTCCGACATCGCGCGGCGGCTGATCGAGAAGGCCGAGCTGCGCAGCGTGCGGCTGTCGAACGAGGCGTTCTCGGCGCTAAAAGATTTTCTGGCTATCCACGTGCCGCTTAACAGTGCGGCACAGGCGCTCGAAACCTTCGCGACCGACGCCGGCCTTTCGCTGGGCGCGGCGCTGGACAATTTTTCGGCGCGCGCCAAGGCGATCGAAGCGCATGGCCTGCCAGTCGAAAAAATCCGCTACGACGCGGCGTTCGGCCGTCCGCTCGATTACTACACCGGCCTGGTCTTCGAGATTGCGGCGCAAGACAGCGACCGGCCGCTGGCCGGCGGCGGCCGTTACGACCGGCTGCTGACGCTGCTCGGTGCCAAAACGCCGATCCCCGGTGTCGGCTTTTCCGTCTGGCTCGACCGCATCGAGGCGTTGCGGGAGAAGGCGCGATGATCACGCTGGCGATCCCGTCGAAAGGCCGGCTCAAGGAGCAGGCGCTGGAGGTGCTGGCGAGCGCCGGGCTTGCCGTCAGCCTGCCCGGCGACGAGCGCAAATACCGTGCCCGCATCGAAGGCGTGGATACCGTCGAGGTGGCATTCCTGTCGGCGTCCGAGATCGCTGGCGAGATCGGCCAGGGCTCGGTCGATCTCGGCATCACCGGCGAGGATCTGCTGCGCGAAAGCCTCGCAGACTGGGAGGCGCGCGCGGAGATCGTCGCCCACCTTGGCTTCGGCAATGCCGATGTCGTGGTGGCGGTGCCCGACATCTGGCTCGATGTCGATACCATGGCCGATCTCGACGATGTCGCCGCCGACTTCCGTCAGCGCCACGGCAGGCGGCTCAGGATCGCCACCAAATACTGGCGGCTGACCCAGCAGTTCTTTTCGCAAAAGCACGGCATCCAGGTCTATCGGATCGTCGAGAGCCTGGGCGCCACCGAAGGCGCGCCGGCGGCGGGATTGGCCGATGTCATCGTCGACATCACCACGTCAGGCTCGACGCTGCGCGCCAACCATCTGAAGGTGCTGGCCGACGGCGTCATCCTGCGCTCGCAGGCCTGCCTCGTCGCATCGCGGAAGACGCGCGCGGCAGCCGACGAGGCTTTTTTGCGCGACATCGCGGCGAAGATGGCATCGGTGAAGAGATAGCTCGTCCAACTCGTGTTGATGTCGGCGCCGCCCCTCAACCCCCTGCCGGGACCTTCTCCCCGTGAAGGACGGGGAGAAGGGACTTGGCCGCAACGCTGGCGCCATTTCTGCATCGCTGGAGATTGGCGAAATCCTTTGCGAAGGCGTCCTTCTCCCCGTCACTATACGGGGAGAAGTGCCCGGGAGGGCGATGAGGGGCAGCGCCAACCTGGAGCGATTGCCCCCTGAAGCATGGCATGTTTGTTCTTGCTTTGTGCCGTCACTTATGCTATCAATTCGAGCATGGTGCGAATTTGCGCCAACGACCCGCCCGCCGAGGCGGGTTTTTTGTTTCGGCGCCTTCCCTCACAGGGCTCCGACTTGAGGTGCGACCTGACTTCGAAGCCCTGCCCATACCATCGGCGGGATTTCCACCGCCCGGGCAGGCTGATAGACTCGGGTTTGTCCGTGGAGGAGACAGCGATGCCGATCAATCTCGACGAGTTGAAGAACGCCACCAACCTGCGCGGCCCGCGCAAGGACGGCACCTTCGTCGCGCCGGTCGACGGCAAGGCGCATGTATCGGGCGAGCGCACCGTGCCGCTGCTGCAGCAGACGATCCCGGCGCTGCTTTCCGATACGGTCAGCAAATACGGCACGCTCGATGCCGCCGTCTTCGTCGACCAGGACAAGCGCTTCACCTGGAGCGAGCTGTACGACACCGTCGATGCGCTGGCCGCCGGTTTCCTGGCGCTCGGCCTGGAAAAGGGCGACCGCGTCGGCATCTGGTCGCCCAACCGCTGGGAGTGGCTGGTGACGCAATTCGCCACCGCGCGCATCGGCCTGATCCTGGTCAACATCAACCCGGCCTACCGACTGACCGAGCTGGACTACGCGCTGAACAAGGTCGACTGTAAGGCGCTGGTCACGGCGGCCAGGTTCAAAACCTCCGACTATCTCGGCATGATCGAAACGCTGGCGCCGGAGATCGCGACGGCGACGCCGGGCAAGCTCGAGGCGAAAAAATTGCCGGCGCTGAAGATCGTTATCCGCATGGGCGAGGAGAATTCGCCCGGCATGTTCAATTTCGCCGACGTGCTGGCGATGGCAGGACGCGACGAGCATGACAGCCTCGACCGCATCTCCGAGGGGCTGAAGCCCGACGACGCCATCAACATCCAGTTCACCTCAGGCACGACAGGCGCCCCCAAGGGCGCGACGCTGACCCACAACAACATCGTCAACAACGGCAATTTCGTCACCTCGGCGATCAGGCTCACCGTCGACGACCGGCTGTGCATCCCGGTGCCGCTCTATCACTGCTTCGGCATGTCGATGGGCACGATCGGCTGCGTCACCAAGGGCGCCACCATGGTTTTCCCGGGGGAGGGCTTCGATGCCGGCGCCACGCTGAAAGCGGCGGCGGGCGAGCGCTGCACCGGCCTCTACGGCGTGCCGACCATGTTCGTCGGCCTGCTCGATCATCCCGATTTTCAGTCCTTCGATCTTACCAGCCTGCGCACCGGCATCATGGCCGGCTCGCCGTGCCCCATCGAAGTGATGAAGAAGGTGGTGTCGCTGATGCACATGGAAGAGGTGACCATCGCCTATGGCATGACCGAGACCAGCCCGGTGTCGTTCCAGAGCAGCGTCGACGATCCGCTGGAAAAGCGCGTCTCGACGGTCGGGCGCGTCCATCCCCATGTCGAGGTCAAGGCGATCGATGCCGACGGCGCCACCGTTGCGGTCGGCGCGCCGGGCGAGCTCTGCACGCGCGGCTATTCCGTGATGAAAGGCTATTGGGACGACGAGGAAAAGACCAGCGAGGCGATCGACGCCGACGGTTGGATGCACACTGGCGACCTCGCCACCATCGATGCCGAGGGCTATTGCAACATCGTCGGCCGGGTCAAGGACATGGTCATCCGCGGCGGCGAGAACGTCTATCCGCGCGAGGTCGAGGAGTTCCTCTATCGTCATCCCAAAGTCAGGGAAGTGCAGGTGTTCGGTATTCCTGACCCGAAATACGGCGAGGAGCTTTGCGCCTGGGTCGTGCTGAAGCCCGGCCAGATCGCCACCGAGCAGGAAATCAAGGCCTTCTGTAAGGACCAGATCGCCCACTACAAGATCCCGCGCCACATCCGCTTCCGCAGCGAACTGCCGATGACGGTGACAGGCAAGCCGCAGAAGTTTTTGATGCGCGAGGCGATGGTCGAGGAGCTGGGGCTGGTGGCGGCGAAGACGGCGTGAGCCAAGGTCGCAATCCTGCGGCATCTTGTGGAGCCGCGGTGATGCCGTTTGTGAGGAGTCGAACGCCAGCCGATGGGGCCTGCCGGTTTGCGCAAGATGCTCTAAACCGCGTCGCGTCTGAAAGGATTCACGCGACGCGCTTTAAGTTCTTGTTTTTATGCATGTCGTTATCCCAAAACCGCTGCGCACTTTTGGGCGACATGCATTAGGCTTTCCCCCAAGATTCGCGGAAGCGCAAAGGCTGCAATGAGTGGTTTCGCAAGATCGGCGGTTTCTTATGCGATGCCGCTGGCCGCCCTGGTTACGGCCATCGCGGTCAGGGCCAGCGGGCTCTCGGTAGACCAAGATTCCCTCAACATCAGGATCGTTATCGGAGCGCTTTCGAGCGCTATCATGTTCACCACCATCTTTGTGGTGCTCGACCACGCCGAGGCGGTGGCTCGGCGTGTAGGGGAGCCCTACGGCACGTTGGTGCTGACCATTGCCGTGACGGCCATCGAAGTATCGATCATCGTTTCCATGATGCTGCATGGAGAGAACAACCCCACGCTTGCACGCGAGTCCGTCTTCTCGACGGTGATGATCACATCCACCGGGGTTGTCGGCACGTGTCTCACGCTTGGCGGCTGGCGTCATCGCAAGCAGACAATCGTTCGACAAGGGACCAGCGCCTATTTGGCGGTCCTGATCGCGCTGACCGTCATGACGCTTATTCTGCCGACCTATACGCGAGCTACGGATCCTGGCACATTTTCGGCGGCTCAACTTGGTTTTGTGAGCGCACTTTCAGTGCTGCTCTATACGGGTTTCCTGTTCGCGCAGACGGTCCGGCACCGGGACGATTTCCTCGAAGCGCACGGCGCTTCGACGCGGGCTGCCCCTCATGAGAGCATCTCGGCGAGCGCCCTGCTCTTGGTAATCGGACTGATCGGAATTGTCATGCTCGCCGAGCAAGTCGCCGCCAGCGTTGAAGATGCGCTCATTGCTTACCAGGTGACCCAGGCCGATGCCATTGTTGGGGCATTGATCGCGGGCCTGGTCCTGATGCCGGAATCCGTTTCAGCGGTTCGTGCCGCACTCAACAACGAGCTGCAGCGCGGTTTGAATGTCGCGATGGGTTCGGCTTGCGCGACAATCGGTTTGACGATACCGGCAGTCGCGGCCGCGAGCCTGCTGACGGGAAGGGGCCTAACCCTCGGGCTCCCTGCTTCTGACACCGTACTTTTGGTCTTGGCGCTTTTCATAAGCAGTGTCAGCTTCAGCAACGAAAGAACGACGTTCCTGACCGGTCTGGTCCACCTGGTAGTCTTTTTTACCTACGTATTTCTGATCTTTGTTCCGTGAATCTCTTTTTGTGCGATCGCGCGAGCGCCGAAAACGATCGGATAAGCGCTTGTCGGGGGATCGCCTTTTGCTTGTGGCGCTGAGCACTTCCAGCGTGAGATTGATCGGGCAGCCTGATCGGTGTTCGCGCCCATATTCCGTCGTCCTTCAAAACCGCTTGCATAATCGCAGCAGTAGACCTAGATTGCAACCAGTTGTTAAATGCAAGCACAATGGAAGGAGTCGACCGATGAAGCTCTACTCTGCGCCCGGTTTCTCCAGCCTGGCCGACCATATCGCGATGCTGGAGGCTGGAATTCAGTTCGACGTGGTCAAGGTCGACATCGAGACCAAGCAGATCGAAGGGGGTGGCCGCTATACCGATATCAATCCGACGGGCTATGTACCCGCTCTCGTGTTCGACGACGGAGAGGTGCTGACCGAGAATGTCGCGATCCTAGCCTGGGTCGCGGATCGCGCGCCGGAGCTCGCGCCGCACGGTCATCTGGGCCGCTACCGCCTGCTCGAGATGCTGAGCTTCATCGCGACCGAGATTCACAAGCGCTTTCCCACGTACCTGGCGCTTCCAGAAGACGTCAGGGAGCCGGTCACCCAGGAAATACTGCACTGGCTTCGCTTCGCCGCGGGCCGGCTGGAGCGGGGGTATCTGTTCGGGGAGACCTTCACCGTCGCGGATCCTTATCTGTTCCAGTTGGCCCGCGGCGCGGCGGAGCTCGGATTTCCACTGCCCGAGCCGCTTCGCGATTACATCGCGCGCATCGAAGTGCGGCCTGCCGTTCAAGCGGCTCTGCGCCGCGAAGGCCTGGCATGAACGATCTGGTGATCCCCGTGCCGATGGGGTCGATCTCGCGACGCAGAGCGTCGGCAATCCGGCCCAGCAGCCGATACTTCTCGTCATGGGCGGAATGGCCTCCATGCTGTGGTGGCCCGAGGAATTCTGTCGCCGGCTAGCCGCACGGGGCCGGTTGAGCAGGATGTTCGTTAGCGCCGCTTTCACGGCGGCGCGCGGCGCCGTGATCTCTCGGTTAGTTATCGTCAGTTCGTCAGGCGCTTGTCGAGCCCGGCAAGAATCTGCTCCCAAGATTTGCCGTGATGATCTGCGTGCTCTTGGTCGTAGAAGCCGCGGTGGATTAGCGTCAGCGTACATCCACCTGCGCGCGGCTCAAGATCGACAGAAAGCACGGTCTCTGCGCCCTGCGTGCCATCCGTGCCCGTGAGCCATGTCAGTTCGACCTTGCGGTCAGGCTCCAGCGTGAGAAAGCGACCGTAATGGGGATGGCGTTTGCCCTCGTGCTCCACCACGAAGAACAACTGGCCGTTCAGGACCGGATCGGCGATGAGAGCGCCTTCGAGTGCGAACCAGCCCTCCCAGTCCGTCGTGAAGCTCCTGTAGATGGCTTGGCATGAGGCGCTCATCACTCGCTCGACGCGCGTATCATGCGGTCGATCGCTCACGTCGGGCTCAACGAGTTTTCGGTCCATATTTTCCTCCTTGGATCACGTGGTTTGATCGCCTGACCCGAAGGGCCTTTCTCCGATACCGCCGGCTGCTGGTCCCAAATTTTCTGCACGACGAGTTTCCGCTCGGTCTTACTCGAACTGTTGGTCCTCGATATCCTTCGGATAGCGATCGAGCGTCAGGTTCAACTGGATGCCGTGCTCGAGCCACGCCTTTAGCCCCGCAAGCAAAAGCGTGAAGCCTTGCGTGGAATCGGCGACATAGCGCATGAGCTTATCGGCATCTCCCGTCCATCCGGATTCCTGCACGCGTACAAAGGTCGTGCCGCCGGGAATGGATTGGAACGTCCATTCCACAGTCGTCGGGCCGCTATAGCCAGGCCACTCGATCACCACCCGCTTGTTGGGCTCCACGACCTTCGGCGTCACCTCGATGGAGACATCGTGGCTCTCCCATTCCCACGTGACCGCCTTGCCGGTCTCGAGCCTTCCGCTGCCCTTGCTGAACCAGAACTTCGTCGTCACGCCGGGGTTCACAATCGCTTCGAATACATGCTCGACCGGCTTGCGGATGAGCATTCCGGTCTTGGCGATTGGATTGCGCGTGAGTTGCAGATTGTTCATGACGCTTCCCTTGAGCGATCTCACACAAAACGTCATCTCATGTGGATCGTTCCGGCCGCCGCGCCTTTTGTCGCGCTGCGCCTTATCGGGAAGTCTCTCATTGACTGAAAAAACGGCGCGGCCGCACATTCCAAATGGCACGGAACCTTTCTGGTCGAGGAGGAGTTAACGCCGAGCTTAGTCCGGAGAAAGCAAATGAACCTGCGGAAGATCTACACCGCATTGCTGACCGCGGACCTTGCGGCGGCCGAAGGCTGGTATACGAAGCTGCTCGGTCGTGGGCCGGATTACCGGCCGATGGACACGCTGGTGCAGTGGGAGCTTTCCGACCAGGGCGGGGTCATGCTTTCAACCAGCAACGAGATCGCCGACAGAGGTGTGATATTCCTTTACGTCGACGATGTCGCGGCCGAGCGCCGCAGGCTGCAGGGGTTGGGGATTGCACTCGGAGACGACATCGAGGGCGATTATTCGACGCTGGCGCAGGTACGTGATCCAGACGGCAACCTGCTCACGCTGGCGACGCCGCCCTCGCGGCCCTTTCCACCGGCGTGATCGCGCCGAAAGAGCGAATCCGCTTCAAGCAAGATGCGCTGGCCGATTCAGGTCGATCGAATTGAGCCAAGTGCGCCCAGTGATGGCGCAACCCTGCAGCTTCACTCCAAGCGATTCGAATTTTTCACCGCCGAGAGCCGCCTTGCCTCCGCTCCCGAATATATGCCGATCTCGACCAGCGTAGCCGATGCGGCTCTGGCTTAATCATGGCGGCCCTTGGCGGTAGTTGGCGCGCCGGATGCGATTCGAACGGTGCACCCGACGTCCGCTTTCGCGCCAGCCGACCTGTCGGCTGGGAGTTGGTCGCCCCCTTTAGGTCGAAAGCGAACTTTGACTGGCAAGTATGCGGCACCTGCGCCTCACGCCGCCAACACCACCTCTCCCAACCCCCGAATAATCTTCGCCAGCTCGACGCATTCGTCGTGGCGAACCTTGTTGCGCCGCCATGCGAGGCAGATCGTGCGTTGCGGCATCGGCTCCTGGAACGGCACGATCTTCAGGTCTCGCATGGCGCCGGCCGGGCCTGCCGCCATTTCCGGAATGAGCGTGACGCCGAGCCCATGCGCCACCATCTGTAAGAGCGTCGTCAGGCTGGTCGCGCCGTAGCTTGCCATCGCCACCGGCCGCACGCTGCCGCAGACGGCGAGCGCCTGTTCGCGCAGGCAATGGCCTTCCTCCAGCAGCATCAGCCTTTCCAGCGCCGGGCTTTCCGGTGGAACCGGCGGCGAGGCGAAGGCGGGATCGCCGGTCGGCACGGCCAGGAAGAAGCGGTCGCGGAAGAGCTCTTCGGTGATCAGGCCGGGCTGGTCGAGGGGAAGCGCGGCGATGAAGGCGTCGAGCCGTCCCGTGGTGGTATCCTCGACCAGCGACGCGGTCACCGCTTCGCGCAGTTCGAGCTGCAAGGCCGGAAACTGCCGTTTCAGCTCCGGCAGCACATGCGGCAGGAGATAGGGCGCCACCGTCGGGATGATGCCGAGCCGGAAGCGGCCTTCCATGGCCGGGCGGCCGCGCCGGGCCGCGGTCTCGATCTCGCGTATGTCGGCAAGAATGCGCTCGATGCGCGGCAGCATGCCCAGCGCCTCGTCGGTCATCCGCACCGATTTGCCGCCGCGCTCGAACAGCCGGCAGTTGAGCCGCAGCTCCATCTCCGCGATCTGCGAGGACAGCGCCGGCTGGCTGACGCCGGCCAGCTTCGCGGCGCGGCCGAAGTGAAGCGTCTGCGCCAGCGCCTCGAAATATTGCATCTGCCGGACGGTGAGACCAATCATAAGGAAATCCTATCGCAATAAACAGGAAAGGCAATTTGTCTTTATCGGCAATGCGGCCTAGTCTGGAACCATTCCAGAGTGGCGTGGCTCATGGCCCGTCGGGAAAACCAACAAATCCCGGAAAAGTCAGCAAATCGGAGAGAACGATGGACGCAAAGACCGATGACAGCAGCGCGGGCAAGTGCCCGGTCGTGCACACAACCATTGCCAGGGCCAATCGCGACTGGTGGCCGAACCAGCTGAACGTCCAAATTCTCCACCAGCAGTCGGCCCTGTCCGATCCGATGGGCGAGGCGTTCGATTACGCCAAGGAGTTCAAAAGCCTCGACCTGAACGCCGTGATCAAGGACCTGCATGCCCTGATGACGGACTCGCAGGAGTGGTGGCCGGCCGACTTCGGCCATTACGGGCCGCTGTTCATCCGCATGGCCTGGCACAGCGCCGGCACCTATCGCATCGGCGACGGCCGCGGCGGCGCCGGAGCCGGCCAGCAACGCTTCGCGCCGCTCAACAGCTGGCCTGATAACGTCAATCTGGACAAGGCCCGCCGGCTGCTGTGGCCGATCAAGCAGAAATACGGCCGCAGGATCTCCTGGGCCGACCTGATGATCCTCACCGGCAACGTCGCGCTGGAATCGATGGGTTTCAAGACGTTCGGTTTCGCCGGCGGGCGCGCAGACGTCTGGGAGCCCGAACAGGACATCTACTGGGGGCCCGAAGGCAAGTGGCTGGCGGACGAGCGCTACAGCGGCGAACGCGATCTCCAGAACCCGCTCGCTGCCGTGCAGATGGGCCTGATCTACGTCAATCCGGAAGGGCCGAACGGCAACCCGGATCCGCTGGCCGCGGCGCGCGATATCCGCGAGACCTTCGCGCGCATGGCCATGGACGACGAGGAGACCGTCGCGCTCATCGCCGGCGGCCACACTTTCGGCAAGACCCACGGCGCCGGCGATGCCGCGCTGGTGGGCCCGGAGCCGGAAGCCGCCGGTATCGAGGAGCAGGGCCTCGGCTGGGCGAACACGTTTGGCACCGGCAAAGGCGGTGACGCGATCGGCAGCGGCCTGGAAGTGACCTGGACCACGACGCCGACGAAATGGGGCAATAACTTCTTCGACAATCTGTTCGGCTTCGAATGGGAGCTGACCAAGAGCCCGGCCGGCGCGCACCAGTGGACGCCGAAGGGCGGCGCGGGCGCGCGCACGGTGCCGGATGCGCACGACGCGGCCAAGCGTCACGCGCCATCCATGCTGACCACCGACCTCTCCCTGCGGTTCGATCCTGCCTACGAAAAGATCTCGCGGCGCTTCCATGAGAATCCGGACCAGTTCGCCGATGCCTTCGCCCGCGCGTGGTACAAGCTGACCCATCGCGACATGGGTCCGATCGTGCGCTATCTCGGCCCGCTCGTTCCCGAGGAAGAGCTGCCGTGGCAGGATCCAATCCCGGCAGTCGACCATGTACTGATCGACGAGCAGGACGTTGCCGCCCTGAAGGCGAAAATCCTCGGCTCCGGCCTTTCGGTGCCGCAACTGGTCTCAACGGCCTGGGCGTCCGCCTCGACCTTCCGTGGCTCCGACAAGCGCGGTGGCGCCAACGGAGCGCGCATTCGCCTCGCGCCGCAGAAGGACTGGGACGTCAACCAGCCGGCTCAACTGGCGACGGTGTTGGAGACGCTCCACGCGATCCGCAACGAGTTCAACGCTGCACAGTCCGGCGACAAGAAAGTCTCGCTTGCCGACCTGATCGTTCTCGGCGGCGGCGCCGCGATCGAAAAGGCCGCGAAGGCCGCCGGCAACGACGTGAAGGTTTCGTTCACGCCGGGGCGCATGGACGCGTCGCAGGAGCAGACCGACGTCGACTCCTTCGCCCCGCTCGAACCGGCCGCCGACGGTTTCCGCAACTATCTCAGCGGCAGGCAGCGCCTGTCCCCCGAGGAGGCGCTGGTGGATCGGGCGCAATTGCTGACGTTGACGGCGCCAGAGATGACGGTCCTCGTCGGCGGCCTGCGTGTTCTCGGCGCAAATGCCGGGCAGTCGAAGCACGGCGTCTTCACCAAGCGGCCTGAGACGCTGACGAACGACTTCTTCGTCAACCTGCTCGACATGGGCACGGTGTGGAAGGCGACATCGGATGCCAAGGAGGTGTTCGAAGGACGCGACCGGGCGACAGGCGAGCTCAAATGGAGCGGCACCCGTGCGGACCTCATCTTCGGTTCGCACTCTCAGCTGCGCGCTCTCGCGGAAGTCTATGCTACCGCGGATGCGAAGGAGAAGTTTGCCAAAGATTTCGTGGCGGCGTGGAACAAAGTGATGAACACCGATCGCTTCGAACTCGCCTGAGCCGGGAAAGGCCCTGTCCAAACAAAAAGGCGCGGGCTAGGCCCGCGCCTTTCTTGATTCAGGCCTTTGGCCGTCAGTCTTTCTCGAAGATGCGCGTCTTGGCGACCACGCCTGCGATCGCGCCGCCGATCAGCGGTGCGACGATGAACAGCCAGAGCTGGCCGATCGCGGCACTGCCCGAAAACAGCGCCGGGCCGATCGAGCGGGCTGGATTGAGCGATGTGCCGGTCACCGGAATGATGGCGAAGTGCAGCCCCGCCAGCGTCAGCCCGATGACCAGGCCGGCAAAGGCCGTCGCGTGGCTGCCGCTGGTGACGCCGAGGATCACCGTGACGAAGGTAAAGGTTCCGATCAATTCCCACAGGAATGCCGAGCTGACGCCCCATTTCGTCGCGTCCCAGCCATTGGCGCCGAAGCCGCCGGTATGTCCGCCGACCTGCCCGGAGACGATGATCCACAGCGCCAGCGAAGCGATGATGGCGCCGATGACCTGCGCGATCCAATAGGGGACGACATCCTTGGCCTGCATCCGGCCGGCAAGGAACACGCCGAGCGTCACCGCCGGGTTGAGATGCGCGCCCGAAATCGGGCCGATCGCATAGGCCGCCGCAATCAGGCCGATACCGAACGCAAGGCCGATGCCTTCCTGGCCCAGCGGCAACGCGCCGCCGAAGCCGCCCGTCACCACCGAAGCCGTACCGATGAACACCAGTAGAAATGTGCCCAGAACTTCCGCCAGATAAGTTTTCATTGCCCTCTCCTCGTATCGATCCGCGGCTCCGCCTTTTCTGCGACGCGAATCACAGCGGGGAGAGTATTCGCAACCGAAAAACTTGGAAAGCAGAGCGTTGCTCCAAGCGGCATGCTTGTGCGCGCCAGTTGCGCGCATTAGAGACTTGTCATGTATTGACCGAGTTGTTTGTTTTCCGCAGGCCGGCGCCCACTTGGTCGGGGCGGCTCGCGATGCATCGACGGACACTCGCCGCCTTCCGGATGGTTCGTTTCGCCATCGGGCAAACAGAACTGTTTCATTCACGGCATGAAAAGCTCTAAGAGCAGGGCCGGAATTGATTTGCTGAATAATGGAAGACAAAGATGAGACTGGGCGGACGGCTGGCGGCAGCCATCGAAGTGCTGGAGGATATCGGCCAGCGTCACCGGCCGGTGGCCGATGCGCTGAAGGACTGGGGTCTGTCGCATCGCTTTGCCGGCGGCGGCGATCGCGCGGCGATCGGCAACATCGTCTACGACGCGCTGCGCCGGAAGCGCTCGGCCGGGTTTTTGCTAGGCGAAGACACGCCGCGCGCCATCGCTTTCGGCGCTCTGCTGCTCGAATGGGGCCAGACGGCGCAGTCGCTGAACGAAGCGCTCGATGGCGACAAGTTCGCGCCGCCGCTGCTCAACGCCGACGAGTTGGAGGCGGTCGCCGATGGCAGGCTTGCCGATGCGCCGCCGGCGGTGCGCGCCGATATTCCGGATTGGTGCGAGCCGCCTTTCGAGCAGGCCTTCGGCGCCAGCTGGGTCGACGAAGGCGCGGCGCTGGCGACCCGCCCGCCGCTGGATCTGAGGGTCAACACGCTGCGGGCCGATCGCAGCAAGGTGCTCGCCGAACTGGCCGAGACCGGCGCCAGGGCTGCGCCGATCGCGCCGCACGGCATCCGCATCCCGCCGATCGTGGGTGACGGCCGGCACCCCAACGTGCAGGCCGAACCGGCCTTCCAGAAAGGCTGGTTCGAGGTTCAGGACGAAGGCTCGCAAATCGCCGCCACGCTGGCTGGCGCGGAGGCCGGGATGCAGGTCCTCGACTTTTGCGCCGGCGCCGGCGGCAAGACGCTGGCACTGTCGGCGGCGATGGACAATCGCGGCCAGGTCTTTGCTCATGATGCCGAAAAGGCGCGGCTGGCGCCGATCTTCGACCGCATCCGCCGTTCGGAAAACCGCAATGTGCAAATCGTCACCAAGCCGGCGGAACTTGAGCCGCTTTCGGGCCACATGGACATCGTCCTGGTCGATGCGCCCTGCACCGGCAGCGGCACCTGGCGGCGCCGGCCCGACGCCAAATGGCGGCTGACGCAGAAGCAGCTCGACGCCCGCAAGGGCGAGCAGTCGGCGATCCTCGACGCAGCCAAAGCCTTCGTCAAACCAGGCGGGCTGCTGGTCTACATCACCTGCTCGGTGTTCGACGAGGAGAATGGCGAGCAGGTCGCTGCCTTCCTGGATCTTAACAGCGGCTTTGTCCCGGTTGATCACCGCCAGCTCTGGAACAGCCGCTTTCCGGGCCATGAAGCGGCCGCACGTATCGGCGCCGCAGGCGGCATTTCGCTGTCGCCGGCGCTGAGCGGTACCGACGGGTTTTACGTCTGCGCGCTGCGCAAGGGTGGCTGAGCCATGCCGGCGGACCTGATTGTTGCAGTGCAGCAATAGCGATTGCCTGCCGCTCATGCCTCTGCGATAAGCTTTTCCGACAGGAGCGTGACAAGCCATGGCAGCAAAGATCGTACCCGCCCCCGACTATGAGGATCGCGTCAGGACGTCCTTCGCGCGCCAGAACGCCATGGCGACCATCGGCGCCGAGCTGACGCTGGTGACGCCCGGCATCATCGAGATCGAAATGCCCTATTCGGCAGCGCTCACCCAGCAGCACGGCTTCCTCCATGCCGGCGTCATTTCGACGGCGCTGGACTCGGCCTGCGGTTATGCCGCGTTCTCGCTGATGCCGGAAAGCTCGAGTGTGCTGACCATCGAATTCAAGGTCAATCTGCTGGCGCCGGGCAGAGGCGAACGCTTCCTGTTCCGCGGTTCGGTGACGAAGCCCGGCCGCACCATCATCGTCGCCGACGGCCAGGCCTATGCCTTCGCCGCCGATGGCGAGGCCAAACTGATAGCCACCATGACCGGGACGATGATGACCGTGGTCGGCCGCGACGGCATTCAGGGCTGACCCGATGCGCAATCTCGTCCGGATCGCAGGCAGGGATGTCCTTTTCGCCATGGCCGCTGAGGCGGAATACGGCCCGCATCTGCAGCGGCTCTTCACGCCTGTCATGACTGGGGTGGGGCCGGTCGAGGCAGGTGTTAGGCTGGGCGCGGAGCTGTCGCGGCTGAAATCTGAAAAAGCGCTGCCGGATCTCGTCGTGTCGCTCGGTTCGGCGGGCAGCCGGACACTGGAACAGACGGAAATCTACCAGGCCGTTTCGGTCGCCTACCGCGACATCGATGCCTCGCCATTGGGCTTCGAGAAGGGCGCGACGCCGTTTCTCGACCTGCCGGTGACGGTGACGCTGCCGTTCAGGATTCCTGATATAAGGGAGGCGACGCTGTCGACCGGCGCGGCGATCATTTCCGGCAGCGCCTACGATGCGATTGCCGAGGACATGGTCGACATGGAGACCTTCGCCTGCCTGCGCGCCTGCCAGTTGTTCGGCGTGCCGCTCGTCGGCCTGCGCGGCATTTCCGACGGGGCTGCCGATCTCCGGCATGTCGGCGACTGGAAGGAGTATCTCCATGTCATCGATGAGAAGCTGGCAGACGCGGTCATGCGGCTGGAACAGGCGATCGGATCCGGTGCGCTGAAATTCGATTCATCGCATGAAGACGCGCAATCGCATTGAGAGACGCCTCGCGACCCATTGCGCCGACTCATTTCTTTCTTTAAACGCTCGCCATGAAGACAGCCAATCATCCAGACACCGTCCTGATTGTCGATTTCGGCAGCCAGTTCACGCAGCTCATCGCCAGGCGCATCCGCGAGGCCGGCGTCTTTTCCGAGATCGTGCCGTTCCAGTCGGCCGAAGCGGCGTTCAAGCGCATCAACCCCAAGGCGGTGATCCTGTCCGGCGGCCCGGCCTCGACCAGCGACATCGGCAGCCCGCGCGCGCCGCAGATCGTTTTCGACGCCGGCGTGCCGGTGCTTGGCATTTGCTATGGCCAGATGGCGATGTGCGTGCAGATGGGCGGCGTCGCCGAAAGCTCCGACCATCGCGAATTCGGCCGTGCCTTCGTCGAGATCGAGAAGGACAGCCCGCTGTTCGAGGGCCTGTGGGCGCCCGGTCAGCGCCATCAGGTGTGGATGAGCCACGGCGATCGCGTCATCTCCTTGCCCGAGGGGTTCGAGGTGTTCGGAAAATCGGAAGGCTCGCCCTTCGCCATCTTCGGCGATGTCGAGCGCAAGATGTACGGCATCATGTTCCACCCCGAAGTCGTGCACACGCCGGACGGCGCCCGGCTGCTGCGGAACTTCGTCCACAACATCGCCGGCATCGAAGGCGACTGGACCATGCGCGCCTACCGCGAGCATGCGGTCGAGACGATCCGCAGACAGGTCGGCAAGGGCAAGGTCATCTGCGCGCTGTCGGGCGGCGTCGATTCCTCGGTCGCCGCGCTGCTGATCCATGAGGCGGTCGGCGACCAGCTCACCTGCATCCTTGTCGACCACGGGCTGATGCGCAAGGACGAGGCGGCAGGCGTGGTCGAAATGTTTCGCCAGCACTACAATCTGCCGCTCATCCTGGTCGATGCTTCGGACCGTTTTATTGGCGCGCTGGAAGGCGAATCGGACCCGGAAAAGAAGCGCAAGACCATCGGCCGGCTGTTCATCGAGGTGTTCGAGGAAGAGGCCAAGAAGCTTGGCGGCGCCGATTTCCTGGCACAGGGCACGCTCTATCCCGATGTCATCGAAAGCGTCTCCTTCACCGGCGGCCCCTCGGTGACGATCAAGTCGCACCACAATGTCGGCGGCCTGCCCGAGCGCATGAACATGCAGCTGGTCGAGCCGCTGC
Organism: Mesorhizobium sp. M9A.F.Ca.ET.002.03.1.2; assembly: GCF_003952365.1. Taxonomy (NCBI): domain Bacteria; kingdom Pseudomonadati; phylum Pseudomonadota; class Alphaproteobacteria; order Hyphomicrobiales; family Phyllobacteriaceae; genus Mesorhizobium; species Mesorhizobium sp. M9A.F.Ca.ET.002.03.1.2. The sequence continues at coordinate 6,293,921 of NZ_CP034443.1, read as the reverse complement.
GCGAACTGTTCAAGGACGAGGTGAGGGCGCTCGGCAAGGAACTCGGCCTGCCTGAGAGCTTCATCGGCCGGCATCCGTTTCCCGGTCCCGGTCTCGCCATCCGCTGCCCTGGCGGCATCACCCGTGAGAAACTGCAGATCCTGCGCGAGGCCGACGCCATCTATCTCGACGAGATCCGCAAGGCCGGCCTCTACGACGCCATCTGGCAGGCCTTCGCCGTGCTGCTGCCGGTGCAGACCGTCGGCGTGATGGGTGATGGCCGCACCTATGAATTCGTCTGCGCGCTGCGCGCCGTCACCTCGGTCGACGGCATGACGGCGGACTTCTACCACTACGACATGGCGTTCCTGGGCACTGCTGCCACCCGCATCATCAACGAAGTGCGCGGCATCAACCGCGTCGTCTACGACGTGACGAGCAAGCCGCCGGGCACAATCGAGTGGGAATAAAGGTGCATCATTAGCTAGCTTTCGGTAAGTATCGATCAGAGTTGTATAAGCCTCTGAAATAAGTGTGTTTTCCTTACTGCATCTATCGCCATCTATCGCCTGGAAGCGGAATCATTTGGCGGTAAATTTGACGGCATGCGTTTCAGCGTTCTCTTTCCTGCCATGCAATACCGTCGTCCCGCCGATTGCAAGCGCACTCACTTCTTGCCCATCAAAGCATTGAAATACAATGATCGTTCCTAACAGTTGACGGTAAAATTAATGACGGTAAAATTGGCGGCCGAGAAACCCAAGTTGTGATCCGATCCTCTGTCATTATGTTAACAGATATTGCCCTTAAGCGGCTGAAACCGAAAGACAAAATGTACAAAGTTGCCGACCGTGACGGTATGTACGCTGCGGTGTCTCCGACTGGGCAGATTGCGTTTCGGTACGACTACCGGACCAATGGTCGGAGAGAGACTGTGACGCTGGGCCGATATGGGAACGGAGGTCTCACGCTGGCAGAGGCACGCGACCGCTGCCTTGCCGCGCGAAAAATGGTGGCAGCCGGAAAGTCGCCGGCGCAAGAAAAGCAGCGCGAGAAGCGTCGCCTGTCAGGCACGGCGAGCTTCGGGGATCAAGGCAAGCGCTGGTTAAAGGAAGCGAAGATGGCGGATAGCACCCGCTCGATGCGCAAGGCTATTTTCGATCGCGACATTTTGCCGATTTGGGAAAAAAGACTCCTAACCGAAATAACACCTGACGACTTGCGGGCGCTCTGCGCAAAGGTGAGGGATCGTGGTGCGCCGGCAACCGCCGTCCATATCCGCGATGTCGTGAAGCAGATCTATAGCTACGCCATTCTGCACGGCGAGAAGATCGCCAACCCTGCGGACGAGGTGGGACCAGCCTCAATTGCCACGTTCGAGGCGAAAGACCGCGCTCTGTCGCCTGCAGAAATCCGGATAATGCTGAAAGAGTTGGAAAACGTGCCGACGCTGCCGACGATTCGGGTCGGCCTAAAGTTCATCCTGCTCACGATGGTCCGAAAGAGTGAACTACTCGAGGCGACTTGGGACGAGGTCGATTTCGAGAACGCCGTCTGGAGCATCCCAAAAGAGCGAATGAAGCGGAAGAAGCCGCATAACGTCTACCTGTCACAGCAATCCCTCGATATCATGATCGCGCTCAAGACTTGTGCGGCGAACTCCCGATATGTGCTGCCGTCCCGCTACGATGCCGATGAGCCCATGTCGCGCGCGACGTTCAATCGGGTAACCGCGGCGATTGTCGAGCGGGCAAAGCAGCAAGACTTTCCGCTCGCGCCTTTCACAGTGCACGACCTTCGGCGCACCGGCTCAACACTCCTGAACGAGATCGGATTTAATCGCGACTGGATTGAGAAATGCCTTGCCCACGACGACAGGCGGTCCTCTCGAGGTGTCTACAACAGAGCTGAATATGAGCCGCAGCGTCGTCATATGCTGCAGGAATGGGCGGACATGGTCGATGCGTGGGCGGCAGGCAAAAAGCACACGCCCAGACTCCAGCCGCCTGCAGAGGCAGCGGTTATCCTTGATCCGATTTGACGGGTCTTGCCTTTCGTAGTCTTACGTCAGGCGCAGGCTTGGTCTTGATTTTTCCGACAGATGACGCATTCCGCCGCTCCTCGATCCACGCTTCGACTTCTGCCAAGTCCCAAACAACACAGCGGGCGGTGAGATTGAAGCGTCGTGGGAACTCGCCACGCTGTTCCATCTCATAGACGGTCGTATCAGACAGGGGAACGATTTCTCGCAGCTGCGACCGGCGAACAGTTCGCACTACTCGACGCGACGCGATGTGTGGTAGAACCAGAAGTGGATCCGGCTGCCCAATTTCGATGCCCTTGAATTTATCGACCTCGGAAGACTGCTGCCGTTTGACCATTTGCGTGACCGGGATGGATTGCCTTACTGGCCAACAATCGCGCAACTTTTCGAGGTTTCGTACAGCCCTCAATTGCGACCACGTATCCTCGCCTACTGACGTGAAGACTCAAGGGCATTTCACTGCGGATTATGTCAGGACCGCACCACCAATGGGATCCATCGAGCAGGCGCTGCATAAGGTCCGACAGGCGATCCTTGCTGCAGGCTTCTCGATGCTCGAATATCTCAAGCTGCGCGCTGACAATGACCTTGCGCCAATTGACGCGTTAATCGGCCGGCGCGGCTAGATCGCGGCGGAGGCGAAGCGCCGCGAGATCACGCTCACAGCCGAGGACGCGAAGCGCCGCCGGCTTCGCAGTTACGCCGTCGCCGATCTCACCAATCATGAGAGATTGCCGACATGGACAGCGAGACTTGGTCTTTGGTTAAACGGCAGCAGGCTCGGCGGTCGCAACGGCTACCTTGTCAAATACTGTGATGAGAAACGTTGCATCGCCAACATCTTCATCGAAGATGTGCTCGCATATTTCGAATTCCTGCGTGCCTTAGCGTGGCTGATCACGGAGGACGGCAGAACAGCCGATGCCGACCGACAAAAGGTGAAAGGCAATGAAGGCGAGCATAGTTCCTGCTCCGCTTGGTTGTTTGCGGAACCGGACCGAGTGTTGGAAAATGAAAGTTGGGGACAGTGCTCTCCGGCAGTTGATTGCAGACGCATCACAATGCGTATTACTCCGACTCAACCGCGCGGGGAAAACCAATGGCGAAGAAACCCAATGAGACTACGAGCAAGAAAGTTGCTTCGACGGCATCCAAGTTGCTTCGTTCTAACAGCTCCTCAAAGGCAGTCAAATCGGTCGCGGGATCCGCTCTTACGCAAAGGGTGAAAAAAAAGAAATAGCGCCGGTTTGACAGACATGAAGCAGTTTTGGCCTCATTCAGAAGAGCGCCAAGGAGTTTGGTTTCCGGCGAACTGGTTGTGTCCGAAAAGGTGGACTGCACGTTGGCGTCGACGCCATCCACAAACTGGAGAGCGCAGAGATTGGCGTTTTGGTTTGCCTTGATCCACCAACGGCACCGATGCTGAGAGAGGCTGCATCCGAGGGTGAGGTCGGCCCGCGCTCAAAGCAAGTTCCTAAAGTCCAGATTTAGAAGACGCCCGTCGAACGCCTGGGGGATGATAGATCTTCCGGAAGTAGGAAGACAGCCGGCTGTTTCGCCACAAAAGCTTGGCCGCAAGCGGGTTGAGGGTCAAACGGAAATGATGTTTCCAATGTCTTCAAACAGCAGAATGTCGAAGGGCCAAAACGCAAGGGAAATGGGCCCATCCGGACGGTCGACATCGAAGTGACCCGCGGACCATAGCCGAAAACAAAATAGCCTTTAAGGGCCCGCTCGACTGAATCCAGGAGCGGGCTTTTCTAATTCAGGGCGGGGTTCGAACCCACGAGACCGATGAAGGTCCACCTCCTTATCAGGGATGCGCAATCGACCGCTCTGCCACCTATCCACAACGTTGGTTCGATTGATCGATCTTCAAGCCCCGAGACATTCTCGGTGCGAATACGGCGGACTTTTGCCGCAAGCACGGCATTTCGGCAGCGACCTTCTATAAGTTCAAGGCGAAGTTTGGCGGGATGGAATTGTCCGACGCCCGTCCCCTGACGGCGCTGGAGGACGAGAACGCGCGGCTCAAGAAGCTGCCGGCGGAGCGGATGCTCGACAATGGATCTTGAAGGATGCTGCCGCAAAAATGTATGGTCCGCCCCGGGCAAGGTGTCGCGAGATCGCGAATGACCTATGGAAGGGCCGATACCCTCGAAGAGCGGCTTGGGTTGAAGCCGCTGGTTGGCCAGCGCATTGCGCCGATCATCATCTTCGCCGCCAGCATCGAACATCACCTGGAGCGGCGTTGTGGAAGCTCAAGGGCGTCAATCCAAAGGGCATTCGACCCGAGACCGACGCGAAGATGATCTCTGATTTGATCGGGATGCTTGAAACATTCGCGTCAACCGCTGCCAGCGGGAGACGAGCGCACCCTTCTTCAGACATGGTCCAATGCGGCCAGTCTTGCATTTGCGATCAGGAATGACATCGCTCATGGCGTGCCACCAACTTGGGCGAGAACGCGCAAGAGACCGTCCAGCGACTATTGGGCCGACGATCACTCTCTCGATCTCGTTCGTCACGCCTTCGCGGTTCTACTGCGCGTCACTGTTGGCGTTTCGACAGAGAAGATGCCGTTGATCGAGCTTGCGAACCCATCTTTGCTACGTGCCCTCCGCCGCGAATTATTCTGAGCGAGATGGCCTGCAAAGACTATAATCCGACCTTCAGAAATACTAAATCGGCAGCGATGGCTTCCTATTTCCCCGCGAGCGCTACACTGGTCACTTCAAGAATGGCGGCACCGTACCGCGGGCGCGCAGGCCAGGATGTCCAGTTCGACGTCACGGAAGGCCAATCGAAGACACGATCGAGGCATTCAACAATCTTGGATTTAACGATCGCACGATGACGATCAATCGTACGGCTACTCGGGCTATATCGCTCGAACTTGGACCGATTGCCCTTGGCCGCTTCCAGGTCGCATTGGTTTCGAGGTTGTGCCGGCATTCAACGAAGCTTTCTACGGCGCGCTCCACGTCGATCATATCGATCACAGCTGGAATGAGAATGACGGCCTCGCTTTTCGCATTCAAAATACACTTGGCCTTGCCGGCTTAGTGGTCGGCGGCAAAGTAGAGTTCTGCAAGATAAGCGGCACCATTCCAATCGGCGGCGCGCTGGTTACCTTGGGCGCGAAGTCGGCGACGGGGTCGACATCGCTTGATACGCCCAATGGCGACAGCACAACCTACCATGTGCGGCTCACGCAGCCGATCTACATGCTCGCCCATGTCGTCACGCCGGTGTTTTCAGGTACGGTCCCCCTGTGGTTCAAGTTGGAACTGACCAAGGGCAAGATCCCTACAACGCTGGGACAGAAGGGGTCGATCCAGATCACACCGACAGGACAGCGCCGTGACTACGTCCTTGTCGTTAGGCTCGATCAGGCCGCCTTTCTCCCGCAAGGGCTGACCGCGTCGGGCAAAGTCGACGTTAATTGGCAGGCACCGACCACGCTGCCGCCGACCGCGGCCGGCATCACGATGCCGCACCAGTAGCGAATTTCTCGCTGTAGCCGGGTTTGAGCGCAGCAAGCGATCTATTCGTCGCACTGCAATCGGCCTATGGCGAACTGAGTGCGAGGCCCTTTTGGAGGGCTTTTCCGTGTTGGCCGAAACGGTAGCTTTGGGTCAGGTCACGACTATGCCTAGCGGGGTGCCTCAACGTTCGTTTCCGACTATTTGTGCCTTAAAACTGCCAACCTGCAACGGCCCAACGCCGCCTGGCAGCTTTTGCGCCTCGTGTCGGCCATAGAGGCGAACTTTACCTCTGCCCGGAAGCAGACATTTCGGTTGACAACGCGCGCCGTCGCGGTCGCGCCATGAACAGGCATGGAATGTGGGTTCAACTGAAATGGATAGCTGGAGACTAGTATTGGCAAAAGTGCTTGCATCGCGGTGCGAACTGACGCTCTCTATTAGCTTAAGGTAAGATCAATTAGCTAAACCTAGTGCCATGGGCGATACTGACATCAACGCCGCTTTCGCGGGGGTGGACATAGCGCGATTTGCCCCGAGGGGGCATGAGCGTTTTGATGGTCCTATTCGAACGTTCTCAGACGCAGATGGGACAACTCTCTCAGCAATATCGGATCGAACGTTTCTTAGGTGGATAATCAGAGAACTCGGCGATCTGAGGGGGAAGCGCATATACGAAATTGGAACAGGAACTGGTTATCTGGTGTCAGTACTCTCCTTGCTAGCCGGCAGGGAAGGAGACGTCCCACTGATATTTGGTTGCGAGATTATTCCCGACCTCTTCGATCAATCACAGCGCGCCCTCATCGGCACTTCTGGTGTGCGCGTGCAATTAGGTGATTGGGTCGATCGACTACCCGAGCTGGGTCTCTTCGACGTCATAATAGCCACTTCTGCGTTTCGTGGCATCCCGCGACTGCTTCGCGAGGCGTTGCGGGTGCCGGGAGGCATGCTCGCTATGCCTGTAGCGATTCCGGGTGGCGGGGACTGCTTTACGATCTTCCTAGCAACCGAGAAAGGACTACTCACGGTCGGCGCTAGGATGTCCGTGTCCGTCCCTACAACCGGTTCCATTGCAGATGAGGACACATGGTACATCCCGCTTGAAAAGCTTATTGATCCGCGACCGAAGTCCTTCTTGCATATTGAAAAGGGCCGAGGCTTTGGTCACCCTGTTTTGGATTCTTTGGCATTCCGGAGCTACCTTTTTGGCGCTGAACCGAATTTCCGCGCTGTGAACCTAGGCGTCGAGCGTACATTCGACCTCACACACTACTCTTTCGGTCTCATCGATAGCGAGCGCCGCTCGGGCGCGCTTTATCACGGCCGCGACATAGTCGTGTTCGGTGATCTGGGCCTCGAATTTGCCGGCACCTTGGCAGCCCATCGGGAACGATGGCAAGCAAATGGGCAGTCGGATCTTAGCCGAGTGCACTATCATATCCCTTGGACCGCGTTCGATGCTGACCAGTTGCCAAGCGGATATGTTGCTGCCCTTGGAGGCTGAGGATGTTGCAGACGGCTCCTCCAGACTTGTCATACGTTTGTCCCGATGTGAGATTTCGGGAAATAGGTTGCATCCCCATCATCGGAATGAAGTGCGCAGCAGAGCTGATGGAAACTCCCTGGGTGTCGCGAGACGTTTCCGCTCTGGATGAACTTGCTGCCCTCCTCACACCCCAGCGTATCGCGGCACGGCATGGGACGCGCTTGGTCACGCTCGAGCATAAGGAACGATGGCGGAACCTCCGGGCGCAACAGAGATTGGGCGATTATCTCGCTGGTCTCGACACAACTGAATTTTATCTCAGGCAGAGTGACGCGTCCTTCGTCGACATCGCGCATCGATTGCCTGTTTCACCTCGATCACGCGAGCCGGCATACTTCGACAACATATGGATCGGTCCGCCAGGAACGGTGCAAACCTTTCATCAAGATAACCACAACGACTACGTCACGAACCATAATTACTTCATTCAGTTGTTTGGGTGGAAATATGTTGCAGTCTGCCACCCACGGGATACCTTCGCGCTCACGGACGGCGCCACAGTGCGAGGGCACCATTGCGATGCCTCGCCGACGGACCCCAATGTCTGGCAACGCGTGCCGTCGTTACGTCATGCAATCGTCGGTCCATGCGACCTCCTGCATATCCCTCCCAGTTACTGGCATTACGTCCAATCCCTCTCAGTTAGCATTTCGGTGTCGCGTTGGTGGTTCGATAACCACTTGGCAGAGATCATTTACAGCGTTGGGCAAGAGCGTTGGGAGCGTCCTGCAATCGTTGTGGCGGATACTAGGACATTCTTGGCTGACCTTGAAGAGTTTGGCGGCGCTTCTGCTTTGAAGCGTGTCCTTTTGCAATTGGCTCCCATCGCAAGATTTGCAATTATAACGGCGTTCAGTGAATTCTATGGCAAAGGAGTTTTCGACTATGTCTGAAGCACCGCTTTCCTTCGAACTGAGTGAAGATCAAGCTAAGGCCCTCAGGTCCCTCGCTGGAGGTAAAGGCATACGCATTTCCGGTTATGTCGATGGGACAACCCTGAAGGTCGACAACATTGCCATCAACGCAGGGATAATCGGTATCAGCAGTTCACCCTTCAAGGACGGCATGGCCCCTTTTATCGCTTGCAATGGCCCGCTCGAAGTTGAAAAATGACAATGGACTACGTCGCGCGTTTTGTTGAAACTGCCCTTGACGAACAAGGCGACATAGCAACGCGCGACTACCTTCGGCTGTTTGGCGACGCTGTTGCACGTCACGTGCCGCCATACTTCCTCGCCGACTACGGCAACAGTTTTAGGTCGCATATTGAGAACCCGGTATGGGTGCTGCAGTCGCTTGTCTCGAATGCGATCAAAGAGGGCGAGGGTTCCCGCGACTTAGCGAAGATTGCCAACGCTTGCACAAGTGCCGGGCTTGTTGACGATCTGAGCCAGCATGTCGAGGATGAGGCAGGTCATTGCCGAATGTACCTTCGTCTCGCCGATCTGGTATTTCCAGACGCATTGCCAGATAATGTGCGCGGGGCCGTTGAGACCCAGTTTCCCCCCATGCAGCACAGCCAGGTCGAGGCCGCTAGCCTCGAAACCTGGAGGGTGCTCGACTATTTGATTCAGGTGAACCTCGGTGAGGTGAGGACCCGCATTCACCAGAAGTTGTTGGAGCCCGTGCTCGAGGCATATTGCCCGCACCGTAACCTAGACATGCTGGGTCGAACGCTATGCAAGTTAAGTGGCGACGAGTGTAGCCACATCCGCTACACTGCAAGACGCATCGGAGAACTGTCCAAAGAATTTGCCTCGACTCGGGTTGAAGAACTCTTTTGGCAGAGATTGCTACAGTTCACCGCATACACAGAGCGCGAATTGGGTAGCCAGAGGGCTGGAGGGTTTGCGACGTCCCTAGTTAGGGATCGGTGATTGCTCCGTGGGGATCGTGTTGGCAGGCACGCTCTTATTCAGGTCGCCTTCGCCGTTGACCCGCGCCGTTAGATCTGTCGACCTCCTGGATGAAAATTCGCTTGCGAACCGCGGGGAGTCAACCGGACAGTTCTCAGGACGGCTGTTGGCGCCAAGCGGTCCGCGCTATGCTGGACGTGTTAGTCCGTTTCTAGACCGGCCAACCCGAAAACAAATAGTCCGCTTGCGGCCCAGAAGCCGACGCATCTGGCCGCCGACAGCGCCTACGGATCGGCAGCGAACCTCGCCTGGTTGGTCAAGGAACGGGAGATCGCGCAGCATATCCCCGTGTTCGATAAAACCGCACGGATGGCACTTTCTCGCGCGCCGACTTCATGTTCAGCGGAACTACTGGTTCGCCCTGAGCGAGGATCGACCGCTATTCTTTTTCGCCGGCCTTCGGACGCCTTGGCATGGTATCGGAAGGTTACTCGGGTCTAGCCGGCGCGGCCGTCTTGTCCCGTTCCTGCCCGCTCCTTCGCTCCGCTCCCGTGTTGGGGACAAGCCAGCCCTGCACGCCGTCTCCTTTGGAGCCGTCCTCCCGGGACAGCGCGTCGGCCGCATCCAAGTCTGACGCTTCGTGAAACGAACGCCACCCTGCGACGGCGTTCGTCACGTCTCTTCGATTGAGTGCCAGGAAGGGCGGGCCTGAGACGTACATTCCCGCTGGAAGCTCTGTGTGATAGCAACGGCTTGGCGCGGGTGTTTGAGCGCCCCCACGGCAGTGCCGGAATGGCGGATCGCTCAATTGCATGGCGGAGAACAAGAACCAGCACTTTGTTCCCCGGGTACATCTATCGCCCTTCAGCGTGTGTGCCGAAGGCAAAGCCATTCACCTGTTTAACCTTGATCGCAACCAATCATTCTTCGATGCCCCGGTGAAGAATCAGTGTTCCAGGGATTACTTCTACGGGCAGGACCCAAGGCTCGAAACCGCAATCCAGACCGTCGAGGGACACTATGGCGACTGCGTTTCGTCGTTGCTCAAGCCACGTGCGGTCATCAAGGATCTTCATGCCACAATCCTCAGGCGTTTCGCCTACCTGCAGCATGTCCGCACAGAAGCCGCCGCGCGTCGATCCGCGGAGTTTGCTTTCGCTGCCACGTCAGTCAAAGGTGCGGACTTCGAACAACCGTCTTTCAAGGAGGCCGTCAAAAGTGCGGTGATCTCGGCGATGCATCACTACGCCAAAACGATGAGCGTCGTAGACGATCTAAAGGTGCGGGTTGTTCGCAACCTTACCTCGGTGCCGTTTCTCACATCAGATGACCCTGCTGCTCTCGCCAACCGCTGGCATCAACAGCACAGGCATGCGCAGCACAGATCTTTTGGAATCTCCAGCGCAGGTGCGCTTCTCTTCCTGCCGCTTTCGCCAACGCTGTTGGCTGTTCTCCTGGATGGCGACGTCTATCAAGCCGAGCACGTCGGTGGCTGGATCGATGTGTCAAATACGGCGGACATTCTTGCGTGCAACCACCAGCAGGTACTGAACTGCGCGGCAAATCTGTACTTTGGCGAGCGTAGCTCTGGGGATGATGTGCAAGCTATAGCGATCTCAGTTGCGCATCTGCGACCCCCGAGTCGGTTTGACGTGGTTATGGCGGTAGCCGACGGCAGAACCGAAACTCATACTCACTACGCAGTCGTAGATGCCCCCGACGCTCGGGAGCATGACGACGTGCTTATCCACGTGAGAACTGTCAGGCCGGTTCCGCCAACGTGGCCCTCGTTCCTGAAGTTTCGAAACAATCGTTTCGTCTTCACCAACGATACGGGCGCAGGCTTCCGCCGTCGGAGGACTGCGACGTCAAGTCTTTGGGGTAGTCCGCCTTGGCGGAAGGTTCGAGGCTAAGGAGACCAATGCTATTCTGGCGCTTCGCCATCATTCTCACCTGGCGGCGTTTTCGGGTTGTTCGGTTTCATCGAAGACCAAGAAGAGGGTGTCGTCATCCTCGTTCATGGCCCTTTCCGCCAATCCTTTTGCCAATCGCAAAGGCAACGCGTTGGCCGATGGCGGGATGCTGGTCCCCGAGTGGGTCATAGAACGGAGGTACGGCGTCGGCTTTGACTTTACAGCTTAGCGTGTGAAGCACGAAGAGCAGCCGCTATCGTTTGCGGGAGTGGCGTCCCATGCGAACTGGGACAGATTGGTTAGGTTAGTCTCCTACGGGCTAAGCCCACCCGACGTCGTCCTTTCTGGAAAGTCTCAAAAACAGATCGAACCAGAATCGATATTCGGCATCTTCACGATTGCCAGACACTTCCAAGGGACACTAGGCGACCGACGTGGTAGCGTCCTTGCCGTGCCTTCGATCTCGGCTTCCATCGCCTCGTCGTCGGATAGGAGTGCCCAATCTTTAACAATGTCATACTGGCTTCGCACATCGATGCCCTCCGTCTTGCCGAGAAGCAGCCTTAGGTACCCCGACGCCTCCCGACCTTCAACACAATGACAATGGCCATCACCAGCCCCGACGCGGCCAAGACGCCGTAAAACCCTTCGGCCGTTATTGCAAAGCCCCAGAAGTCGATTGTGATCTTGTCCATTGGTTCGGTTGCCTTCACCAGATTCCAGGTTCAAACGACAGACTGAACCGTCTGCGCTCGTGTTGCGTTTTACGGCGCAAGCATGAGGCACCCTTGCAGGCGTCAATTGCAAAAGCGCCATCTTAGAAAATTATACCTACAAAATGCGTCGTTTCAGTCCCGGCTGGGGCCGAAATCTGTCCTTCGCGAACCGGTCGCGCGCTGCCTTGGCGTCAATTGCCGTTATTGGGCAGTTTTTGTAGCCTCAACCCCATTTTTTCAGCTCGGCAAGGAAGCGATCCTGCTCCTCCAAGGCTTTCAGCATCGTTCCATGACAGTGGAATCCGTCATGCGCCGCAATTCTCGCTGAATGGACGATTCGTGAAGACCCAGCGCCGTCCTCAGCGCCAGTGAGTCTAAAACACCATGTACCTCTTTCCTGAGGGGCGTATCGAGGTATCCAGCCGCGGCCTTTTGGAGAGCAGATGCTTCCGAAAAATTGTACATACTCGCCGTCTCTTTGGCTTTCCGCATAAGGTACTCGCTAGCCGAGTCGGAGATCGATGACGTCGTGCGCGAGGGCGCTCTCGCCGTCCTTGCAGCTCTCGTTGCCGCCGCTTCGTTCATGAATTTCTGTCTGTTCAGCTTCCAGCGCCCCTGCCATCGACGGATCAAGGTAACGTCTGTCTCCCTCCGCGAGCTGGACATATCATTGAGGACCCGCCTCATGGCTGAAGTCGCCTTCATGGAAGGATTATCCAGCAAGATACTTGCGACCTTGGCAAGGGCCTGATCGTTGTTCTTGACGCCGCTGCCAATTGGGCGGCCGACGCGGCGCTTCTGAATCTCTTCCATTGCTTTGCCTCCAGTTGGTGTCGGTCTGCCCCGTGCGCTCTTTGATATTGTAGCAACGGATGGATTCTCAAGCGATTTAAATAGCTCCGATCAGTTTAAAAGCGCGGAAAATTCCCGCTCGTGAATCCAAAAGCGCGGAAAATTCAGCGACACGTAATTTTCCGCGCTTTTACGGCTTACGGAGAGGCTGAGCGCGAAAAATTCCAGCCGGTGCGGCGTTTGGCAATCGGCGTTTTCATCCGAAAACGGCCCCGCATTATTCCTCTAAAGCTTAGAACTGCCGGCCATAGCGCGGGCGAGCGGCACTGCTGAGGTAAGCAACTCAGCTCCCACCTTGCAGGACCTGGATGACGGACTGCCCGCAGGTGCTGCCCCATCTGCTTTGGACCGCATCTGCGAAATTCTCACGTATCCTGCCTGTGCGCATGTAAGCATAGGGTAGCGCCTGGGCTCGATTGGCCACCACACTAAGAACCACCGTCGGCATGGCGACCGCAGGCTGATGTCCCAAACGCCACTCCAAAAGGATCATCCTCTCATGGATCCCAATGCCATCATTGCGTCCCTGCCAGTCGCCGGGGCTGATCGATCTGTGCTCATCGAAGTCGCTAATGCCGCGTTCGAGCCCGTCATTGAGCGGATTGAACCGAATATTAGGAACGACCCGAAGCCTTTGGGATGCTGATAACTACATCGACAATAGCCTTCTCGGCGTCTCTCCCACAAGTCCGTGGGAAACGGCTCAGGAATTCTTTGCGGCTCTCGCACGCAAGGAAACCTTGTTCACCCATACTTGGCAGCTGGTCGGCAGAGAAGCTCCCCTTGCTGAAGCCTTGGAAGCACACAAGAATCCGGACGTTGGCGTGACGCTGGTAACGGGGTCTGGCGGCGGCGGCAAATCTCGAGCTCCAAGCCATTCTGGACCAAATCGCCGCCGATCAGTCTGCGACTAGGATCAGGCTTGTCTCACCGACAATGGAGATCACCAAGGTGTCTCTAGAAGAGCTTGGTTCCGGTGACCTGCTCCTCGTCGTCGATGATGCTCATGACAGCGACAAGTCTCCAGCCATTGTTCAATTACGCCGCGGCCAACGTGGGTCGTGTAAAATTGCTCATTGTCTTCCGACGATATGGAGTTGAGCATATCCGGGCCCAGGCAAGCAGCTATTCCTTTTCTGGAGACCGTCTGAGCGTCATCGACGTACCGCCTCTTTCCAAGGAGGAGTCGGAGTCGCTTGCCCGCCAGGTGCTTGAACACCTAGGTGGACCTATGGAGCTTGCGGCCAGCATTGCTCATCTCACCCAAGATTGCTCGCTCGCCACAGTGGTCGGGGGCTCAGACCTGCATGAAGCCCCATCTTGTGCAGCGTCCTTTGCTTAGGCGCGGAACCATACGGAGCGATACGGGAAGATTTCTGATTTTGGCCCACGAGAAAGCCAATGAAATCAACGGTCCCGGCACATCCTCCGGGCCCACCATTGTCGTTATTTATCAATGATTTATAGGGTGGTTCGCCACGGGTCGCCAATAGGTTCGCCAAGCAGTGGCTTGCGCGTTACCAGCCGTACGACTCGATCCAGGTTCTGTCGCAAACTCGCGTGAGGGATGCGATCAGCGTGGGCTCGGGACATTCAGGCGGCGAGGATTTCGAACTGTTCGGCGATCGACGGGCTGGGATTGTAGGGATACCTCGCCTGTCGCTTGCGCATCATGTGGATCATCTCGATGCCGGACAGGATGTTTGCGGCGCTCGCCTGGGACTTGAAGCCGAGCATTGATCGGATGCGGCGCTTGATGCGCCGGTGGTCCTGCTCGATCCGGTTGTTGAGATACTGGCTCCGCCGAATGCGGATCGGTTTCGAGGAACGCCGCGAGCGATCCCGCAGCCGGCTTTCACCGTCGCAGGTGATGATTGCCTCCCGATTGGTCTGGCTGCCGTCGATGACGATGCGCTGGGGCCGGCCATGGCGCTCCAGCGCCTTTCTGAAGAAGCGTTTCGCCGCCCGCAGGTCACGGTGTTCGCTGAACAAGAACTCGACCGTGTCGCCCACGCTGTAGATGGCGCGACACAGATACATCCAGCGGCGGCCGACCTTGATGTAGGTCTCATCCATGTGCCACTGCCTGTGACGGTCCGCTTGCGCCGGTTGAAACGCTCCAGCAGCTGCGGTGCGAAGCGGACGACCCAGCGATGCACGGTGGAGTGATCGACCCTCAGGCCACGTTCCGCCATCATCTCTTCCAGATCGCGCAGGCTCAGATTGTAGGCGAGGTACCAGCGTACGCACAGCAGGATCACCGACTGGTCGAAATGGCGGCCCTTGAACATGACGAACTCCCTCGAAACCAAGAAGCCTTCATGCCCTCACCGTCATTACCGAAGAGTTTGCGACAGAACCGCCTGAAGGTCATGCGTGATGCGAAGGCGGACCCAGGCAGGCGTGATGAAAGCGGCGGCTCCCTATGCGCCGCGGTGGCGGATCGATCCAGACCGTCGACCTCACGAAGCTGAGCGGTGCTGGTCATGAAGGATCTGCAGCCGATCCCGCCGGCTGGAATGCCGGTGGCTTACGTCGCTTTCGTGGCGGCTTAAAACACCGCGAGGTATTTCAGCAATGAAATGATGCCGATGATGATCACGATAACCCGGGCGATCTGGCGGGTACGACCGTCAAGCGGCAATCGGTTTACGAGATACAACACCAGAATGATGACAAGGAAGGTGATCAGAATACCGATCAAAGGTGTGCTGGCCATTGCCCCTCACTGACATGAAAATACAGAAATAAGCCAGCAACACCGCGTTGCGTGGTCTGAAAGTCCCCATGCTCAAGCGCCTATCACCTCGCGAACGATTCGAACAGCTTGTCTCCACTCACGAGCCGATGCTTCGTGCTGCCTGGATCGAGGCGATCGACGACATTCAGTCCAACATAGTCCTCCGCCGGTTGTGGAGCGCTTGTGGCAATGAGCCTCGACGAGTCGGCTTTCCGACCGCTGGATGAGGCAATCCGGCAGGCGTTCAATGGCGGCGGCGTTGCCACCGTTGAGCAAATGCCGGCGCTTCGCTCCCCGAGCGGATTTCAGATCGTGGTAGGGTGGGATGCCCGCAATGTGGCCGCAGAGGCTTGGCTGCGCGACCACTCGTCGACCCTGATCCGCAGTATAGTTGCCGACCAGCAGGAGAGCATTCGCGCTGCCCTTTCTGAGGGCCTCGCCAAGGCAGCGATCCGACAAAGGCGGCATTGGAGGTGGTCGGGCGGGTCAACAGGGTGACTGGCCGCAGGGAAGGCGGGGTGATCGGGCTCACCACGGTTCAAAGCGACTATGTTGCCCGAGCCCGCTATGAACTGCTCTCCGGCGAGCCCGACCGATTGAGGGCCTATCTGAATAGGCGGCGACGCGACAAACGGTTCGATCGCACAATCACAGCTGCGATCCGAGATGGTAAACCAATCCCTACCAAGCTAGTGGCGAGGTTCGTTGACCGGTGGGTGCGCTGCTGGACTATCCGTTCCCGAAATTTGGCTATCCTCGAGGTATGCGCCTAAGAACATGCACAGGCTAGGGCGCTCAGTGGCGTCTGTTCTTGGGTCTCTGCAAGAGATCCATCGCACGCATGTCCCTCTCGATCTGTGATTATTCTCCCACTCATCGCCTTCGCTTCGATCGTGACCACCACTACTCTTCAATCTCGCAGAGGAACCCCGACACCACAGCCATGCAGCGGTCCTTCTCCTCAATATGCGGCATGTGGCTAGAGTTTTCGAACACCACCGCACGGCAACCAGGCACGCGCTCGACATAGGGCCGGACAACTTCCGCCGTTGCCTCGTCAAACCTGCCGGAGATCAGCAGGGTCGGCGCCTCGATGAGCGGCAGGCGTTCCTCGATCGTCCAGTCCTTCAGCGTTCCGATCACATGGAATTCCGTTGGACCGTTCATGTTGCGATAGACCGTATTATCCTCGTCCATGATCGCGAAAGTACGCGCCACTTCGGGCGGCCATGGCACGACGCGGCAGACATGGCGATCATAGAAGACGCGCGACGCGGCGATGTAGGCGGGGTCGGTGATAGTGCCGGCGTCTTCATGCCGCTGCAGCGTTTCCTGCACGTTCTGCGGCAGGCCACGACGCAACCGGTTTGCCTCGGCAACCCAGGTTCGCATACTGGCCGGCGAATTGGCAATCACCAGCGCCTTCAGGCCCGGCGGTCGGCGCACCGCATGCTCGGCCCCGAGCATGCCTCCCCAGGATTGGCCCAGCAGTGCGTAGCGCTCGCTGATGCCAAGATGGTGGAGCAGGTTGCCGAGTTCGTCGAGGAACAGAGACACCGTCCAGAAGTCGGCGCCCTTTTCCGGCAGCCGAGTGGAATTGCCGTTGCCGACCTGGTCGTAGTGAACGACCGCGCGGCCGTCGAGGGTGGCGATATCCTTGAAAGAATCGACATAATCGTGAGTGCAGCCCGGCCCCCATGCACGACCACGAGCGGCAGCCTGGACGAGTCCAACTGGCCGGTGACACGATACCAGGTGCGATAAGTGCCGAACGGTGCATGGGCTTCTACCGTTTCCAATGCGGTCACCTGCGCCTCCTTCGCTGCGGGCCGATTTTAGCGCGGTTGCCAAACGCTCGGCAGCTATCACAACTGATAGGTCACATTGGGAAAGGGTAGGCTGTTCAGTGCTCCAGCAGCCGGTAGTGCGAGGCCCTAACCACCGCTTGCGTGCGGTTCCTAGCGCCGAGCTTTTTCGCCGCGCTGTTAAGATGCAGCACCACCGTCGGTACGGCCCTGTTGATGATGCGCGCGATTTCCTTGGCTGAAAGTCCTTGCGCGGAATAACGCAGGCATTCGCGCTCCCGCTCGGTCAGTCGCGCCGCCCCTGCTGAGCGCATGGAGTCGTCGTCAAACAGCGAGAAGGCGGCTTCGTGAAAGACGTGAGCGAGCAGGCTGAAGTCCGCAATATGGCGCAACGCATCCTGTTCGTCGCCCGCTCGTCGGCCGAAGCGCACTGCCGTGACCGTCGCGTAGTCGCCGTGCGGCATGTGGATCGGCACTGTGACGCCGCTCAAAACTTCCCGCTCGCGCAGGTAGCGCGCGACCGGAGCCGTCTCCTCGGTCAGAAAGCACTTGATGCGGGTCTCGGCATCTGCATCGTAGCTCCAGAAGAACGGAGCAGATGTGCGCGTCGCCAAGATCTGCACCGGGTCGATGCGGAAATAGCCGCGGACGCACCAGTAGTCGTGCATGTCCTCGGCCATGTTTCGTAGCTTGAGCAGCGATGGAATATTGAGGCTTCCGTCGAGGTCGAACGGCACCGGCGTGTAGTCGTAGACCAGGCCGTCGAAGCCGAGCCCCTTTGCCCTCTGATAGATCTCGTCGACCTGGCCTTCCAAGCTATCTTGGCTGTCGAAGCGCTGCCGCAACGGTGAGATTTCGTCGAGCATACTCCGCTCCAACAATCCAGAACCAAACGAACCTATCACTTCTTATAGCTGTCGTAGACCCGCCATTCCGCTAAAATTTAATCATGCTCAAATGTTGAGCAAATACTCCAGGAGCACTCGGCATGTGGCGCGAGATGACGCCGGACGACCGCATTGAAGTGACCGTCGACGGTTTTCGCGTGGTCGCCTACAGCTTCGGCAGCGGGAGCGAGACGGTGTTTTGCCTGAATGGCGGGCCCGGCTTGCCGTGCGACTATCTGCGCGAGTCGCATTCGTGCCTGGTGGATCAGGGTTATCGCGTCGTGGCCTTCGATCAGCTCGGCACCGGCGCATCGGAAAGACCCGAGGACGCCACGCTATGGACAATCAGCCGCTATGTCGAGGAGACCGAAACCGTGCGCAAGGCGCTTGGCCTTGGCAGGGTTCATATGCTCGGCCACTCCTGGGGCGGCTGGTTGGCGATCGAATATGCGCTGAGCTATCACGACAATCTGCGCACGCTCATTCTCGAGGACACGGTCGCGGACATGCCGCATCTGATCGTCGAGCTGGAGCGGCTACGCGCCGCGCTCGGCTCTGAAACGGTGGCGATGATGCAGAAGCACGAGGCGCAGGGTACGTTTGACCATCCCGAATACGCTGCCGCCGTGACCATTCTCAATTACCGCCATGTCTGCCGGTTGCCCGACTGGCCGCCGCCGGTGCGGCGATCGCTCGACGATTGGAACATGGGTCCCTACACCGCCATGCAAGGTCCCAATGAATTTCTCTACATCGGCAACCTGAAGGACTGGAACCGGGTGCCCGACCTGCCCAAGATCACCGTTCCGGTGCTGATCACGCATGGCGAATATGACGAACTGACGCCGGCCTGCGGCCTGCGCATGAAAGTGGGCCTGCCCAATGCCGAGCTCAGGATCATCGCAAACGCCAGCCACATGCCTTTCTACGAGAACCCGGAGGTGTATTATCCTATCCTGACCGAATTCCTGTCGAGGCACAGGACCGGCCGATGTATCTGAAACCGCTGCCTCGCGACTTGCGTAGGAGAGCCTCGAGCAGCCATGAACCGGTATAGGTTCGTTCTCTACCGCCCCCTCCAATTCCTGCCGGTGCTGCTAGGCATCAGCATCATCACCTTCGTGCTCGTCCGCCTCATCCCCGGCGATCCTGCACGCGTCCTGCTCGGCTCGCGCGCCACCCCGACGGCCATCGCCAGCATTCGCGCGCAATATGGCCTCGATGAGCCGCTTTGGGTGCAGTACTTCTACTTCATCGGCAATCTCGGCCAGGGCGAGATGGGCAAGTCGATCCTCTACAAGATCGACGTGCTGCGGCTGATCGCGACGCGACTGGAACCGACCCTGGCGCTTGTGCTTTCGAGCGTGGTGCTGTCGATCCTGATCGCCGTGCCGCTGGCGGCGCTCGCGGCCCGGAACCGGACACGCCTCCCCGATCACGCCGTACGCATCGTCTCCACGCTCGGCATCGGCTTTCCGCCGTTCTGGTTGGCGTTGATGCTGATCATCCTGTTCAGCGTCAGGTTCGGCATTTTTCCCGTGTCTGGTTACGGCGACAGCCTCACCGACAAACTCTACCATCTCGCTTTGCCCAGCCTCACGGTCGCCTTGTCGCTCTCCGCAGTCCTGACCCGCAGCCTTCGCGCGGCGATGGTACAGGCGCTCGAATCCGACGTCGCCACCGCGGCGCGAGCGCGCGGCATGCCGGAGAGTATCGTGTTTTGGCGTCATGTCCTGCCCAACTCGCTGGTGCCGACGGTCAATCTTCTCGCCGTCAACATCGGCTGGCTGATCGGCGGAACGGTGGTGGTCGAGAGCGTCTTCGCGCTGCCAGGCATGGGGCAATTGCTGGTGCGCGCGATATTCTCGCGTGACTACATGGTCGTGCAGGGCGTCGCCATGGTGTTCGCCTGCGCCACGGTGCTGGTGAACTTCCTGGCCGACATCGTCACCGTCGCCGTCGATCCGAGGGTGAAGCTGTGATCCGGCAATCGGCGCTCTCGTTTCCGTTGTCATGGCGCCGGCTGTTCGGCGGACGAACCACGCTCGCCGCCGGAATAGCCGTGCTCGGCCTGTTCCTCGTGCTGGCGGTGTTTGCACCCTTCATCGCGCCCTACGACCCGATCTTCCAGGACGCCGCAGCGCGGCTGCAGGCTCCCTCGCCGGCGCACCCGCTAGGCACCGACAATTTCGGCCGCGACATTCTTTCCCGGGTCATCTGGGGTGCGCGCATCGACCTGCAGATTGCGGTGATCGGCGTGGTGTTCCCTTTCATCATAGGCACCACGTTGGGAACCATCGCCGGCTTCTTCGGCGGCATTGTCGATGTCATCTTCATGAGAATAGTCGACGTCGTCCTTGCCTTCCCATTCCTCGTCCTGATGTTATCGATCATCGCTATTCTGGGTCCGGGCCTTGGCAGTTTCTATATCGCCATGGCGCTGGTGGGCTGGGTATCCTATGCGCGGCTCATCCGCGCGCAGATCCTGGTGCTTAAGAACAGCGACTACGCCGTCGCCGCTATCAGCCTCGGCTTCAGCCGCAGCCGCGTCATGTTCCGCCATTTGCTGCCCAATGCGGCGGCGGGCTCGCTCGTCTTTGTCATGTCTGACGCGGTGCTGGTGCTGCTCAACGGCGCTGCGATCAGCTATCTCGGGCTTGGTGTCCAGCCGCCCGTCGCCGAATGGGGCGTCATGGTCGCGGACGGGCAATCATTCATCACCACGGCCTGGTGGATCACTTTGTTCCCCGGCCTTTCCATCGTGCTGTTGGCATTCGGCTTCAGCCTGATGGGCGACGCGTTGGCTGACCTGATGGGCGTGCACGAATGAGTGCGGCGCTGCTCTGCGTCCGCGACCTTAGCGTCGCTGTGCAGGATGGCGCAGGGAGCCGCGTTCTGCTCGACCGGATTTCCCTCGATCTCGGCGCGGGCGACGTGTTGGGCCTGGTTGGCGAGAGCGGTTCGGGCAAGAGCCTGTTCTGCCGGGCTTTGGTACGGCTGCTGCCGTCGCCGAAGCTCCGGATCACTGGCGGCGCCGCCTTTCTCGAAGGCCGTGATCTTGTCACCGCCGACGAGCGCGAAATGCTGAAAGTACGCGGCGGCGAGATCGGCATGATCTTCCAGAACCCGACCAGCCATCTCGATCCGGTCATGCGCGTCGGCGACCAGATAGCCGAAGGCATCCGCTATCACCAGGGCCTCAGCCAGCGTGCCGCCCACGCTGCCGCCGTCGAGATCCTGGCGCAGGTCGGCTTTGCTGACCCAAATCGCCAGTATAACGGCTATCCGCACGAATTCTCCGGCGGCATGCGCCAGCGCGCAATGATCGGCGTCGCATTGTCCAGCAATCCGAAAATTCTGATCGCCGACGAACCGACAACCGCCCTCGACGTCACGATTCAGGCACAGATCCTGCGGCTGCTGCTCGACATTCGCGACCGGCGCGGCCTGTCGGTCATCCTGATCAGTCACGATCTCGGGGTCGTGGCGCAAACCTGCGATCGCATCGCCGTGATGCGGAATGGCGAACTGGTGGAGCAGGGCGACAAGCGCTCGCTGCTGGCTGCGCCGCAGCATCCCTATACCAAGGCGCTGATCGAAAGCCATCCGTCCATGCCCGGCGAAGGTGTGGCGACCACAGCGATCGCGCAGCCCGAACCGGCGCTCAGGCCACTGCTGGAGATCGACGACCTGCACGTCCGTTTCCCCAGCGGCGCCGGCCTGTTCGCGGCAGGCCCGAAGACGATTTCGGCCGTCAAGGGCGTCAGCCTGCGCATCCTGCCCGGCGAGACAGTCGGCATTGTCGGCGAATCCGGCAGCGGCAAGAGCACGCTTGCCCGCGCTGTTCTCGGCCTGACGCCGCTATCGTCCGGCCACATCAGTTTCGATGGGGTCGATCTCGGCCAAAACCGTGCCAAGGCGCTGCAAAAACTGCGGAGCGAGGCCGCAATGGTGTTCCAGGACCCGTTCAACGCGCTGAACCCGCGGCTGACCATCGGCGAAATGGTGGCCGAGGTGCTGCACGTCCACGGCAAGGCAGCAGCGGACATACCGGCGCGCATCGGCGAGTTGCTCGACCTGGTCGGGTTGGAGCGAGAATTCGCCGACCGCAAGCCGCGCAGCATGAGCGGCGGCCAGTGCCAGCGTGCCGGCATTGCGCGGGCGCTCGCAGTTGAACCGCGCATGATCATCGCCGACGAATGCGTGGCCGCTCTCGACGTTACCATCCAGGCTCAGATCATCGACCTGTTTCGTGCGCTGACGGCCAGGATGTCGCTGACGCTGCTGTTCATCGCGCACGATCTCGCGATCGTTCGCAATCTGTGCGAGCGCGTCGTGGTCATGTATCGCGGCGAGATCGTCGAGGAAGGGCGCAGCGCCGATGTCTTTGCGCGACCGCAGCATGCCTACACCGCTTCCTTGATCCGCGCTATCCCCGATATCGATCCGGACAAGCCCTTGCGCGCGGATCTCCTTTCGCCACGTGTCGCCGAGCCTGGATCGGGTCGCGTGTCCGATCGACCGTCAGCAGCATTCAACTGGTAGCAAAAAAGAAGGGAACACACATGTTGAAGAAATGGATGAAAATCGGCCTGGTCACCGTCATGACCAGCCTGTCTGTCGGCGCCGGCCTCGCCGAAGCGGCGGGCGTGCTTACCATCGGCCGGCGTGAGGATTCGACCACCTTCGACCCGATCAAGACGGCGCAGAACATCGACTTCTGGGTTTTCTCGAACGTCTATGATGTGCTTGTCCGCGTCGATAAGAGCGGCTCCAAGCTGGAGCCCGGCCTTGCCGAAAGCTGGACGGTTTCGGAGGACGGGCTAACCTACACGCTGAAGCTGCGCGAGGCGAAGTTCTCCGACGGATCGCCGCTCACGGCAGGCGATGCCGCTTTCAGTCTGCTGCGCATCCGCGACGACGAGGGCTCTCTGTGGAGCGATTCCTACAAGGTCATCGACACTGCCGTGGCGAGCGACGATCATACTCTGGTGATCAAGCTGAAGACACCGTCGGCGCCTTTCCTGTCGACGCTGGCAATGCCTGGCGCGTCCATCATCTCGCAGAAGGGTATGGAGACGCTCGGACCTGATACCTATGCCGAAAGCCCCATCGCCTCAGGCGCGTTCACGGTCAAGGAATGGCGGCGCGGTGACCGCGTCATACTGGAAAAGAACCCGGACTTTTGGGAAGCCGACCGTGTCAAGCTCGATGGCGTCGAGTGGATCTCTGTGCCGGATGACAACACCCGCATGCTCAACGTGCAAGCCGGCCAGCTCGATGCCGCGATCTTCGTGCCGTTCTCGCGCGTCGCGGAGTTGAAGAAGGATTCGAACCTCGTCGTCCACATGGATGAGTCGACGCGCGAGGACCATCTGCTCATCAATCATGAAAAGGGCGCGCTGGCAAAGAAGGAAGTCCGCCAGGCGCTGGATATGGCAATCGACAAGCAGGCAATTGTCGACACCGTCACCTTCGGCTTGGGGGAGGTCGCCAATTCCTTCATCCCGAAGGGCGCACTGTATCACTACGCCGAAAATCTGCAGCGTCCATTTGATCCTGAAAAGGCCAAGCAGATGCTGGCCGACGCAGGCGCCTCCGACCTCGAGCTGAACTATGTGGTGCGTGCCGGCGACGAGATCGTCGAACAGACCGCCGTCCTTTTGCAGCAGCAGTTGGCCAAGGCAGGCATCACCGTCAACATCCAGAAAGTCGACCCCAGCCAGGAATGGGACATGCTGGTCGCTGGCGACTACGACGTTGGCGTCAACTACTGGACGAACGACATTCTCGATCCGGATCAGAAGACCACTTTCGTCGTGGGGCACGACACCAACATGAACTACATGACGCGCTACAAGAACGACAAGGTGAAGGACCTCGTCACGGCAGCCCGCATCGAGATGGATCCGGCAAAGCGCGAGGCGATGTATATCGACATCCAGAAGATCGCCAAGGACGACGTCCACTGGATCGACCTCTACTACAGCCCCTACATCAATGTTTCGCGCAGCAACATCGAGAACTTCGACCAGAACCCACTTGGCCGCTTCTTCCTCGAAGACACAGTCAAGAACTGACCCGAGCTGGCGTCGCTCACAACGGCGCCAGCAACGCATAGAATGTAGGCGGGCGGGCCAAGACAGACATTCTGGCGCATAGCGCCGGACGTCTTGAATTGGCGCAAGCACGACAACGCTGGATGTCGCTTCGGCTCTTCGTAAGAAGGGCCACTTACCTAGTGGCTGGGTCCGCTTCGTGCGATACGGACTGAGATACAAACTGTGATACAAATCGGTGCGGAATCCTCAAAAAAACGGCGTAAAATCAATGCCGCGAACGGCGCGGCGTTGCTTCTCGTGAGACTCGTGTTCAACTGTAATAGATTGATATTATTCAGTCATTATTTTGCAGGTGCGGAACATCTCTCAAGGCCCATGGAAATACTGATTCGAGTCTGCATGTTGCGGCCTCTCTTTGCCGCCACGCGCTTTTTCCGGGACCATTGCCGGATGGCGAACGAGATCGGTATCCCTCTGTTTGTTCATCGGGGTAGGAGCGGCCGCACTACTCCTTGAATTCACCAGCGTTGCGGCGGCAGCCAGCGCCGCCGGGGTCAATACCTTCGTCCTCGCTCCAGAGCGGCGGGAGAGGGGGCCACTCCGTGCTGCTTATCGATGTCGTGGGTTCACCGGTTCACCGAAGGAAACTTTGTCTCTCGAACGGCGAATGACCGCTTCGCGCCTCAGCCCCCATTCCAGAAACCTCATCGATCGACCGTTCCTACGCATCCTTCCTGTTCGCAAACCGTAAAGATTGACCCTTACGGCCACATCGATCAGATCAAGCTCAAGACGCGCGGTTTCAGGTAGGGTGGAGAACCTTCCGCAGCACTCCCGCTTCCCCGCCGCAATAGCGCCTTGCCGGCTTCACACAACTTTACATTCGCCCGCAACGACCGAAACATTGCGCTCCTAGTCTGGCGCAGTCGCGGCAGAGATGCCGCATTAGCGAAAGGACCAGCATCATGGAAACTAACCATCAGGAACCGGCCGGCCTCTCCGGCACCCCGCAGAAGAAGAGCTGGGGCAAGCGCATCGCCATAGGCGGCATTGCGATAGCGGCTCTTGCCGGCGTCGGCGTCGCCGGCGCGCTCAGCCAGGATTACGGGCGCATGCAGCACTTCGGCATGGGTGGGGGCGACGGCGGACCCGGCATGCACATGCAAGCCAATTTCCGCCACGGCATGGGTTTCGGCGGGCACCACTTCGAGCGCATGCTCGAGGAGATCGACGCCACACCCGAGCAGGAAGAAAAGCTGGAGGCGATCATGGACAAGCTTCATGACGATGTCCGCCCGATCATGCGCGGCTTCCGCGACACACGAGACGATGTCGCCAAGCTGCTCGGCGCCGCAACGATCGACCGCGAGGCGGCGGAGAAGCTGCGCGCCGAGCGGGTCGCGGCGGTCGACGAGGCCTCGCGCAAGCTGACGACAGCCCTGCTCGATGCCGCCGAGGTGCTGACGGCCGAGCAGCGCGCGGAGCTCGCCGAACATTTCGAGGATCGCGGCTGGCACCGCCGCTGGTAAGCTCTGTACCGGCACGGTTCGAATCGGAGCAAATAAACGAATGGCGGACCAGGTTCTTATTGTCGACGACGACAGGCGCCTGTCCGCCATGCTCGCAGAATACCTGACGGGCAACGGCTTTCGTGTGCAAGCTGTGGAGACGGCGGGCGCCGGTATTGCCGAGATGGCGCGGCTATCGCCCGATGCCGTGGTTCTCGACGTCATGCTGCCCGACATGGATGGCTTCGAGGCACTCAAGCGCATCCGCGCGAGCTCCGATGTGCCGGTGCTGATGCTGACGGCGCGTGGCGACGAGACGGACCGTATCGTGGGGCTGGAGATCGGCGCCGACGATTACCTGCCAAAGCCGTTCAATCCGCGCGAGCTGCTGGCGCGGCTGAAGGCGATCCTGCGCCGTCGCAACGCCGGCACGAACGCCTCCCCGCGCATCCTGCGCTTCGGACGGCTGGAGATCGACCCTGCATCGCGCTCGGCTCGCGTCGACGGGCGCGACTGCCCGATGACCAGCTACCAGTTCGACCTGCTGGTGGCGCTCGCCGAAAATGCCGGGCGCACGCTGTCGCGCGAGCAGCTCATGGACATGGTCAAGGGCGAGGAACTGGAAGCGTTCGACCGATCGATCGACGTGCACGTCTCGCGCATCCGCGCCGCGATCGAGACCGATCCGAAACATCCTTGCCGCATCATTACGGTGCGCGGCGCGGGCTACGTCTTTGCCCGTTTCCAGGACAGTGACAGATAGGCCATGCGCGGCAGCCTTTTCGTCAAGATCTATCTCACGGTGTTGGCCAGCCTCGCGGTCGTGGCGATCGCCAGCGGGATCTTCGTGCACATGGGCCAGGAGCGCGAACATGCCGGCTGGAGTGGCCGGCGCGACGCTTTCATCGAGGCGATGCTGCCGGCGGACTCCGACCCGGCCTTGCTGCAGGCGACGGCCGAGCGGCTTTCGGCGGCCTTCGATGCCGACATCTCCGTCTACGGTCCGCAGGGTCGGCTACTTGCAGCGGCTGGCCGGCCGATCCCCCCGCAAGAGATCGGATCCCGGCGCAGCATGCATCCCGGCGGGCAACACCTGCTGATCAGCCGGCAGCCGGACGGAAGGGTGATCGCGGCGCGGCTGAGAATGCCGTTCGGCCCGGCCGGCCGCAACCCCCTTGGCTATCTCGCGCTGATCGCCGGGGTGATAGGACTCGCCGCGTTTCCGGTGGTGCGCCACCTTACACGCCGCCTTGAAGCGTTGCGCCAAGGCGTGGATCGCTGGGGTGAAGGCGCTCTCGACACGCGCGTCGCCGTGAGTGGCAACGACGAGGTGGCGGCGGTGGCGGCGAGCTTCAACCGCGCCGCCGGGCAGATAGAGCGGCTGCTTGCCGCGCACCGCTCGCTGCTTGCCAATGCCAGCCACGAGCTGCGCTCGCCGCTTGCGCGCCTGCGCATGGCGATCGACCTCGAAGCCAACGGACAAAGCGACCCGATGCGCGACGAGATCGTGCGCGACCTCGCCGAACTCGATGCGCTGGTGGAGGAAATCCTGCTTGCCAGCAGGCTCGACCATATCGAGAAGCTGGAACGGGTGGAGCCGGTGGATCTGCTGGCGCTCACGGCCGAGGAAGGCGCGCGCTCCGGTGTCGACGTCTCAGGCGAACCCGGCGTCGTGTCGGGCGACCCGACACTGCTCACGCGGCTGGTTCGCAATCTCATGCAGAACGCGCAGAGACATGGCAGTCCGCCGGTCACCGCGCATGTGGGAACCGAAGGCGGCTCAGTGGTGCTCAAGGTGCGCGATCACGGACCGGGCCTGCCGGAAGGTACCGGCGAGCGCGTCTTCGAGCCATTCTTCCGACCACAGGGCCGCAGCGAGACGGCCGGCGGCTGGGGCCTCGGCCTGTCCCTGGTGCGCCAGATCGCCTTGCATCACGGCGCGACCGTGCACCACGAATCGCCGTCCGGCGGCGGTGCCTGCTTCGTCGTCACGTTTCCGGCAATATCTTGATACGGCGGGCGCATACCCTTGTGAAAGCGACCCCCAGGCGGGGCGGAAGGAAGGTATGATTAACGCACGAATCCCCGACGGCGAGATCATCGAAACCAGGAAGAGCCAGGGTTTCGCGCATCCGAGCGTTGACTCGCGAGGCCCTCGACTTCTCATGCGGTCGCTAGAGCGCCGGGTCCTTCGCCTACATAATATACGCGAAGCGTATGCCTCCGCGCACTTGCTCTAGAACATGCAAGTTCTAATGGTGGAGCATCTCGGTGAAATAGACGCTGCCTCTCGCCTGATGAAAGCCATCGAGGACGTTTGCGCCGCAGGAATGATCATGCCAGACGTTGGGGGAAAGGCCACGACCCGTGAGGTCACCGACGCAGTCATCGCGGCGATCCGCGGGTCCAACACTTCACCAATCGGCAACACAGCGAGTAATCGGCTATGAAAATCGGCGTAATTGGACTTGGCTCCATGGGATACGGGATCGCCACGTCACTGCTTCGTTCGGGTCACAACGTTTATGGAGCCGACATCAACCCTGAAGCAGTCGAGCGCCTGCGTGCCGAAGGCGGGTCTGATGTGGACGTCATGTCCGCCGCGCCTGAACTGAATGCGGCGGTCATCGTTGTCTTGAACGCAGCGCAAACCGAAACGGTGCTGTTCGGCGAGCATGGACTGGTTCCTCAGCTCGCCCCAGGTGCAGTCGTGATCATGTGTGTGACGGTTGCACCAGATTATGCGCGCAGTACCGCCGAGCGGTGCGCAGCGCGCGGCGTGTATTTCCTGGACGCTCCCATTTCGGGGGGATCGGTCAAGGCGGCCGAGGGTAAGCTGTCCGTGATGGCCTCTGGCAAGCCGGAGGCATTCGCAGCGGCGCGACCCGTGCTCGACGCGATGGCCGAAACGGTTTTCGAACTCGGAGACGGCGCCGGCGCAGGATCTGCCATGAAAGCTGTCAACCAGATGCTGGCCGGCATCCATATAGCAGCCATGGCCGAAGCGATCACCTTCGCGATGACCCAAGGAATAGACCCCGGGACCTTCCTCGAGGTGATCCCCGCTTGTGCTGGGACCAGCTGGATGCTGGAAAACCGGGCGCCGCATGTCGTTGCTGGCGATTATACTCCACGCTCTGCCATCGACATCTGGCCCAAGGATCTTGGTATCGTTCTCGACGTCGCGCGGACGTCAAGGTTCGCTGCACCCCTGACTGCCGCAGCTCTGCAACAATTCATCTGTGCGGCGGGGATGGGGCTGGGACGGGAGGACGACGCTGCAGTGGCAAAGGTCTACGCCCATAATGCGAACCTGACCCTGCCCGGCACCAGTCAGAACGAATAGCGAGACGGACCAAGGGCCATGACGACGTTTTTCGGCGCAATAGCAGATGATTTCACTGGCGGTACGGATCTGGCCGGCCTGCTGGCGCACTTTGGCGCACGCGTATCGCTGCGCGTGGGTGTGCCGGCGGACCCGCCCGCTAACACCGCGTCACTCGAAATTATCGCTCTCAAATGTCGCAGCGCTCCGGCAGACGAAGCCGTCGACGAGACGCTAGCCGCGCTCCATTGGCTTCGCAGGGCCGGCGCTCAGCGATTCTTCTGGAAGTATTGCTCGACGTTCGGCTCGACACCGCGCGGCAATGTCGGCCCGGTTTCCGAGGCGCTGATGAAAGGCGCTCGGAACGAGCCAAACCATCTACTGCCCAGCCTTCCCCGGATGCTCCGTCTTCATGGGTAATCTCTTCGTCGGTGAACAGCCGCTCGCCGAGCCCACGCTGATCGCATCCCTCACCCGAGTTTGCGACAGAACCGTTCGTCCACGTCTGCATTGACGATGCCTCCCGCATCGCCTTTAGCCAGATCCTGCCCGACGAGAAAAAGGAAAGCGCCGTCGCCTTCCTCAACGCCGCCATCGCCTACTATGCCAGCCTTGGCGTCACCACCTCACGGGTCATGACCGACAACGGCGGCTGCTATAAAAGCCGCGCCTTCCGCGCCGCCTGCAAAGCCCTCGGCCTCAAACACATCCGAACCAAGCCCTACACGCCCAAGACCAACGGCAAGGCCGAACGCTTCATCCAGACCGCGCTCAGAGAATGGGCCTACGCAAGAGCCTACACGACCTCAGATCGCCGTGCTGCCGAGCTGCCCGTCTGGCTGCACCGATACAATTGGCACCGCCCGCATGGCAGCCTAAAATCCAAAACACCCATCAGTCGCCTCGGATTGTCCGAGGACAACCTGTTGAGGCTCCACAGCTAGGGTCAGGACTCATTGATCCAAAAGATGAATGCTGCGGCGAAGGCAATGGCTGACAGGAAGGTGTGAGCGCATCGGTCGTAGCGGGGGATGCGACGCCAGTCCTTGAGCCGGGCGAACATGTTCTCGATCTTGTGGCGCTGTCGGTAGAGGATTGGATCGTATACGTGCTTTGTGCGGTGTTTGGCATGAGGAGGAATGCACGGCGTGATGCCTCGATCTGCCAGCGCCTGCCGGAAGGCAGCGGAACTGTAGGCCCTGTCGGCGAGCAGGAAGCTGGCGTGCGGTAGCTGCTCGAGAACTGCGGCAGCAGTCTTGTGATCGTTGGCCTGTCCCTCGCTCAGATAGAGTAGCAGCGGCCGCCCCTTGCCGTCGCAAACCACCTGCAGTTTGGTGGTCAGCCCGCCCCGGCTGCGTCCGATACATCGGGGTAGAGCCCCTTTTTGAGCAGGCTCGCCGCCGTTCGATGCGCCTTGAGATGAGTGGCATCGATCATCAGCCTCTCGGTACCGCCACCTTGCGCGGCTAGCTCGGCCAAGATGCGGTTGAACACGCCCAGCCGGCTCCAGCGGATGAAGCGGTTGTAGATGGTCTTGTGCGGACCGTAGCCGGCAGGGGCATCTCGCCAGCGCAATCCATTGCGGATCACAAACAGGATGCCGCTCAGCACCCGCCGGTCGTCCACGCGTGGAACCCCATGCGAAAGCGGGAAATAGGGCTCAATCCGGCGCATCTGCTCCGGGGTCAACATCAGCAAATCAGTCAAGGTGGCATCCTCCTGCCACCTTGAATCATCACCCAGCCGACAACTCAACCAATTAATGGGTCCTGAGCCTAGCTGCCAACCGCTTCGAACCGTTGCTCGAACTCGCGACGCAGTTCGCGGCGAAGTTCCGCTGCCCGCAACCGGCGTTGGTGCGTTGCGTTCATCGTTTTTGAAGCCGGCACCTCTGCCGGCCTGCCATCATCGTCAACCGCCACCATCGTGAAGTAGCAGGAATTGGTGTGACGTCGGACGAAGGCGGTGTCGGTCAGGCTGGCATTGCCGGCAGGATTGGCCCGGGATCAGCTCAGCATTTTAAGGCATGGTCTTGAGGATTGCGTGCAGCCCTTCATGCCCCAGGGACGGTGCGACCTGCGCTCAGATGTCGGGTTATTGCGCGCCTGGGCGGCGAGCGACACTATTGTTCGAAAGGCTCTCCCAGCGAAGCCACGCCGTTGAGCTTGAGCAGACGCCGGTTCGAAGAAATGATGCCCAGCACGACGATTGTCACGAGATAGGGCAGGCTCGATAGAAGTTGCGAGGAAACGTCCAGTCCGGTCGCCTGGGCCGCCAGGCTTGCCAGGGAAACGGCGCCGAAGAGGCAGGCGCCGAGGAAGATACGGCTGGTGAGCCAGGTGCCGAAGACGACGAGCGCGATCGCGATCCAGCCGCGCCCGGCAATCATGCCATCGGCCCACAGCGGCGTGTAGACCACGGCCGCGTAGGCACCGGCGAAACCCGCCAACACGCCGCCGAAGGCGACAGCGGCGAAGCGCACGGCGATCACCGGATAGCCGAGCGCATGGGCCGCCTTGGGATTCTCGCCGACGGCGCGCACGACAAGGCCGGTCTTGGTGTAGGCGAATATAGCCCAGATGGCGACGGTCGCGGCCAGCGAGAGCCACACGACGACGTCCTGAGCGAACAGGCCGCCGATGACCGGGATATCTGAAAGCCAGGGCAATGAAAGCTTCGGAAGGCCTTTGACCGTGAGGCTCTCATAGGTCTTGCCGAACAGTGCCGAGAGGCCCTGGCCGAGTATGCCGATGGCGAGTCCCACCGCGACCTGGTTCGCGCGGAACCCCAACGCGATGACGGCAAAGACAAGGGAAAGAGCCGCGCTGGCGAGGCCCGCGGCGAGGAAACCCAGGAGGTGACCGCCGCCGTGATAGACGATGATGAAGGCGATGACCGCCCCCATGGTCATCAGTCCCTCCACGCCGAGATTGAGGACGCCGGCCCGCTCGGCCACCATTTCGCCGAGCGCCGCCAAAAGGAACGGCGTGGCCGCCGCCAGCATTCCGGCGACGATGAACTCGAGGGCATTCATGGAGCGCTTCCGGGGGCGGCATGGCGCCATTCGAGCCGATAGCGGACGAAGGCGATGGCGACGAGATAGGCGAGCAGCAGGCTGCCCTGGAAGACCCGGACCGCGGCGACCGGCAGATTTGCCGAGACCATGGCGTTGTCGCCGCCGATATAGAGGGCCGCCACGAGCAGCGCGGAAAAAACGATGCCTATCGGGTGAAGGCCACCGAGATAGGCAACGATGATGGCCGCATAGCCGTAGCCGGTCGAGATGGAGCGCTGCAACTGGCCGAGCGGCCCGGCCACCTCGGCCGCCCCGGCGAGGCCTGCCGCGAAGCCGCCGATGAGGAGGGAAAGCCAGATCGCGCGTCCTTCGTTGAAGCCGGCGTATCCGGCCGCGCGCGGCGCAAGGCCACCGACCTGCAGCTTGTAGCCGGCGAAGCTCCTCTGCATGAACACCCAGGCCGCGAGGGAGAACGCGAAGGCGATAAGCAGCGAGACGTTCACGCGGGTGCCGGGGATCAGGATCGGCACCATCGCGTCGTACTGGAACATCACCGACTGCGGGAAGTTGAAGCCGGCCGGATCCTTCCAGGGGCCGAGAAGCAGGTAGTTGAGCACCTGCGCGGCAACGAGCGCCAGCATGAGCGAAACGAGAATTTCGTTTGCGTTGAGCCGCACGCGCCAGAACGCCGTGAGCGAGGCCCAAAGCGCGCCGCCCAGTGCGCCGAGGACGAGCATGGCGGGCCAGATCCACTGGCCCGTCGCCTGCGGGAGCCAAATGGGAATGGCCGATGCGAAGATCGCGCCGAGGATGAACTGGCCCTCGGCGCCGATGTTGAAGACCTTGGCGCGAAAGCCGATCGCAAGCCCCTGGGCGATCAGCAGCAGCGGCCCCATCTTCAGCAGGACTTCCGAGAAGGAGGCCCAGGACAGGAAGGGCTCCACAAGCATCGCGTGGAAAACGGCGACCGGATCGCGGCCCATCAGGAGGTAGAGCCCGAGATTGAGCAGCGTCGCCAGGCCGAGAGCGGCGGGCGGGGCGACCAGCTTGATTGCAAGCGAGGCGTGTTCCCGGCGAACCAGAACGGGAAGGAACGGCCGGGACACAGCGCTCATGCAGGGACCTTTTCGGCCGTCGAATGCGCGCCGATCATGTAGCGGCCGATCTCCTCGGGTCTGGTGTCGCGCGTCACCAGCGGCGGGCTCAGCCGGCCCTGATGGATCACCTGGATCGCATCGCAGAGCTCGAACAGTTCCTCCAGTTCCTCCGAGATGACCAGGATGGCCATGCCCTCGTTGCGCAGGGCGACGAGACGCCGGCGGATGGCCGATGCGGCGCCGACGTCCACGCCCCAGGTGGGCTGCGCCACGAACAGCAATTTAGGGGACAGCATGATCTCGCGGCCTACGATGAACTTCTGCAGATTGCCTCCCGAAAGCGCCCCGGCCTCGGTTTCGGAACCCGGCGTGCGCACGTCGTATTGCCGGATGCAGTCTTCGGTGAAGGCCTTCGCACGGGTCGTGTCGACGAGGCCGCGTTTCAAGAGACCGGAGGGATGGGCGGTCAGGAGGCTGTTGAGGACGAGCGACATTTCCGGCACCGCGCCGCGGCCCAGCCGTTCCTCCGGAACGAAGGCGAAGCCCAGCCGGCGGCGGGCCGCCGCATCGAGCGCGCCGACGTCCCTTCCCATCATGAAGATACGCTCTGACTTGTCGCGCGGCAGCACCGTTTCGCCCGAGATCAGCGCCGCGAGTTCGCTCTGCCCGTTGCCCGATATGCCCGCGATACCGAGGATCTCGCCCGCCCGGACCGTCAGGCTGACGTTGGAAAGCGCCGCGGCGAAGGGATCGTCCGGCCGATGGTCGAGGCCGAGGATTTCAAGGCGCTTTTCCCCGCCGGAATGCGCAAGCGCCGGCATGGGCTGCGGCATGTCGCGGCCGATCATCATGCGGGCGAGGTCGTGCGCGTCGTGGTCGCGCGGATCCACGTGGCCCGTGATGCGCCCGCCGCGCAGAATGGTCGCGCGGTCGCAGACCGCGCGGATCTCCTCCAGCTTGTGCGAGATGAACAGAATAGACACGCCGCCGTCGCGCAGCCGCCGCAATGTCTCGAACAGCCTGTCCACCGATTGCGGCGGCAGGACGGAGGTCGGTTCATCGAGGATCAGGAGTTGCGGTTCGGTCATCAGGCAGCGGATGATTTCCACCCGCTGCCGCTCTCCGACCGAGAGCGCGTGCACATGGGCAAGCGGATCTACCTCCAGACCGAAGTCGCGGCCGAGCTTGCGGATGCCTTGCGCAAGATCCGATTTTTTCCCGGGCACGACCAGCTGGACGTTCTCCACCACCGTCAGCGTCTCGAACAACGAGAAATGCTGGAAGACCATGCCGATCCCCTTGCGCCTCGCGTCCGCCGGGGACGCAAGCGCGAGGGTCTCTTCTTTCCAGGTCGCTGTTCCGGCGTCCGGCTGCTCGACGCCGTATATCAGCTTCATCAGCGTCGACTTGCCCGCCCCATTCTCTCCGAGGATCGCATGGATCGAGCGCGGAGCCACGTCCAGATCGATGTCCCGATTGGCATGGATCTGGCCGTAGCTCTTGGAGATGCCGCGCAGCGACAGAAGCGGGGCGGTCATGGTTACTTTGGCAGCGGCGTGGTGACACCCTTGACGTGCCAGTCCATGGCGACGATCTCGGCCTCGGTCATCGTCTTACTGGCGGGGACGCCTTCGCTGCCGTCGGCCTTGGCGATCGGACCGGCAAAGGGCGAGAAGCCGCCGTCGGCGATCTTGGCTTCAACCTCCTTGATCTTGGCCATCATGTCGGCCGGGATGCCCGGGTTCCAGTCGACGACTTCGACGACCTTGTCGCCGACACCCAAGAAGGCGCTGGCGCCCTTGAAGGTACCGGCAAGGTGGGCGTCGACCGAGGCTTTGAAGAAGGGCGACCAATCGGTCGCCACGCAGCCGAGATAGGTCTTGGGCGCGTATTTCTTCATCGACGAGTTGAGGTTGAAGGCGGGGATGCCGGCCTCCTCGCAAGCCGCAACGACGGAAGGCGTGTCCTGCGCGTTGGAGAAGATGACGTCGCATTTCTGCGCCAGCAGCGCCTTGGCGGCTTCCTGCTCCTTGGCCGGGTCGAACCAGGAGTTCACCCATACGACCGAAACCTCGACATCGGGCTTCACAGCCTGTGCTCCCAGCGTGAACGCGTTGATGGAGGTGATCAGCTCGGGAATGGCGAAGGCGGAAACCGAGCCGAGCTTGCCGGTCTTCGAAAGCGCGGCCGCCGCCATGCCCATCAGATAGGTGCCCTGGGAATATTGGGCCGCAAAGGGCGAGAAGTTCGGCGCCACCTGGAAACCGGAAGCATGCAGCACGGTGACGTCGGGAATGCGGCGCGCGATCTGCAGGGCGCCGTTCTGGTAGCCGAAGGAGCCGGCGATCAGGAACTTGTTCCCGTCGGCGACCGCCTTGTTCATGATGCGGTCGGCGTCGGGGCCTTCCTGTATGTTCTCGATGATGGTGACCTTCACCTTGTCGCCGTAGGCGGCCTTGACCGGCTCGAGCCCGTCGGCCAGCGCACGGCCCCAGCCGACATCGCCGACCGGCGACGGGACCACGAGCACGATGCCCAGCGGTTCGTCGGCGGCAAGCCCGCGGCTGCCCACCGCGGCGACAAGCCCGGTAGCGGCAGCGCCCTTCATCATTGTTCTGCGGGTAAGATTTGTCAGCATGTCGGTTCCCCTTGCTTTTGGTTTTGGCTTCTAGAATTCCACGGTCGCGAGCGCCGCCTCGGCTTGCGCGAACAGGCTTACCTCGTCGAGCCCCGGGAACTCTCCCCTGGCCCAGACGATGCGGCCGTTGATCATCGTCATGTCGGTCGGCGTGCCGATGCCCACCTTGGCCAGCAGGCTCAGCGGATCATGCCGCGTGCCGACATAGTCCATGCGCCGCGTGTCGATGGCGAACAGGTCGGCGGCCATGCCGGGCGACAGCCTGCCGATGTCGCCGCGCCCGAGCAGCGCAGCGCCCCCGGTCGTCGCATAGCCAAGGAAATCGGCCGGCGGCGGCACCGGATGCGCACGTGTCGAGGCCGACAGGCATTGCAGCATGTAGGCGGAATGGATGCAGTGCATCAGATTGGAATTGTCGTTCGAGGCGGCGCCGTCGCAACCCAGGCCCACACTGAGCCCGAGGGCCGACATCGCCGGTATGTCGGTGATTTCGGCGCCGACAAGATAGACCGGCTCCGGGCAGTGCGCGACGCCGGTGCCGCTGGCGGCCATCTTGCGCAGCTCGTCATGGGTCAGCTCCCAGCAATGGGCATAGAAGGCATCGGACCCGCAGAAGCCTATCTCCGCGCAATAATCCACCGTGCGCAGGCCGTGGCGGGCCTGCATGACCGGGCTTTCGCCCTCGCCGACATGGGTATGCATGCGCACCTTGCGGTCGCGCGCCAGCGCCACCGATTCCACGAATGTCTCGCGATAGCAGTTGACCGGCTGACAGGGCGCGACGACAACCTGGCGCATGCTGAAGCGACCGGCATCATGATAGGCGTCGATCAGCCGGGCGCAGTCGGCGATGAACTCGTCCGTCGTTTCCAGCATGGCGTCGGGGATGGTCGAGCCTTCCGATTTCGGCAGCGTGTTGCCGCCACGTCCGGCATGGAAGCGCATGCCGAGCAGTTCGGCCGCCTCGAACTGCCGGTCGATCAGCCTTTTGCCGGCATGCCGCGGAAAGCAGTACTGATGGTCGAATGCCATCGTGCAGCCGTGCTTTATCAACTCCGCCATGGCTGTGACTGATGCGTGGTAGAAGCACTCCTCGGTCAGCTGCGAGAAGATGGGATAGATGCGGTCGAGCCATTCGATGACCGACAGCTTCGTCCAGTCCAGATCGGCGCGGTTGCGCACGAAGCACTGAAAGAAGTGGTGATGGGTGTTGACGAGGCCGGGATAGACGAACCAGCCGGCGGCATCCTGCGCGACAGTTCCGGCAGGCAGCTCCCCCTTGTCGAGGCCTTCGCCGATGGCCCGTATCGCCGGGCCGTGGGTCAACACATCGACATTGCGACGGACGCGCGGACCGTTGCCATCGTCCACGATGACCGCAGCGCAGTTCTTCAACAGATAGCCCGCCACGTCAGGCCTCGCCTACTTCTGGGACGGGCTCGGGTCTGAGCTCGTGCAGCCGGTGGATGCCGGGCATCTCGATGAAGCCGTCGAGACCGCGGATCGCCCGCGACCATAGCCGGATCGCGGGATAGGGATCGAGCGAGACGCCGCCGTCCGGCGCCAGCGCCACATAGGGAAAGCAGGCGATGTCGGCGACAGTCGGCCGGTCCGACGCGAGGAAGCGCTGGCCGCGGATATGCTGTTCGACGAGGCCGGCTTCCATCTCCCGCAGGGCCGTTGTCCCCTGTCCCTGAAGGACATCGATATTGCCCGGACGCAGCAGCATCTCATGCAGGCGCGCCGCCCCCAAGCTGGCGGTCAGCCGATGCGAGAAGGAAAGCCATTGCTGGACGCGCGCCGCCTCTCCGGCGGTATCGCTGCCCAGCCATTGCGGCGCCGCCTGCGCTGCGAGGTAGACCAGCATGGCCGAGGATTCGGTCAGGACGAGGTCGCCATCCTCCAGGATCGGGATCGAACCCGCCGGGTTGAGCGCCATGAGTTCGGGACCGCGATGCTCGGCACCGGGATGGAAGTCGACGGGCCGGATGTCGAGCTTCACCCCGGCCAGCGCAGCCATCAGGCGCGCCTTGTAGCAGCTCGGCGACAGCACGTAGTCGTAGAGCTTCATTGCGCCACCAGTTGCGCGCCGTAGGTGTAGCCATGGCGCTTCAGCCAGCGCCGGTAGGCAACCGAGGTGAGGTCGGCTCGCGTGGGAATCTCCATGCCGGGATCGAGCGGCAGCAGCCCCGGAATCTGGTTTTCCAGGATCGATCGGTCCTGGACGAAGATCGTCTGCTGGAAATGGATCAGGTCTGTCATCGGCGTCTCGTCGTCGAACAGCGCCATCCATGGCCACACGTCGCACAGGTCTTCGGCAAGAGGCTGCACGAAAAGCGTGATGACGTCCCATTCGCCCGGGCGCGGCGGACAGGTCTTATAGAGGATCGAGCAGGTCGGCGCGGGCACGCGATACATGTATTCCGTGGTTATGCCGCCTTCCGCCGACTTGGCGGCCTGCGGCTGGTAGAACCTCACCTGGGTCGCCCAAACCTCGTCCTCGTCCTCGCGGATCTCGACCTTGTAGTTCTGGACCTCCGTATGCGGTTCGGCCCCCAATATGTCGGTATGGACGAACGGAAAATGCGCAATGTCCAGGAAGTTCTCTACCGCGCGCAACGGCGAGCAGCGCACGCGAACCACCCCGACATCGACGAGCCGGCGGCCAGGCTGATCGGCCTCGGGGATCGCAAACAGCGCCTTTTGCGGGTTGCCGGGCGACGACCAGACATGGCCATAGCGCACGCAGATCGGCAGGGCACGTCCGCCGCCGCCCGTGACCTTGGCGTTTCCGTCGTCGCCGAGCCGCACCTCGATCGCTTCGCCCATGAGGGCCGTCTTGCGCCCCTGCGCATCGAGCTGGCTGGCAAGGCCGACTGGATACCATTCGTCGATCATCGCGTTGCGGGTCATTTGGCGACCCTGTCGCGCCGAATGCCCTCGGCCACGCGCCGCAGCGTTTCGGCGGCCCGCGACGCGGCGATCCGCTCGGTCGGATTGCTGTCCTCGCCCACCAGAACATGCATGAGCGTCCGCGCTTCCCCTTCGGAGGCAAGCAGCAGGCGCAGGGTCCGGCCATTGTGGAAATGGTCGAGCAGGCCTCCCTCGGCCTTCGCGCCCGCGGCCGCCTCCAGCGCCGCGACGTCCGCCTCCACCATCATGGAGCGCAACGGGGCAAGGCCGTCGAGCCGCGGCGGCAGGGCAGCGGCTTCGTCGACGGCAATCCATATGATACCGCCGCTGTCCTCGACCGCCTGGGTCGCGACGCGAATCGTCTCCGGCGGCGCCAGCCCCGGATGGGCCGGGATGCGCAAGCAGTTTCCCGCCTGGGCGTAGCTCCAGCCGTGATAGATGCAGGACAGGGCCTCACCGCGCACGAAGCCATGGGAAAGGCGCATGCCGCGATGAGGGCATCGGTCGGCAAAGGCCGCCGTACGGCCGGAGCGGCTTCGCCAAAGGGCAATCGGTCCGACTGGGGATTGCGCCGGCATCACGGTTCCCGCCGGCAAGTCCGCAGAGAGGGCTACTGGCATCCATGAGCCGGTCGGATAGGGTGGCATACGTCAACTTTCAAACGACATCAGCATCTTCCCGAGCACAGCTTCGCGGTCAAGGGATTTGCTAATAAGCCCGGTCACGTTTGCACAATATTTCCTCACTGACAATAATGCCTAAAAAAGCGGCATTACGTCTCCCAGGCAAGGCCACCGGCTTCAAAGCCTAGCTCGATTCGTTGTCGATCGGCGTC
This sequence comes from Mesorhizobium sp. M9A.F.Ca.ET.002.03.1.2, assembly GCF_003952365.1. Taxonomy (NCBI): domain Bacteria; kingdom Pseudomonadati; phylum Pseudomonadota; class Alphaproteobacteria; order Hyphomicrobiales; family Phyllobacteriaceae; genus Mesorhizobium; species Mesorhizobium sp. M9A.F.Ca.ET.002.03.1.2. Next base: position 6,254,701 of record NZ_CP034443.1, on the reverse strand, counting down.
CGGCAGATAGCCTCGACCCAGACATCGATTGGTCCAAGGGAGCATCCCATCTCCATCATATCGATCAGTTCCGTCGGACCGGCGACGTCGAGCTCGATCCAATCGGGACCGGCGACGCATATGGCCTGCGCGAGCCCGAGCTTGGCGGCATGACGCTCGATCCACGGTAGAAAGGACGCCGCTTCGACATCGCCGAGGATCGTCATGCGCTCGCGCCGGGAATATCGATTTTGCTCGCTCATAGAAAACCTCGGCAATGAAACACATATATATCTGTCTATCTACATTGTGCTCAATCGCTGAAGCACCTGACCAAGCGCCATTAACAGGCCGTGGTGGTGGGGCTTGTGATCCCTCAATCCTCTATGACGTCCGCAAATTTTCTTCTGTGAGCGAGTTTCTGTCGCAACGCGCCAACGGGAGTTATCATTGAAGGCATCTGTTTTTGAGGGCGTCGTCACGCCAGACCTGAAGTCGAAGATGGGAATGACCGCTATGTGCGGGTTTATCCCCAAGATCGACAGACAGGTTTCGGTCAAACTGGTCGCGCTCACGACCTGGTCAATATGCCTTCATCGACACTTTTGTGGGACAGGACAGAGACACCGTTTGTGTTAAACTAGTCCTCTTCCTGATCCTTAGGTTCGCCAGACCAGACGAGAGAATACGAAGGAAATGGGTTGGCGAACCAGCTGCTATCATATTGATTCTCCATAAAGAACATTGTCCCTCCGGGCCCACCATAACGTTAAACATCAATCATTTACATCTACTTCTTCACAAGCAGATGCAATAATCTCCGCCAACGTCTTAGCGTTCCAATGAAACTGGTTGAGCCTTTGCCCGTCAATCTCTCCTTCTCGTCGAAAGCACTGGACGCACACCTACCTCAGGAATTCTGGCTTCGGAATACCTCTCTGCGATGCGTGCGGTGATCGGCGGCAACGACGTGCAAAAAGGCGGGTCTTAACCCGATGGAGCCCTCGTGCCGGCCGTCGTCGACGATCGTTCTCCATTTTCCATTATCTGTGTCCGAAACGCAGGCCAACCTTTCCCCCTTTTTCATGAATGACCTGGCCCGTCTGCGGGCCGCGCCCTGTAGAAGCAGGCGCGGCGCCATCGGTCACGACGAGTGGTTGTCATTGCCAGGCTTGCCGTCGAACTCGACCCTTACAACGACCAGGCTGCGCAAACCTGACCAACTGCGCATGGCCGGATGCTCCCACAATATTTGAACGCGGGTGAAGGGGTGTTTGGCGCAGACCGCTGAATGCACCGGCATAAAGAAAGAACTGTATCGAAGGCTCGCCCGATCTGGCTATGTCAGCGCATCGCATGTCGGACGCCAGAACTTGATGATGTGGACGCAGACGCGTCAATTCACGCGCTGACTTCTGCCACTACAGTTCATAGACCCATTCGGCCGCCACGAAGCGATAGGCCTGGCCGTCTCGCGCGACATGTCCGAAACCGGGGAACGGCAAATGCATTCCGGCGATCAGCATCCGGTCGGCAGCGACCCGGTCGAGCGTCCGCTTGCGCGTTTCGGCGGCCAGTTTGGAATCGACATCGAAGGCAATGCTCCAGTCCGGGCGGGCGAACTGATAGGTCGCCATATGCACGACATCGCCCCAGATGAACAGCGCGTCGCTGCCCGATTCGATGATGAAGCCGGCATGACCCGGGGTGTGGCCGGGCAACGACACGGTGCGAATCGAGCCGACCGCCTCGCGCTCGCCGTCCACTTGCCGCAGGCGGTCCGCATAAGCGGCGGCAGCCTGGCGTGCCCCGATAAAGAACGGCTTCGCCTCGTCCGGCGCTTGGTTCATGTTCGCGTCGTCGTGCCAGAAGGCGTAGTCGGTGGCGGTGACGACGAGCTCTGCATTGGGAAATAGCGCCTCGCCGGCGGACGTCAGCACGCCGTTGATATGGTCGGGATGCATGTGGGTGATCAGCAAAGTGTCGACCCGGTCCGGAGCGACGCCTGCAGCCTGCATAGCTGCCGGAAGACGGCCGAGCGCCGGGCCGTTGCTGTCCGACATACCGGCGTCGATGAGCACCAGCCTGTCGCCGAGATTGACGAGGTAGGCATTAACGGGGGTGCGGCGCGGTCCGGGCTTATTGAAGCTGGCCTCCGCCAGTCGCTCCGCCTCGGCGTCGACGAGCCCGATGAAAAGCTCCGATTTAATGTCGATATAGCCGTCCAGCAGCGCCGTGACCTCGATCGAACCCACCTTGCGGCGCAGCGCGCCAAGGGTAGGGGCTTGGGCCAGCGGCGCGCGGGCCAGTGCCGGAACGGAGGCGCCGGGTAGAAGGGCGCCGCTGGCAAGGCCGGCACTGGCGAGAAAATGACGGCGGGAAAGCGTCATGGCATCATCTCCGGTTGGGGATCGTAGAGGCTCCGGGCAGAGCAGGACAGGTCTATTTCATAGGCTTAGCTTTTTGAACTTGCCGATTTCTTATAGGAGCTATTATTCTTGCTTATTAATCGCGACAGGGAGTTGTCATCATGGACCGCCTGACGGAGCTAACCAGCTTCATACGCGCCTCCGAAGCCGGCAGTTTCTCGGCAGCGGCACGCGAACTGGGCTTGAGCCAGCCGGCCGTCAGCCAGCAGATCCGCGCACTGGAAAAGCGCCTCGGCGTCCGGCTTTTTGACCGCACGACCCGTTATGTCTCTCCGACGGAAGCCGGCCGACGCTATCTGGATCGTGCCCGTGACATCGTCGAGCGCCTCGATGAGGCGGACCGCAGCGTCGGTTGCCTCGAATCAAAGATGTGCGGACGTCTTGCGGTCGGCGCGCCGGCCAGCTTCGGTGCCGGTGTGCTCGGCAACTACCTCATCGAGTTCAAGCGCGCCTATCCGGAACTGATACTAGACGTGGCGCTGACCGACAGTTTCGTCGACGTAATCGCAGAGAGGCTCGACGTTGTGATCCGAATGGGGACTATCGATGATGACCGGCTGATCGTGCGCAAGCTGGGTGTGATGGAGCGACGCCTCGCGGCAACGCCGGACTATCTCGATCGGATGGGCCGGCCGCGGTGCCCACAGGATCTTGCCGACCATGACTACCTGCTTTACGCCCACATCACGACGCGCGAGATCGTGCCGCTCACCAGCCCAGGCGGCGAGAGGGCCGAGGTGCGGATTCGGCCAGCAATGTGCTCCAACAATTCGCTCCTTAATCAGCAGGCACTGCTGTCTGGCCTCGGCATCGGCCTTGGGCACAAGCTGATACTCGACCCGCTTGTCGCCCAGAAGCGGCTCGAATATGTGCTACCAGATTGGCATTACGCGCCGCATCACGTGCACGCGGTTTATCCCTCCAACCGCTTCATTCCGTTGAAGGTCAGGCGGTTCGTTGACGGCTTCTCTGATCACCTCGCCGCGATGGGTGCGTTCATCAGTGGCGCGTGCCATGGATAGGGTTCGACGTCGTCACGATGTTCCAGCCAGCCCGTCCGCCGCTGATGTGGTCCAGCAACGCAAAGCGCTGATGCCGACGCCAATCCCGCGACGTCGGAAGGCATTTATGTTTTCCTGGGCAACAATGAGAACGCTCTGGAAGTGCCGGCGCCAGGGACTTCGCGGGCAGCGTTTCGCACGCGCCGATGTTAAGGTCAGCGGCGTTCAGCGCGAGCAGCGCAGGCTGCCGCCGGCCAACCGCTGCTAACAACCGTGCCAGCTTCACGTGACACCACTGCCTCCAACGCGGAATTTTAGTTGCGGTTTTCTTACTTGCTCCGGCCGAGGATCCGGTCGGCAAAGTAGTCCAATGAGAAGACGCCGGCGCCCCGTGCCAGCACGATAAGCAACAGCGAAGCCCACAGCAGATGCTCGGCCCAATTTTCCGGGAAAACGAAGATCTGGATGACCGATACGACACCGAGCAGTATCAGTGCGGCGACGCGGGAGAATAGTCCCAGGAAAAGCAGAACCGACCCGGTGATCTCGGCAGTCGTTGCCAGCGGCGCTGCGATCGTCGCATCGATGAACGGCAGATTGTATTCGTTTGCGAAAAGCTGCAGCGTCACCGGCCAGGATGCCAGCTTCGTCTGAGCGGACTGCCAGAAGACATGCGCGACCGCTATGCGGGCGGCGAGCTGAACGAGTGAGAATGGTATGCGCTCCGGCAGTTTGATCAGGCGTCTGTAGAAACCAACCAAGGCAGCCGGCGTGGACGGGGTGTATTGCGGTATCGCGGTCATGTTTGTCTCCATGAGGTTGAGAGGGATGGAATGCGCACTTCGGTGACCAGCCCGTCGCCGAACAGACGCACGAGCGCGGACACGAGATCGAACTCCGGGTCGAGTGCTAGGGCGCGCATCGTGGCGTGTTCCAGGCCGAGGCCGTGCTTTAGTGAATGCCGGAAAGCAAAATTCGCGCGATCGAGGAGAACCAGTCGGACACTCTCACCGGACCGCCACAACGCCACGCGCTCGGGACGCCTCTTCCAGGCGCTGTGCTGGTCGAACCCCGTCTCATGCTGATGCGCTGTCCATACGGATAGGATCGACCAGTGCGAAACGATCAGCCGCAGGGATGGCTGCAGCACGAGATTGGGCGAGGGCCCCAGATCGGTGCCGTCATATTCCGAGAGGGTGCGGGGTGGATGCGAGGCCGCGTCGAGCGCTTCGGCAATGGCCCATTCCAGCCGGGCCGTCTCGGCTACGACCGGCATGTCTGACAGCGTGTCGATGGTCTTCAGGAAGCGCGGGAAGCCGGCACCATAGCGCGCGAGCCGGGACTCCACCGGCGGATGCCGTCGAATGAACTCGCTTGCCACGAAACGAAAGAAACGTTCGTCGACCAGGCGAACCGTGACGGGAAAAACCGCCATCAGCACCGCGGTAAGCGAGCTGCGCGTGTTGTTCTGATAGATGCGCAGGCGGGCCAACGGATCGGCCTTGCCGGCGGTCAGCGTTTTCGCGGTGATTGACGTCCCCAGGTTCAGCACCGAGCGCGCCATGGTGGTCTGGAGAAGCTCAAGCGGCAGCATGGTATCGTTCCTTCATCGGCGGCGACGCAACGGGCGTGGCCCGTGCTGCCTTGGCGGCGGCAAATGCCGCCAGCACGGGCATGCCTGTTCTCATTTCGCTTTCGAAAGAGGGGAGGGCGGACCGCGGCTTGATCGCTACGGCCTGCCTGGAGGCCTGCTTGCGGTTGAACATGATCGAAGCGGACAGCATGTCGGCCCACATCGCTTCGCCTAGCAGCACATCGAGAACCGGGACATCGGTGTCCCATTCGATCAGCGTCGGGCGCGGTCCGAGCCGGTCGATGGCATGCTGATAGAGCATCCAAACGACCGGCGGCACGCGTGAGCCATGATCGTCGATAAGCACGGTGTCGGCTCCGACCTGATTGGTCGCATGGCCGGCAAGGTGGATCTCGCCGATGGAATCGGCCGGCAGCGCATCGATGAAGGCTTTTGCATCATATTGCAGGTTGTGCGCCGAGACCTGGACATTGTTGACGTCCAGCAGCAGACCGCAGCCTGTCCGTGACACGAGTTCGGCCAGGAACTCTGCCTCGTTCATCGAAGAGTCCGCAAAGGCGACATAGGCGGACAGATTTTCTATGAGCACGCGCCGCTTCAGCGTGTCCTGGACAGTCTGCACATTGCGCGCGACGATCGCCAGCGCCTCTTCATCGTAGCGCAGCGGCAGCAGGTCGTTGAGATAGGCGCCGTCGGCGACGCTCCAGGCGAGATGCTCCGAGACGAGATCTGGCTGGAATCGTTCGCAGACCTTGCGCAGCCTTTGGAGATGGTTGTGATCCACGCCCCTTGCGCTGCCAAGGGAGAGGCCAACGCCATGCACCGACAGCGCATAGATCTGGCGCAGCCGTTCCAGGGCCTCGACGCCGGCGCCGTCTCCCATGTAGTTCTCGGCGTGAACCTCGAGCCAACCCGCGGAAGGGCGCCGGGTCAGCATCTCACCGATGTGAGGCGAGCGAAGACCGATGCCTGCCGTTGGGGGGATCGCGAGGGGCTGAAATGCACGGGTCATCGGTCTGCTCCTTCCAAAGGGTTGGCTCGAAGTCTGAATCGCTCAGGCTTTCGCCTTGTCGCTGCCGCCGGTGATCTTCGCGCAGCTGCCCTCGGGCACGTAGAGCCACGAATCCGGCTGGTTATCGGCGGTGGAGGTGCCGGCGCATGAATGCGTTGCGGTCTGGCAGTCGTTCTGGCCAGCCTTGACGACGCCGTAGCACTTCTCGAAGGCGAAGTTGGGCTGATCGGCGGGGCCGCTATAGGCGGCCGTGGCGGCCAGCGAAGTGGCGGCCGCGAGGGCCGATCCGATGAGGGCTTTGGTGTTGATCACAGTCGTGTCTCCTGTTTGCGTTTCGAGGGAAAGACTGACCTTGCGGCCTGTCTGCAAGCAGTGTCCCCGATCAGACGGCCGAGCTGAAATGCTGTCTCGGCATGGATTTGATACGCATCGCTCTGTGTACGAGCGGCAAAGAAAAAGCCCTTCGGCGGGGAACCGGAGGGCTTGGCGCTTGCATTCGTGAGTGGGCGAAGCAGGCGCGACTAGGCGGGAGGGAGGCGCCTAGATGTATCGTTTTTTCTGTCGACCGTGGGGCGTTCGTCCACAAGGCGATGATCGCGCAGAAGCCAATCCTCGGCTCGTTCCCGCCCTCTGTCACGCCTGTCGGTTAGCTCGCCCCAGTCGGTCCAGCACCTTGTGAACAGCGCTGCACCAGCCCGGTGCTGGCGGTCGAATATCGTGTGGGTCAGCGGGGGCTTCGGCGCGCCATGATTGGCGGCGAGGTTGCGATCCGCGCACTGCGTCGTGAACCCTGAAGGCTTGCCGGCGATGATCAGCAGATGGCCGGCTTCAACCGACCGCACCTGCCCCAAGGCCGCAAGGTCGCCGTCGCCCCAATAGGTGTCGCCGTCGATCTCAATGGCCGGGAAAAGGAATGGGATTGTGGCCGCCGCCACGATCGCGTCGATTGACACTTGATCGCCTGAGAACACCCTCACCGCATCGGTGCGGGCGTTCGAAGCCAAAATGCTGAGTTTCACAGGGCAGCCTTTGTTGCGGAGCTCGGCAATGTCGATTGACTGTTCCAGTATCGATCGCAGCGGATTGGCTTTGTTGGTTGCGAACATCGACACGTGGGCGACGCGTCGCCAGAGGTTGACGAGTGCCATGCGTGCGCCACGTCGACCGGCCAGAGCCAGGCCATAGGCCAGAACCGCCGCCTCTATCGCGCCGAAACCGGATGCGGTGATGCTGCCGAGGTAAAGGTCTGGCTCATCGAGCAAGCGGTCGAGCACGCCCCAGACAAAAGCCCCGTGCGCATCGCTTGCCAGGACGATGTCAACGGGATGCCCCTGTTCCCTCGCGGGTTGTGCGGCGGCAATGACCGCCTTGTTGATCTCGGTCCTGGTCTCGACATGCATTTTAGTCTCCATCCCAAAACGCCTAGCCAGGCGTGTTTGATGGAGAGACTGCCTGATCATCCCATCGCGGCGAAATGCCAAGGTGGCATGAACTCCATGCGCAGATGGCATTGGCCAGTCGGCCGCCGATTGCAGCAAAGTCTATCTCGGCAAGGAGGAACCACAGAGTTTTAAATTGCTGCCGGTCACTACTACGGTCGTCGATGGACGACTGTTCAACCCCAGAGAAGGGTCTACCATGACTATCAAAGCTATTTGCCTCGGCGCTTTTGCACTTTCCGTCCTCGGCGGCGTTGCGTTTGCCGGCGCGCTGGACGAGCCGTCCAACATGCAACCCTTCTACGCTGACGTCAGCATGAAGACGATGAAGTCGGATACAGAGTTCAAAGCAGCCTGGAATGCGATGTCGAAGGACAAGCGGAACGCGATGAAGAAGGAATGCAATGACGCGGCGATGAGCAAGCCGTATGCCGAGTTTTGCGTCAAGGTCCATCAGCTTGGCGGCAACAGCTAATCGCCGCTTGGTCCTTTTTGGCGCAATACCAGCATGATGGCGAGCAAATGCTCGCCATCATTGTTTTCAGGTCAGCCTGAGCGGGGCTCCAGCCGTAGCGAAATGATCCGCACCTTGACTTCAGAAAGATCATGACGCGCCGCTATCGACTTTATAGCAGCAGTGCATTGGCACGACGCGACGCTTTGCGGCAGGGTCCGAAGCCAGCATTTGAACCATATGCAGTTCGGGGACAATCGGCATGGACATCCATCACATCCGCTATTTTCTTGCAGTCTGCGAGACACGAAATTTCACGCGCGCCGGCGAAAAATGCAACGTCACCCAGCCTGCACTCTCCCGCGCAATCCAGCAGCTTGAGGAAGAGGTCGGCGGCTTGCTTTTTCGCCGCGAGCGAAACCTCACCCATCTCACAGATCTAGGCGTTCTGCTGCGACCCCGTTTCCAGCAAATCCTCGATGAACTGACCGGCGTTCGGCAGGAGGCATCAAGGTTTCTCTGTCTGGAAAATGCGAATCTCAAGGTTGGTGTCATGTGCACCATCGGTCCGCGCCGGTTCACTGGTCTGCTGGCCGAGTTCAGCAGACGGCAGCAGGGCATCCAGCTGCAGCTTGTCGAGGGCGTGCCCACCTCACTTTCGCAATTGCTCGAATCGGGTGAAATCGATGTTGCCATCATGGCATCGAGCGACAGTTTTCCCGAACGCTTCGACGTGACGCCGCTTTATCGCGAGCGCTTCGTCCTGGCATTGCCCAACGGCCATAGACTGGCCCGCAACGACAATGTTTCCATTTCCGAACTCGACGGGGAAAACTACCTCAGGCGTCTCAACTGCGAGTATCGCGATCACCTCGCCGGACTTTGCAGCGATCGCGGCGTAAAGCTCAGGATTTCCTACGCCAGCGAGCGCGAGGACTGGATCCAGAACATGGTCTCCGGAGGCCTCGGAATTTGCTTCATCCCGGAGTTCAGCGCGGTGATCCCGGGCTTGCAGGTCCGGCCTGTCGTCGACCCCGAGGTTTGGCGGGAAGTATGCTTGGTTGTCGTGGCAGGACGAAGATTCTCGCCGGCCGCTTCGGCCTTCGTGAGCAGCGTCAAGGCACATGGCTGGCCGATGAGCGCCATGCCATTGGCAGTCCACAAGACAGCGGCCTGAAGCATAGCCGAAGACTTTTTCGTTCTCGCCACGTGCTTCTCGCACCTCCTATGCGTCGCCATGTGTGTAACCATAGTTTTCAGCTATGGAATTGAGAGCCAGGCAGCATTTCTCTTTCTTTGCGGATCTCGTCACTCTCCTCGTCATGCCCCGCCTCCCGCGTTTGGGCACCGACAAAGGAGAAATACAACATGGCTACCAAGACAATTGCATTGCCGGCGCCGCTGACCCTCGCGCTGACGCTCGGACTTCTTACTGCAACCGCTGCATTTTCCGTTGCCCCGGCCTTTGCCGGCGACTGCCCTGCGGACCAAGCTGCCACGACTGATATCCAGGAGCATCCGAGCAAGCCAGTAGGCGTTACCGACGATGTCCTTTCCGCGATCGATCTGAGCCCGAAGGGCGAGGCCTGGAAAGGCAACATGCTGCGCCTGCGCAAGCTTGTCGTGCAGCCCGGCGGTGTCGTGCCCTGGCACGAGCACACTGTTCGTCCCGCCAACATCCTCGTCGTCGAAGGCTCAATCACCGAATACAGCAGCACCTGCAAGGTGGGAATTGAGCACCAGGCCGGCGACGTGAGCGTCGAATTCGGCCAACTCGCCCATTGGTGGAAGAACAATGGCAAGGTCCCGGCGGTGCTCTATTCCGCCGACATCCTGCCGCCGGCAATGCGCGAAGACCACACAATGTGAGTCACGCATTGCGATGACCGTTTCCTAGCATCAGCAACTGAAAGCGCGTCCTCAGGTAATCACCTGGGGACGTGCGGCCACGGAGTCCTGCTATGACGACAAGTGAACAGACCGAACCAACGCGGCTGCGGATGGTTGCCGCTGACAGTTGGCGCTTCGGTATTATTGCCGTGATTGCCTTCCTGACACTTGTCGATCTCTTCGCCACCCAGGCCATCTTGCCGTCGCTGGTGATAAAGTTCGGTGTCAGCCGCGCGACGATGGGCTTTGCCGTCAATGCCAGCACTTTCGGCATGGCCGTGGCCGGAATTGCGGTGGCGCTTTTTGGCAGGAACCTCGATCGCCGCAACGGCATCTGGATCAGCCTTGCGGTGCTAGCGATACCGACGACGCTGCTGTCACAAACAGACAGCATCGTCGCCTTTGGCCTGCTCCGTGTCGTCCAGGGCTTGTGCATGTCGACCGCATTCACGCTGACGATGGCCTACCTGGCCGAGCATTTTTCCGCGCGGCAGACGACAGGTGCGCTTGCGGCCTATGTGACCGGCAATGTCGCCAGTAATTTCTTCGGACGGCTTATGTCGGCCGCCGTCGCCGATACGCTTGGCATCTCCACTAACTTCCTGATGTTCGCCGCCCTCAATCTGAGTGGCGCGGCTCTTGTCTGGCTCACGCTGCAGAAGGCATCCGTAATGATGCGCGCCGACGCGATAGGCGAGCCTGCCCGCGCGGCCTGGAAGGGCCCGCTGAAGAACGTCGAGCTGCGCGCCTGTTTCGCGATCGGCTTCCTGATCCTCTTCGTCTTCATAGGCACTTTCACCTATGTCAACTTCCAGCTCGTCACCGCCCCGCTATCGCTGTCGCCAATGGCGCTGGGACTGGTGTATTTCGTCTTCCTGCCTTCCATGCTGACCACGCCGCTCGCCGGGCGTCTCGCTGCGGGCCTCGGCCCAAGGATCGGCATCGGTGCAACGCTTACGCTGGCGATCCTGGGTTTGCTTCTGCTGCTCACGACCAGCCTTCCCATTGTTCTCGGCGGGATGGCGCTGGTCGCTATTGGCACCTTCCTGGCGCAGGCAATAGCGACAGGACACGTCAGCCGAACGGCCTCGCGCGATCGCACCGCCGCAAGCGGCATCTACCTTGCTTCCTACTATACAGGCGGGCTCGCCGGCAGCTTCGTGATCGGACAGATCTACGACCGGATCGGCTGGACCGCATGCGTGGCCGTGCTCGCCGCGGTCCTCGCCGGCGGGATCGGGGTCGCGCGGTCGTTGAAGTCGCCGACCGCCTGACGATCGGGAGAACGTCGACTACAAGGCGACCTTCAGGCGAGAATGAACAGAGATATCAGGGCAATAGCCAAAATTCACGCACCCCAGAAAACCAAAGGAGACCAACATGACCATCTACCTGAAAACCATGATTGCCGGCGTCGCCATGCTGATGGCGGTCATCGTCCCAGCCGCCGCTTCAGACGGCGTCGTCACGGTGAAGAGCGACTATCCCGTCGCCGAAACCGTTGCCCGTATCGAGAAAGACGTCCGCAAGAAGGGCATCATGTTCTTTGGCGTCATCGACCAGGCAAGGCTTGGCAAGGACGCTGGCAACGATGTCATGCCGTCGTCGCTGGTCATGTTCGGCAATCCGGCGCTCGGCACGACCTTCATCACATCGAACCCCGAAGCCGGTCTCGACTGGCCGGTGCGCGTGCTGGTCTACCAGGCCGCAGATGGTTCGGTTTACGCCGCCTACAGCGATTTCGACTGGATAGCCAAGCGTCATGGCATCACCGACCGCGCCGCGCAGTTCAAGATGGCAACCGAGGTCATCCAGTCTGTGACCTCGACGATCAGGAAAAACTGAGCGCGGATTATGTGCCGAAGATCCGCCGACCGCACGCGAGGCAGGTTGTTTGGCGCCGCAAGGCTACTCGGCGGCGGACAGTGCCGTAGTCCGCTCGCCGATCCACCTCTTCTGAGTGGCTTCGCGAACCAATGCGCCAACCGCTGGTGAATGCCTGCGGCCGCGCGCGGCGACGAGATTGACCTCGCGCCGGAATTCCGGATGCCTGGCCGAGTGTTCCGGCATGAAGCCAAAACCAGCCCGACCCCGATCATTGCAAGTGTCCAATCGTCCCGATCGCTCCAGCATAGGGGACTCACGGTGACGCCCTGTTCGGCGCGGATGGCGTCCGCGTAGCCCGTGAAACTCGCAATTGTTGCGGTGGATGTGGCTTTCGTGGCTGATCTCTCTCACCCGCACGACGCGCTCGGTTCGATCTTATTACCTGCCCCTAACGTCAAACGAGCCGAGGCGGCTGGTCCGCCGGCGTTGCCGTCGCCGAGCTGACGATCTGACCGTCAGCTATCGAATCCATGTCTCAACGGCATTTCCGCTGCTTCGAGTGGCTCGCCATACTTGACCCAGAATTCAGACCGTGGGCGCGGAGATCCGTTGCTCGCTGCCGATTGCCGGCCGTCAGGCCGCAGCTCCAACCGAAGGAAGCGACAATGCTCAAAGGAAAGACAGCACTTATCACGGGTTCGACCAGCGGCATCGGCCAGGGCATTGCCGAAGCCTTCGCGGCCAGGGGTTGCAACATCGTTCTGAACGGCTTCGGCGACGCTGATGAAATCGAGCTCCTCAGGGCAAAGTTTGCAGCCGACCATGGGGTGACCGTCCGCTACGACGATGCGGACATGAGCAGGGGCGACGCGATCACGGCGATGATGGACAGGGCAATCGCCGAGTTCGGGGCAATCGACATCTTGGTCAACAATGCCGGCATTCAGCACGTCGCGCCGATCGACGACTTCCCGATTGAGAAATGGGAGGCGGTCGTGGCGATTGATCTGATGTCCTCGTTCTACACGATCAGACGCGCTCTTCAGGCAATGAAGGAGCGCAGATGGGGCCGCATCATCAACGTTGCCTCGGCACATGCCCTGGTCGCTTCGCCTTACAAATCCGCCTATGTCGCCGCCAAGCATGGGGTCGCCGGCCTGACCAAGGCGGTTGCGCTGGAAGTCGCCGAGCAGGGCATCACCGTCAATGCCGTCTGTCCCGGATACGTGCTGACTCCGCTTGTCGAGAAGCAAATACCGGATACGGCGAAGGCACGCGGGATTACCGAACAGCAGGTGATCAAGGACGTGCTTCTGGCTGCCCAGCCGACCAAGCAGTTCGTGACCGTGGCCGAGGTAGCGGCGCTCTGCGTGTTCCTGGCCTCGGACGACGCGGGCTCGATCACTGGCGCCATCATGCCGATCGAAGGCGGCTGGACCGCTCATTGAACGCCCGAATGAGGAGCGACAAAGCCATGAACAGGATCTCCCGAAATCTCTCAACGTCAGACCCGGTGACTGAGCCGAGCCGGATCGCCGATGGTCCGGTCCAGCGCCAGACCGTGTTGGTGCTGCAGGGTGGCGGCGCTCTCGGAGCCTATCAGGCCGGCGTCTACCAGGCGCTCGTCGAAGGCGGGATCGAACTTGATTGGGTCATCGGCACCTCGATTGGCGCCATCAACGCAGCGCTGATTGCGGGAAACGAGCCGCAAGACCGCCTGCCAAGGCTGCGGGAGTTCTGGGACAGCGTCAGCCGGAGCAGCCCGCTCGACGAGTTCTTCCAGATGATGCTTCCAAGCAACGTCTTCGCCAATGTGGGCACAGTCGTGCGAGGCATACCGGGCTTTTTCGAGCCGAACCCGAGCGCGCTGCTCGGGGTGAACCGGGAGGTGGGTGTCGAAAAGGCATCCTACTACACCACCGATCCGCTGAAACGGACTCTCGGCAACCTGATCGATTTCGACTACCTCAACCGGCGCCACACGCGCCTGACCGTCGGCGCCGTGAACGTCAACACCAGCGAACTCAAGTATTTCGACAGCCGAGAGATGACGCTGTCGCCGGCGCACATCATGGCCTCTGGCGCCTTGCCGCCGGCCTTTCCGGCGGTCTGCATCGATGGAGAGCCCTACTGGGACGGCGGCATCTACTCCAACACGCCCATCGAGGTTGTGCTGGACGCGCGTCCACGGCGCGATGCGCTGATCTTTGCGGTCAACATGTGGCAACCCCGCGGCACGGAGCCGAAGTCGATCTGGCAGGTCATGGGACGGCAAAAGGATCTTCAATACGCCAGCCGCGGCAAGAGCCATGTGGCGCGCCAGGAGCAATTACATCGTCTGCGCCACGTCGTGCGCGAAATGGGAAAGCTCGTCCCTGAGGAGCGGCGCGAGGATCCACTGTTCAAGGAACTCGCGTCCTATGGCTGCCCGTCGGTCATGCACCTGGTGAGGCTGCTTTCACCACGCCTCGACGGCGAAGACCACACCAAGGACATCGACTTCACCCGCGCAGGCATCCGCACGCGCTGGCAGGCAGGATACGAGCATGGGCTGCGCGTTCTCGCGGAGAAGCCTTGGGAATGCGACGTCGACATGCTGCAAGGCATCGTGGTCCACGAATCGCAAGAGTGATTTGTTCGAGCGCGGCGTCGCCGAGGAAAGAAACGGAGAATACCGATGCAGATCATCACTCCGGGAATGCGGCTGGTTCCGGAAGCCGTGCTCGCCAACAACGCCGCACTTTTCCGCGCGTTGCAGGAGACACCATCCCATGCGGATAGCTCGCTGCACCGCGTGATCATCGTCGGTGGCGGTGCGGGTGGACTGGAACTGGCGACGCACCTCGGCCGAAAGTTCGGCAAGCGGCGGCTTTCCGTCACGCTTGTCGACCGCAATCGCACCCATATCTGGAAGCCACTTCTGCACGAGGTGGCGTCTGGGGCATTGAGTGCGTCGAACGATGCGGTGGAATACATCGCCCATGCCAGTCGCCACCACTATCGATATCGCATCGGCGAGGTTGTCGGCATCGACCGCGCCAAGCGTCAGGTCTTTGTCGCGCCCAGCTTCGACGACGATGGCAGGCAGATCATACCGCCGCGTGTGCTGGGCTACGATACGCTGGTGTTGGCCGTCGGCAGCGTTAGCAACGATTTCGGCACACCAGGGGCGGCTCGTCACGCAATCGCGCTCGATACGGCGGATCAGGCCGCCCGATTCAACAAGCGCATGATAGACGCATGCCTGCGCGCCAACGCGCAATACGAACAGCTGTCGCCAAGCCAACTCCATTGCGTCATCGTTGGTGCCGGGGCAACCGGCGTCGAACTGGCGGCGGAGCTGCACAAGTCGATGCGGGAAATTGCGTCGCACAACCTCGACAACATCGATTTCGAAAGGCTGATCCGCATCACCATCGTCGAGGCGGCGCCGCGCATCTTGCCGGCTTTGCCGGAACACCTTGCGGTCGCTTCGGCACATCTGCTTCATGACCTCGGCGTCCAGATACGGTGCGGGGTCAAGGCCACCGAAGTGACGGAGGACGGCATCAGGCTTGGCGAGAAGCTGTTTGTGCCGGCCGAACTCGTCGTGTGGTCCGCCGGGATCAAGGCGCCGGATTTTCTGAAAAGACTCGATGGCCTCGAGACTGACCGCATCAACCGCCTGGTCGTGGATGAGACGCTGCAAGCCAGAGGAGACGAAAACGTGTTTGCGATCGGCGACTGCGCGAGCTGTGTCCTGCCCGGCGAGAACAATCCCTTGCCGTCGCGCGCCCAGACAGCCCATCAGCAGGCTGATCACCTGGTCAAGGTGATTGCCGCGCGTCTCAAGGGACGGGCCGTGCCGGAATTCCGTTACCGCGACTATGGATCCCTTGTTTCGCTCGCCGACTACGGCTCGTTTGGCAGCCTGATTGGTGGGCTGAGGATCGAAGGTCTGCTTGCCCGGCTGATGTATCGCTCGCTCTACAAGATGCATCTCACGGCGGTGCACGGCTTTGCGAAGGCCGCGCTGGATTCGATTGGCGAGGTGGTGGCGAGGCGCACCAGACCCCGGATCAAGCTCCATTGAACATGTGCAGGTGGCGCGATGGAAAAATATGATGTGGTGATCCTCGGCGGCGGCAATGCCGGGATGGGTGTGACGGTGCCCACGCGCGCTGCCGGGATGTCAGTGGCCATGATAGAGGCACGCGACCTCGGCGGCACTTGCCCCAATCGCGGCTGCACGCCGAAGAAGGTCCTTGTCGCGGCGGCCCATGCGCTCCATGAGATCGAACGGGCCGATCGGCACGGGATCACGATCGATACCCCGAGGCTCGACTGGCGAGTCCTGATCAAACGCGAAAAGGAAATGGTCCGCGACATTCCGTCCCGCCTGTCCGGATTGATGGCAAAGCGCGGCGTCGATGTCATCTGCGGCGAGGCCGCATTCATCGGCAGCAATGCCATCAGCGTTGACGGCCGCGTGCTTGAGGCCAGGAACATCGTCATCGCAACCGGCTCGAAGCCGCGTTCACTACCGATTCCGGGCGCCGAGCATCTCACGATTTCCGACGATGTCCTGAACGACACGGTGCTGCCCCGCGCAGTGGTTTTCGTCGGCGGCGGCGTCATCGCCTTCGAACTGGGCCACGTCTATGCGCGCGCCGGTGTCGACGTGACAATCCTCGAAGCGCTGCCGCATCTGCTCGGAGGATTCGATGCCGATGCCGTTGCCCAGATCCGTGACGAGAGCGAACGCATAGGCATTCGTGTCCGCACCTTGGCCTGGGTCAAGCGGATCGACAAGGCCAAGGGGCTATTGCGCGTTACCTTTGTGGCGGATGGCGTCGAATGCAGCGTGGATGCGGATAGGGTTGTGAATTGCGCAGGACGTGTCGCCAATGTCGAGGGGCTTGATCTTGGCGCCGGCGTCATCGTGCATCGCGAAGGCCGCATCGAGATCGATGATCACCTGCGCTCGCGTTCCAATCCCGATGTCTATGTCTGCGGCGACGCGCTGTGGAATTCTCCCCAGCTTTCGCCGATAGCGACCTATGAGGGCGGCATCGTTGGCCGAAACATCGTCGATGGGCCGAGACACCGGCCGGACTATGGCCATATACCGGCTTCCGTCTACACAGTTCCGGCCCTGGCCAGCGTCGGTCTGACCGACGCCAAGGCGAAAGAACAAGGACTTGGCGTAAAGGTCCATGTGAATGACATGAAGAACTGGCTATCGGCGACGACCTATGCCGAGACCGTTGCGTGGTCAAAGGTCATTGTCGAGGAGACCACCGACAGGATCGTCGGCGCACACATGGTGGGCCATGCCGGCGAAGAGCTGATCCATCTTTTCGCGCTGGCCATGAAACACGGCATCACGGCATCGCAGCTATCGGACATGGTCTACGGCTTCCCTACTTTCGCCTCGGATGTCAGGAACATGATGTAACGAATTGAGCGGAGGCAGCGAACAGAATATGAACCTCGCTTGTGCTCGATGCACGCAGGACATCGAATCCATGCAAGAAAAGCATGGCCGTGGCCGAGGGGTTTCGATGATAGGCTGCATGCAAGCTATGAAAGAGCAGAAATGGCCGCCGACGACCAGACAATGACACTTGAACAGTCCGTGCAGGCTGCCGTCGAACTCGATGCGCCGTTGAATGAGCGGCTGGAGGTGGTCGCAAGGGCTGTTCGCCGCCTCAACGGCGATTTTGCCGATGCGGTCGACCGCCTGGTGTCACGCTTGCAGGATCAGGGGGCAGGGGCGATGGCGCCGGCGCCTGGCGATCTCATGCCAGCTTTCCTCCTGCCTGACGACAGCGGCAAACTGATCGGATTGACGGACCTCCTGAAGCAGGGGCCGGCGGTAATAATCTTCCAGCGGGGTCACTGGTGCCCTTATTGCCGCTTGAATGCGATCGGGATCGTAGAGGTCCAAGAGGAGATTGCCGCACTGGGTGGCCAAGTGGCGGTGGTCATGCCCGAACGACGCAAATTTGCGAAGGCGATGAAGGCTACGGTAGGTGCCCAGTTTCCATTCCTGACCGACATGGACAATGGCTATGCGCTCTCACTCAACCTCGCTATCTGGGTCGGGGCTGAAATGGAACGGTTGATGGGAGTTGGTTATGATCTCCCTAGCTATCAGGGCAACAGCAGCTGGTTCCTGCCGATCCCGGCGACTTTCATCGTTGGCACGGACGGGCGGATTACAGAGCGCTTCGTGGATCCCGACTACCGCCGGCGAATGGACATCGACGACCTGATTGCGGCGCTCAAGCGGGCTCGCTAACGCCAAATGGCGACCAGTCGGTCGATCGCAACAGGTTGAGCAGCGTCGTGGCGACTGGCGAACGATGCCGGCCAGCGACTGCGTAGACGGCGACCACGCGCGAAATGTCGACATCCCGCAGCTTGAGTCTGCGGACACTCGGCGACCGTGGCGCTGTCGTGGAGACGAAGCCCACGCCGGCGTTGGCCTCCAGCAGGGCCAGTAGGTCGTGGTCAGTCTCGACCTCATGGGCGGCCTGAGGCGTGAAGCCTTTCGCAGCGAGGCGACGCGACAGCTCCTCGCTTGTTTCCCAATCGATCCGGCTGAGCACCGGTTCTCCGGTAAGCTGATTGAGCGCGACATCGGATTCGTTGCGACGGGCCAGCGGGTGATCGGAATTCACCACCAGCTCGATCTCTTCCTGGAAGAGCGGCCAGGTGTCGAGCCGATCCCAAGCTGTCCCCAGCGGGCCGGCAACTGCCAGCTCGACCTCGCCGTTCTTGAGGGCATCGACGACAGCGGTCGGCGAGCCGCGACTGATCTTGAGATGGACTCCGGGATAGGCTCGGAAAAGCTCCGTAAACGGCGAAACCAGCAGAGCAATGTTGACGCTGTTGGAAATAATGACGTTGAGGGGAGCCACATCGCTGCTTTGCACGGCCTTGGCGAGTGACTTGGCGGAAGTGGCTGCATCGTAACACTGCTGCAGCAGGGGCAGCATACGCCGGCCGAGTTCGGTCAGGTGTGAGTGCTGACGCTCACGCCGAAGGAGCTCTCCACCCAACTCGTCTTCTAGTGTCTTGATGGCACGTGTTAGCGCAGGTTGCGTAACGTTGCACTCTTCGGCTGCCCTGGTGAAGTTCAAGGTGCTGGACAGGGCCAGAAAATAGCGGACCTGCTGCATCTCCATGAACTTTCGCCCCCTCCTCAGCGAAATTGTTTATCAGCAATTACGCATATTCGCAGACTACAGCAATGGATCGGTTTCAGCAAAGCGGATGAGCGTCAAAACCAAAGCCACGTACGGTTCAAAAGGCAAGACAATTTGTATCGGCCAACATAGGTAGCAATCGCGCGGGCGAATCAATGTCGGGTTCGGATCAGTTCACGTCGATGCATGCAGGGCGCCTGAAGGTCTGCTTCTGACCATCCGAGCCCCGAAGCTGCCAGTCCGCTTTCGGGCTCGAAACGGTCATTTCCGGATGCCAATTTGCGTGAAGCGGTTCGCGTGGTGCAGGGTGGCGCAAGAAGGATGGTTCAGTCGAAGAAGCCCGCAT
The DNA here is from genome assembly GCF_003952365.1 of Mesorhizobium sp. M9A.F.Ca.ET.002.03.1.2. Lineage (NCBI taxonomy): Bacteria > Pseudomonadati > Pseudomonadota > Alphaproteobacteria > Hyphomicrobiales > Phyllobacteriaceae > Mesorhizobium > Mesorhizobium sp. M9A.F.Ca.ET.002.03.1.2. The sequence continues at coordinate 6,235,537 of NZ_CP034443.1, read as the reverse complement.
CCTCTTCCCTGAGATACTTCCTGGCTGCTTCGGCGTCGATATCGAGGCCCAGCCCCGGCGCTTCCAGCAGGTCGATCATCGAATCCTTCACCACCTGTTTGGGCAGGCCGATTACGATGTCGTTCCACCACGGGTCCGAGGCGCTGGGATATTCGAAGGCCACGTAATTGGCGGGCAAGGTGGCGCACACGTTGATCAGCGCGCCGAGGCCTAGCAGGCCGTTCGCGGTGCCGTGCGGTGCCATCAGGATCGAGTGCATGTAGGCGTGCTCGGCGACCCATTTGAGCTCGGCGATGCCACCGATATCGGCAGGATCGGGGCCGATGACGCGCACCGCCTGCGTCTCGATCAGCTCCTTGAAATTATGACGCAGGTAGATCTGCTCGCCGGTATGGATTGGCGTCGAGGTGGAGGTGGTCAGCTCCCGATAGGCCTGCGGATTGACCCACGGCACATAGTCGCCGGTCAGCATGTCCTCGAGCCACATCAAATTGTACTTCTCGACCGCGCGAGCGAACTTGATCGCATCGGGCAGCATCCAGCCCGGGCCGCAGTCGAGCGCCAGGCTGACCTTGTCGCCCAGCACTTCCTTCATCGCGATCACGCAGTCGAGCATGTGATTGAAGCCGCGCTCGCTGATCACGCCCTGATCCATGGCACCGTGATAGCCGGCCTTCTTCTGCGTCACGCCGTAATGGAAGCCCTCGACGGTGTCCTTCATGTTGGAGTGGAACGAGATTCCTTGCTTGATCATGAAGAAGTTCTGCGGCTGCTCCATCATCCATTTGACGTCAGCGGCGTAATCCTCCGGCCGGTCGCCCGTGCGTTTGCGGCGGATCGAGCCGTTATAGACGCGCACCTTGTCGCGCACCTTGCCGCCGAGCAGTTTGTAGGCCGGCACGCCCGCGGCCTTGCCGGCAATGTCCCACAGCGCATGCTCGATAGCGCTGACCGCCGCGCCATAGGGCTTGAAAGAGCCGCGTTGGCGGATCTTCAACATCACCCGCTCGACGTCGGTCGGGTCCTCGCCGATCAGCGCGTCGCGAAAATGCAGGACCCAGGGCTTGAGGTAGGTCTTGGTGAACTCGACTTCGCCCAGGCCATAAAGGCCCTCATCGGTAACGATGCGGACGATTGGGTGCTTGCCGATGACGGCACAGCGAAGGTCGGTGATCTTCATGGCGCAGTCCTATTTCACAGACGAGAAAGCTGTCGGCGTGAGCAGCTGGCTGCTGATATTGGCAACGATCTGCCCGTCGCGCTCAGACTCGTCCCGGGCCCTGTGCCATGCCGGATCGGTGACGAAAGCCGCCCATTTCGCCTCACGCTCGGCCAGTGATTCCCAGGCGAGGAAATAGGTGAGGCGATTGCTGTTTTCGCCGATCGCAGTGGTGAAAAACCCGGCTTGGCGGATGCCATGCCTCTCCCAGATGGCCAGCGTTTGGTCGGAAAAGCGCTTGAGCAAAGCCGGCAGCCTGCCCGGCAGGCAGTCATAGATACGCAGTTCGTAGATCATTGTTTCGTCCGTTTCTTTCTTCGCCTCTCCCTTGGGAGAGGTCGACACGAATGGTCGGTCGTTGACCCTGTGAGCCTTGGGAATGAGGGCAAGGGGGTCTGGCTAACTCCAGGTCCGGTCCCAGCTATATTCATTGTCCCAATGCTCTGTGGATTGCCATATCCCCGTGACACCGGGCTGCAGATGCTGGCTGATCACCTCGTCGACCACATCGTCTATGCCCAGGCCCGGCTTGTCGGGCACGGTGATGAAGCCGTCTTTCACAAGCGGCTTGGGAAGGCCGGTGGCGATGTCGTCCCACCAGTCGACATCGGCGGAATGGTATTCCAGCGCCATGAAGTTTTCGGTCGCGGTCGCCACATGTGCCGCGGCCATCGCGGCGATGGGGCTTTCGGCCATGTGGATCGCCATGGCGACGCCGTGGTCCTGCGCCATGTCGCCGATCTTCTTGGTCTCGAGGATGCCGCCGCTGGTGAGCAGGTCCGGGTGGATAACGGAGAGGCCGCCGCTCTTGAGGAGAGGCTCGAAGCCCTCCTTGAGGTAGATGTCCTCGCCGGTGCAGATCGGTACGGTGGTGGCGTCCTGAAGTTGCCGGTACTGCTCCGTGTACTGCCATGGAATCACGTCCTCGAGCCAGGCGGGAACGTATTTCTCGATACGGCGCGACAGGCGTATGCCGTCCTGCAGCGAGATGTGGCCGACGTGGTCGATGGCGAGCGGGATCTCATATCCGATGACCTCGCGAACCTCGTGGATATACTGCTCGAGCAGGTCGATCCCCTTTTCGGTGAAATGCAGGCCCGTGAACGGGTGCTGCACGTTTTGCGCATCGTAGGCGAGATTGCGGGCCTTGCGCTCTTCGGGCGTGCCGCCCCTGCCGCGCGGATTGGCGTGAAACCCTTCGAGCGCGCCGGCCGGTGCTGTCACAGCGCCCGGGACATGGGCGATCTGCATTAAGCCTAGGTCCATCTTGAGAAAGGTGAAGCCGCGCTCCATGCGCGCCTTGAGGCGCTTGCCGGTTTCGGTGCCGCTCGGCTTCTCCGCATCCGTATCGCAATAGACGCGCACGTGATCGCGAAACTTGCCGCCTAGCAGCTGGTAGATCGGGACGCCGTAGGCTTTGCCGGCGAGATCCCAGAGCGCGAGTTCGACCGCCGACACGCCGCCGCCCTGCCGCCCGTGGCCGCCGAACTGTTTGATGCGGCGGAACAGCCGGTCGATGTCACAGGGATTCTCGCCCAGCAGCCGGCTCTTCAGCATCAGCGCGTAGGTGGCGCTGGCGCCGTCGCGCACCTCGCCAAGCCCGACGATGCCCTGGTTGGTGTAAATCTTGAGCAGCGCTGAGGTGAACGGCGCGCCGACGATTTCGGCTACCCGCATGTCGGTGATGCGAAGCTGGGATGGCTTAGAGTTCGTGCTCACCCGATTGAGCGCCTCGTCGGCCCCATCCGTCTTTGGCATGACTTATCCTCGTTCTGGTAGGCGGGGTTTGTCGCCCGCACGCTGGGCCGGCATAGAGCGTTGCTAGCCCAGCTCAATCTCGTGGGCCTGCAGATAGTCGCGATTCATCTCAACACCCAGACCAGGCTTCGGCGTCAGCTTGAGGCTGCCGTTCGAATTGTCGAGTGGTCTGTCGATGAGGTGATCGTATTTGCCCAGGTTCCACTCCGACGTTTCGAGTTTGTAGAAGTTGGGAACGGTCATCATCACCTGCGCTCCCGCAACCACGTTGATCGGTCCCGCGGCGTCATGTGGCGAGATCGGGACATAGTAGGCTTCGCATAGGGCAGAAATCTTCTTGAGCTCGGTAATGCCGCCGGTCCAGGTGACATCCGGCATGACGTAGTCAGCGAGCTTGTTCTCAAGTACCGGCACGAAATCCCACTTCGTGTGGCCGCGCTCGCCCCATGAGATAGCGACACTGACCTTCTCACGCACCTGCTTGAGGGCGTTAAGGCTCTCGGGCGGGCAGGGCTCCTCAAACCAGTCGATCTGGCCGGCTTCCTCGAGGCTACGACAAAGGCGAATGGCGGTAGGAACGTCGAAGCGGCCATGCGCATCGATGAGAATGTCGACATCTGGCCCCGCCGTTTCGCGGATCAGAGCCGTGAGTTCGGCGGCTTCGCGCTCGTCCTTGCGGGTCATGCTGCCATCGAGGTAACCGTCCCGCTGTTCGCGGGACAGGCCATCGGCGCTGCGGCCCTGGTGGGGGTAAGGATCGAACTTGAGCGCAGTGTGTCCGGACTCGACGATGTCCAAGATTTCGCGGACCACGGCTTCCTTGCTGGTGAATTTGGCCTGGTTGGGATGGGTGTAGAGTGCGATTTCATCGCGTACTGGTCCGCCCAGCAGCTCGTAAATCGGCTTGCCGAGGACTTTGCCCCGGATGTCCCAGAGGGCTATATCGATGGCGCTCACGCATTCGACGGCCGCGCCGCGGCTGCCCATATAGGTGAAGCTGCGGAAAATCTTGTGCCAGAGATACTCGATACGCGCAGGGTCCTCGCCCGCCACGGCGACACCGATCTGCCGCAGGATCGTACAGAGCGCCCGGTTGGCGAGCTTGGTGGTGGTGGTGATCTCTCCCCAGCCACTCACTCCCTCGTCGGTCGTCACCTCGACGAACAGGAACTCGCCCCAATAGGAAGCATCGGACTTGATCAGCCACGGCCGAATGCTCGTGATTTTCATTTCAATTACCTTTATCTGAAAGGGTCAGGCTAACGATGTTTTAGACCGGACCTTCGTCCTATCCGGCCCGAGCGGCGTTGCGTGCACGCATCTGTTCGAGAATATGCCGCCCGGAACCCTCGACATGGCGGGAAACGAGTTCAGCCGCCTTGTCGGCTTCTCCCGCCTTCACGTGCGCGATGAGTTCGCGGTGCTCGCGCATGATCGCAGCACGCCGCGCGAGCGTGAAATTGAAACGCCGGCTCACGGCTCGCAGCACTTCGCGATGCTTCCACCAGAGCTCGGCGGCATGGCGGTTATAGTGCCGCTGGTACATCACGGTGTGGAAGGCGGTATCCAGTTCACTGTGCCTGAACGTGTCGGCGAAGTTGTTCTCTTCGATCAGGCCCTGGATACGTTCGAGTTCGGCAATGTCCTCGCCGGTGGCCATATTCACAAACCATCGCGTCAGGGCCGGCTCGATCAGGACGCCGATCTCGTAGATGTCCCGGACAAAATCCTGATCTATGGGTCGGACGCGCGCCCCGCGGTTGGCGACAAAGGTGACGAAGCCCTCCCCACGCAACAGCTGCAGCGCCTCGCGCACTGGGTTGGTCGATGTGCCGTGACGCCGGGCGAGATCGGTGACCACAAGCCGTTCGTTGGCGGCGAGCCGTCCCTCAATGATGTCTTCCCTGATCCGTTCATAAAGCGAGGCGCCCTCGCTGGAGGCCCCGATGGGATCAATCCCCACAGGTGGCATGGCTTTGAAATCGCTTATTTCGGCCAAGGCCGGCTCCTTTATCATACACGCACTGCCCGATATCACGCACGGATTCTCCAAACAATGTACGATCCAACGCGTTGACAGGCAATCCACGATCTGAAAACGTATCAATTGATCGAAGGGATACATAGAACAGAAAGGTGCATCCCGGCGATCAAACAAGCAAGGACCGCTTGCCTCGGTGCAGAGCGGCATGGGAGAACCAGGAGGATACCTATGACGAGGATTACACTCGGCAGTGCGGTCCTGCGCGGCACTGTCGTCACTGTTTTGATGGCATCGCTGATGTCCACATCGGCGCTGGGTGCGCCGCCGGTCGACCTGAGCAAGTGGTCGCCGGAATATGTGCGCTCCATCGCGGGCACACAGAATTTTGACACGGCGGCCGATTGCGCCAAGGTCACCCCGCTCGACTATAAGGGGCGACTGACTTTCTGGTATCAGGGCGTGTTCGAGGGCGACCCCGACCTCCTGCGCCAGTACTACAAGGATTTCTTCGACACCTTCCGCAAGACCTATCCGAACATCCAGCTCGAGGAACAAGCCCTCACCTATAACGACCTTCTTGACAAGTTCCGCACGGCGCTCCTGGGCAATGCCGCGCCGATGGCGGTCCGCCTGCAAATCCTGGGTGGTACCGAGTTCGCGTCAAAGGGCTATCTGGAGCCGCTCAAACCCGAGGATGTGGGCTATTCCACCGATGATTTCTGGCCCGGCGCCATGAAGGCCGTGACCTGGGAGGGCGTACCCTACGGCATTCCGACCAACAACGAGACGATGGCGTTCATCTGGAACGCCGACATCTTCAAGCGGGCGGGCCTCGATCCGGACAAGCCGCCGGCAACCTGGGACGACGTCGTCAAATATTCCAAGCAGATCCACGACAAGCTCGGCATTGCCGGCTACGGCCTCGTGGCTCGCAAGAATGCCGGCAATACGCCGTACCGCTTCATGCCACAGCTGTGGGCCTATGGCGGCGGCGTCTTCGACGAAGCCACCGCGAACCCGACCTATGAGGAGGTCGAGCTCGATAGCCCGCAGAGCAAGGCGGCGCTGCAAGCCTCGTACGACATGTATGTTCGCGACAAGTCGGTTCCGGTTTCGGCACTCACCAACCAGCAGGCCGATAACCAACCCCTGTTCGTCGCCGGCCAGCTTGGCATGATGATCTCGCACCCGTCCGACTACGACGTGATGCTCGACCTGCAGAAGAAGGCGACGGGCACCGACAAGGACAAGGCGCAGACCGTCATCGACAACATGCGCTACGGCCTGATTCCGACTGGCCCCGACGGCAAGCGCGCCGTCGTGTTCGGCGGCTCGAACATTCACATCCTGAAGCCCGAATATGTCGAGGGCGGCAAGGTAGACGAGCCGGCTGCAAAGGCTATCATCTGCATGTGGACGAGCCCTGAATGGTCGCTGAAGATGGCCTACGCCGGCTCGAACCCGGGCAACCTTAACGGCTTCAAGACCAAATGGATGAAGGAACGTCTCGACAACATCGAGTTCCTCGATGTCACGACCTCGATGCTGCCATACGGCATCCCGTTCCCAGCGCTGCCGCAGGCCCCCGAGATCATGAACATCATCGTCCCGGACATGCTGCAGAATGCCCTGACCGGAGCGATGACCGTCGACCAGGCAGCGGACGACGCGGCCAAGAGGGTAAAAGAGCTGATGGGCGGACTGTAAGAGCAATTCACCGTTTCACGGAAACGGTGAACTGCTCTATCCGTTTGTTTTGACGCAATTCCGGACGGAAAACCGTTTCACACTTTTCCTGGAATTGCTCCAGTCCAAGCCTGACCTGTGATCTGACCGGCTGCGCCGATAGTGCAGCCGGTTTCGTTCCGAAGAACAAGGGCACGCCACAGTGACGATCGTGACCGGCAAGGCCGAGGCTCGCCGAACATTGCAACCCGGTAGATCCGGCGTGCTGCGGAGTATCTGGGAGCATCGCGCCGACTACGCGTACGTGCTTCCCGCGATCGCCGTGATGCTCATCGTCATCGCCTATCCGATCTACTACACGATCGAGCTGTCGTTCTTCAAGACGCCGCCTGGGCTGCAGCTCCGTGACAAGACCTTCATCGGCTTCGACAACTACACGACCATCCTCACCAGCGAGGTGTTCTGGGCAGTCACCTGGAACACTCTGATCTGGACACTGGGGTCCACTTTGATCTCCTTTGTCCTCGGGTTTGCCACGGCGCTGGCGCTCCACCGCGACTTTATCGGCCGTGGTGTCTTGCGCGCCACCCTGATCATTCCCTGGGTCATCAGCGCGGTCGCCGCCTCCTATATCTGGAAGTGGATCTACCATTCGGACTTCGGGATCATCGGCGCGGTGCTCGTCGGCCTCGGGTTGGCCGATCGGCCGCCGAATTTCATCGACAACGTCAGCACGGTGCTGCCCTCCTTGATCATCGTCAATATCTGGCGCGAGTTTCCGTTTGCCATGATCATGATGATGGCCGGCCTGCAGACAGTCCCCGACCAGTTGCTGCGCGCCGCAAAAGTCGACGGGGCCAATGCATGGCAGCGCTTCTGGCACGTCACCTTCCCGCATTTGCGCAACGTCTCGGTGGTGACCATCCTGCTGCTTGCAGTGGCCAACTTCAATTCCTTCATCATCCCCTGGATCATGACCGGCGGCGGGCCGTCGAACGCATCGCATATCTGGATAACCCACATTTACGAACTCGCCTTCGGCCGGCAGCGCTGGGGCGTGGCATCGGCCTATTCGGTGCTCCTGTTCCTCATCCTGATGACGCTGGGCTACTTCTACGTCCGTGCGCTAAGCGGCAACGAGCGGAAAGAGGGGAGCTCATGAGCACGATTGCAGAGACAGCCTTTAGGGGCCGGACCCGTCGCCACATGCGGGTCGACGGATGGCGGTGGGCCGGGCGCCTCTTCCTCGTGTTCATGCTGCTTTACACCGCGGTGCCGATGATCTGGATGCTGATCACCTCGATCAAGTCCGGGTTCGCGGCGACGCAGTTCCCGCCGCAATGGTGGCCGGACGAGCCTACCCTCGCCAGCTACCAGAAGCTGCTCGATCCGCAGAACAGCGTCGGCCAGGACTTCCTCCGCTTTTTCTGGAACAGCCTTTTCGTGTCGACCGTCACGACAATCCTTTCCGTGATCGTGGCTGTTCCCGCGGCCTACGCGTTTTCGCGCTTCAGTTTCCCCGGCCGGAACTTCCTGTTCTTCGCCGTGCTGCTGCGCAACATGTTCCCGGCGGTGATCTTTCTCGTGCCGCTCTTCATCCTGATGCGCGTGCTCGGGCTGATGAACACGCATGGCTCGCTGATTCTCACCTATCTCACCTTCGGCCTGCCGCTGGCGATCTGGCTGCTCAAGGGCTTTTACGACAACATCCCGGTGCAGCTCGAGCAGGCGGCGCGCATCGATGGCGCAACGCGGTTCCAGGCCTTCATCCTGATCGTGATGCCGCTCTCGACGCCGGGGATCATCGCTACCGCGATCTATTCCTTCATCGGCGCGTGGAACGAGTACATCTACGCCTACACCTTCCTCTCCAAGAACGACCAGTTGACCCTGCCAGTCGGCATCCAGCGCTTCTTCTCGGAAAATACGACGGACTTTCCAGGCCTGATGGCCGCCAGCTTTATGATGAGCGTGCCCGTCGTGGTGCTTTTCCTCGTCCTGCAACGATACTTCGTACGCGCCCTAACGGAAGGCGCGGTCAAGCACTAGGGAGTTGCCGATGGCCCACGTGGTCCTCAAAGATCTCGTCAAGACCTATGGCACTTTCAAAGCCGTCAACGACGTTTCGCTGACGGTCAATGACGGTGAGTTTGTCGCGCTCGTCGGGCCTTCAGGTTGCGGCAAGACAACCACGCTCAATCTCGTTGCGGGGCTGACCCCGATCACATCGGGCGACATCGTCATCGGGGACCGGGTGGTCAACGACCTTGATCCCAAGGACCGCGACATCGCAATGGTGTTCCAGAACTACGCGCTCTACCCGCAGAAATCGGTCTACAAGAACCTGGCGTTCCCGCTGCAGATGCGCAAGCTGCCCAGGGACGAGATCGACAAGAAGGTCAAGGAAGCGGCACGCGTGCTCGACATGACCGAACTCCTCGAGCGCAAGCCTCGTGAACTCTCAGGCGGGCAACAGCAGCGCGTGGCACTAGGCCGCGCCCTCGTTCGAGACCCGGCGGTTTTCCTGATGGACGAGCCGCTCTCCAATCTCGACGCAAAGCTGCGCGTGCAGATGCGGTCCGAAATCAAGCGATTCCATCAGGACCTGAAGGCGACAATCATCTATGTGACGCACGACCAGCTCGAGGCCGTGACCATGGCAGACAGGATGGCCGTGATGAACGGCGGCTATCTGCAGCAATACGATTCGCCGGCGCAGGTCTTTGCCCATCCGGTGAACATGTTCGTCGCCAGCTTCATCGGCAGCCCGGCGATGAGCCTTATTCCGCTGGAGGCATCGACGGCAAACGGCAGCACTGTGTTGACCAGCGCGGAGGGCTGGAGCCTTCAGCTCTCGCCGCGCAACGTCCAGAAGGTCGCGAGAGCAACGACTGGGAAGGTCGTGCTCGGAGCGCGACACTCGACGATCAAGCTGCACAAGAGCGCGGTCCCCGGTGCCATTCCGGCCAAGGCCTATACGGTGGAACCAACCGGAGACGTCACCTTCGTCCAGGCGTTCCTCTCCGGCGCCATCGTCAACATCAGCGTGTCCCCCAACGTCGCCGTCGCGCCCGACGAGCAGATCTGGCTCGAGTTCGATCAGGAGCGGATGCATCTGTTCGACGGCGAAACTGAAATGGCCCTCAAGGCCAACTGAGGCAGGGCGCGTTCGTTTGGGAACCGTGGCTAGATGACTGAGAAGCTCAAGATCACCGCGATCAAGCCATATGCGATATGGGTAGGGACACGTAACCAGATGCTCGTCAAAGTCGAGACCGACCGGGGCATCTTCGGCTGGGGCGAGAGCGGCTTGAGCGGTCGCGAGAGGGCCGTGGCCGGCGCGGTCGAGCACTATCGCGAGTTTCTCATCGGCCGCGACCCGATGCAGATCGGCCGGATCTGGCAGGAGGTTTATCGCAGCCAATACTTCGAAGGCGGGCGCGTTCTTCAGGCGGCGATTTCCGCCATCGACATCGCCCTTCACGACATTAAGGGCAAGGCGCTTGGGGTGCCGGTCTACGAACTGCTGGGCGGCAAGCAGCGCGACCGGGTCCCCACCTTCGCCTCGACAGGCGACGAGGCCGAGGGCGATGTTGCCATCGAACGAGCCCGCGAACTGCGTACACAGGGGTGGCAGGCGATCCGCCTCTTTCCCGTCGGGCAAAACAGCAGGGACATCTTCGAGCCGCGCGAGTCGATCGGCGCTACCGCGAACATGCTAAACAAGGCACGCGAGGCGCTGGGCGACGACGTCGTCCTCGGCATCGACTATCATCACCGGCTGTCGGTGGCAGAGGCGGCGAGCTTCTGCAACAAGCTCGGCCGCGGCGTACTTGATTTCATCGAGGAGCCGATACGGGACGAGACACCGGAAGCCTACGAATCCCTGCGTACGATGACCGACATCCCCTTTGCCATCGGCGAGGAATTTGCCAGCAAGTGGCAGTTCCTGCCCTACATCGAGCGCGGCATCCACCAGTTCAACCGGCTCGATGTTTGCAATGTCGGCGGGCTCACCGAGGCGATGAAAGTCGCTGGCTGGAGCGAGGCGCACTATGTGGACCTGATGCCGCACAATCCCCTTGGTCCAGTGTGCACGGCCGCGACCGTGCATCTCGCCTGCGCGGTACCCAACTTCGCGTGGCTTGAGACCAGGGAGCCCGAAAGAAATCTGGGCTTCGACAATTCCGACTTCTTCCCCGTGCAGCCACGGCTCGACGGCCCCGATTATCCGGTCAGCGACCTGCCGGGGCTCGGCGTCGAGGTCAACGAAAAGGCCGTCCAGGCGCAGAGCCTGCGTTTCTGGGAAGCGCCTCACCTTAAGCGCCGCGACGGTTCTGTTACCAACTGGTAGTTCCCTTTCAACCGGAGTCCACAATGACGCACATCCCCGATATCACGAGGCCTCCTAAGGACTTAGTCGACGCACTCAGGGAGATCGGCGCCGCAACGGTGGCCGGCACGCTTGGCCACATGGGCTTCCGCAATCCGCATATGGTCGGCCCGGTGGCGCAGAACCATGGGAAGTCGATCGTCGGGCCGGCGCTGACGCTGCAGTTCCTCCCGCAGCGGCCGGACCTGTTCACCGAGGGAGAATATGCCGATCCGGAGACGCAATTGCACCGGCACGTGCTCTATCACGCGCAGGAGGGCGATGTGGTCGTGGTCGATGCGCGCGGCGATATGAGCTCGGGCGTCTTCGGCGATATGATGTCGACATATTTCAAGGGCAGGGGCGGCGCGGGTATCGTCATCGACGGGTGCATGCGCGACCGGCCCAATGTCGAAAAGCTCGATCTGCCGCTATGGCTGCGCGGCTGGACGCCAAATTATCATGTGCAGACCAGCATCTATCCCAATGCCGTCAACGTTCCGATTGCCTGCGGCGGTGTCACGGTGATCCCCGGCGACATCATCGTCGCCGACGACGACGGGGTGGTAGTGCTTCCCGTCGCAATGGCCGCAAAGGTGATCGAAGAATCACAGAGGCATCACGATTGGGAGGAGTTCTCACGAGTGAAGCTCATGGAGGGCGCGCCGTTGCAACGATATTATCCTCTGCATGACGATGCCCGCGGGGAGTACGAGGAGTGGCGCAAAACAAATCGCTTGGAAAACCCCAGTTAGCGCATGGATTACCCTGCGGCGTCGGCGCGAACCGCAGATAGCGATCCACCGAGGCGACCGATTGGAGTGCGCACGTAATCGCAGATGAATGCTTCGGCCATGTCAGAGCTCCGGAACCGTCAAATCGGCGAGGTCGCCTTCAATGCGTAACTCAGCTCCGGTGAGCCGTTGCAATTCGTCAAGGCTGATGGTTGCCAGCTTTTCGCGAAGGACGAAGCGGGAAGCATCGATGTCGATGACGGCGAGGCTGGTGTAGACGCGAGTCACGCAGCCGACGCCCGTAAGCGGCAAACTGCAGCGCTTCATCAGCTTCGGCCGGCCGTCCTTGGTGACATGGTCGGTGATGACGGCCACGCGTTTTGCCCCATGTACGAGATCCATAGCCCCGCCGACCGCCGGAACTCCATTCGGGCCGGTGCTCCAATTGGCGAGATCGCCGGTTTCGGCCACTTCATAAGCGCCGAGGATCGCTACATCTAGATGACTGCCACGCACCATAGCAAAGCTGTCAGCGTGGTGGAAAAACGCCGCGCCCGGCTTCAGCGTCACCGCCTTCTTGCCGGCATTGATGAGGTCCCAGTCCTCTTTACCTGCGGGCGGCGCCTCACCGAAATTGAGGATGCCGTTTTCTGTGTGAAAGATCGCCTCGCGGCCCGGCGGCTGAAACTTGGCGACCATCTCGGGAAAGCCAATGCCGAGATTGACGTAGGCACCGTCCGCAATGTCCTGCGCCGCCCGCCAGGCAATCTGGGCGTTGGTGAGCTTAGCTGTCATGCGTATTCCACTCCCTCGCGGATCAGCGCCTCTTCCTGCCGGGCGTCGACCACCTCGACGATGCGGTCGACGAATATGCCGGGCGTTACCACATGCTCTGGATCGATGGCGCCGGGGTCGACGACCTTGTGCGCCTGCACCACGGTGATGCGCGCCGCCATCGCCATCAGCGGCGAGAAATTGCGCGCCGCCTTGCGATAGGTGAGATTGCCATGGCGGTCGGAGAGTTCCGCCTTGATCAGCCCTACGTCGGATTTCAGCCAGCGCTCCTGCACATAATTGCGGCCCTCGAACTCGGCGACCGGCTTTCCCCTGGCAAGATCGGTTCCGTAGGCGGCCGGCGTGTAGAAGGCCGGAATGCCCGCGCCGCCGGCGCGGATGCGCTCGGCCAGCGTACCCTGCGGCACGAGTTCCAGCTCGATCTCGCCGGCCAGATATTTCTCGGTGAAGGCGCGCGGATCGGACGAGCGCGGGAACGAGCACACCATCTTCGCCACCATTCCGCGATCTATCATGGCGGCGATGCCGATGCGGCCATTGCCGGCATTGTTGTTGATGACAGTCAGCCCCGTTGGGCTGCCGGTAGCGCGAAAGCGGTCGATCAGGGCGTGGATCAGCTCGATGGGCGCACCAGCGCCGCCGAAACCACCGATCATCACCGTCATGCCGTCTTCGATGCCGGCCACGGCTTCGGCCAGATCGGCGACTGTCTTGTCCATGTCAGCATCCTTTCTGGTCGAGCAAGCCCGTCGCTCGACCGTGCGGCCAATAAATGCAAGCACGAGCCTATCCGCAAGAAATTTTGTGCGATATAAGAGATTTGTTGAGATATCGCACAAAGCGGAGATCCGGTCATGACCGCAGGGGAACGCGACATCATGGGCGGACTGGCCAAGGGGTTGGCGGCGATCGAGACCTTCACCGCCCAGCGCCCGCGCCAATCGATCTCGGAGGTGTCGGCCGCCTCTGGGCTCGACCGGGCCACTGCGCGGCGCTGCCTGCTGACGCTGGCACATCTCGGCTACGCCGACTACGACGGGAAGTTCTTCACTCTGACACCGCGTGTGCTGCGGCTCGGCACGGCATGTCTTGCCACCATGCCGCTGCCCCAACTGGTACAGCCGTTGCTCGACAGTCTGTCGGAGCAACTGGGCGAAAGCTCCTCTGTCTCCATGCTCGATAGCCCCGACATCGTCTATGTGGCGCGCGCCGCACAGAAGAAAGTGATGTCGATCACTCTGATGCCGGGTTCCCGCCTGCCGGCCTATTGCACCTCGATGGGCCGGGTGCTGCTTGCTGCCCTTCCGGAGGCCGAAGCCCGTGCGTTGCTTGCCGCCACTCCGCTGCCCGCGCGCACTCCACACACGCTGACTGACCCCGAGGCTATCCTGACCGAACTGACCCAAGTACGAAGCCAGGGCTATGCGCTGATCGATCAGGAGGTAGAAACGGGTCTGCGCTCCATTGCCGTGCCCCTGTTCAACATGCAGGGCACAGTGGTCGCGGCGGTCAATGTCGGCGTCCCGGCAACTCAGGTCGGCGCGGCGGAACTGGTGCCACTCTATCTGTCCGCGCTACGCGGGCTCCAGTCAGAGTTGCGCGCCGTCATGCGTTAGACCAAAGGCAAGTTGAGAATGTGCGACCCCCTCATGGCGCGCGTTATAAGACCTTTGCGATCGATTTGACCAAAGTAAGTGTCCCTCGCGAAGCGAGTTCGCCGAGAGGCGCGGAACGGAACTGCTGGAATTTGGCTGGTACAATCGCGGCTACAACAACATTACACGACTTGGAGACCCAACAGCTACTTTCCCATCCCAGCCGTGGTGATGTCGTCCGACCCAGCAACGATCAGCAGCGCAAGCGCCGTTCCGGCTTCAGCGCAAGGCCGACCACCATTTCCACCATTTGTTTCTTGAGGGCTTCCTGCCCGTCGGCTCTGAAAAGGTCCGTGCCGAAAATGCGCGAGAAGGTGGCGCTGTTGGAGACATTGAAGAAGCTCATTGCGCTGATGTGCCAGTGCAATTGAAGCGGCGTCACGTCGTCGCGAAACAGACCTATCTCGCGGCCACGTCGGCAGATCGCCTCCAGCTTCTGTATGGCGCCGGCATTCAGCAGGCGGATCAGTTCGGATCGTTCCAGATAGGCGCCGTGGTGGATGTTCTCGATCATGACGATCCGGATGAAGTCCGGGTGGCGGCTGTGGTGGTCGAAGGTGAATTCCGCGAGCAGTTTCAAAGCCTCGACTGGCGGCAGGTGGTCGAGCTCCAGTTCCTGTTCGCCGGCACGGACCTCGCGATAGGCTTCTTCCAGGACCCGCCCATACAGCCTCTCCTTGTCGCCGAAATAATAGTAGATCATGCGCTTCGACGTGTTCGTCTTGGCTGAGATATCGTCGATGCGTGCCCCCGAGAGGCCGTTCGCGGCAAACTCCGCCATCGCCACGGCAAGGATGTTATTGCGCACGCCCGCGGGGTCCTGTTTCCAGCCGCTTCGTCCGTTTACCGGTTTGTCGTCCATAACAGGCCTGTCCTCCCGCGCGGGGTACTGCGACGCAGCTTACTTAGCAAATTAACCGGCTCGTACAAAGCTGTTGACGAAATTAACCAAACGGTACAAAGTGCGGATGTCGGGAGGAGCTTGCTGGCAAGACCGACATCCGGGAGGTCGCACTGACGTCATTTGCCGCCGATGCAGTAGCGGATAATCGAGATACGGCTCCCGATCCACAGCGTATGCTGGTGGGCCTGGTCGGGCGCGGCATTCAACTGTCGCGCACGCCGGCGATGCATCAGGCGGAGGGCAGGGCGCGGGGCATCGCCTACATCTACCGGCTTCTCGACGCCGACCGCATGGGCGACGGCACGCTCCGGCTGGAAGACATCCTCACTTTCGCCGGGCATTTCGGGTTCGACGGACTGAACGTCACCTTCCCTTACAAGCAGGAGATCATTCCGCTGCTTGACGAGGTGTCGGCGTCCGCGTCGGCGCTCGGCTCGGTCAACACCGTCGTGCTCAGTGGCGGCCGCCGGATCGGCCACAACACCGACTGGTGGGGTTTCATGGAGAGTTTCCGGCGCGGCATGGCGGGAGCGCCGCGCGACAGCGTCCTGCTGCTCGGAGCCGGCGGGGCGGGCGCGGCGGTGGCTCATGGTCTGCTCGAGCTCGGCGTCAGGCACCTGCTTGTCGGCGATATCGTGCATGCAAGGGCGGCGGCGCTCGCCGCGCGGCTCGGATCGCTGTTCGGGCCGGACCGGGTGACTGCTGTTTCCGACATTGCCGGGGCCGCGGCAACGGCCGACGGCATCGTCAACGCCACGCCGGTCGGCATGGCCAAGTTGCCTGGCATCCCGCTCGATCCGTCGCTGCTGCGGCGCGAGTGCTGGGTCGCCGACATCGTCTATTTCCCGCTCGAGACGGAACTGCTCGCCGCGGCGCGGCGATGCGGCTGCCGCACGCTTAACGGCGAGGGCATGGCGGTCCATCAGGCGGCGCGAGCCTTCGAACTTTTCACCGGCATTCAGCCGGACGTCGATCGGATGAGGGCCGCCTTCGCCGCCTTCGGCGACACGCCCGTTCCGAGACGGGCAGCTGCGGGTGAAACCCGCCAAGTCCATGAGAATGAAACAGGGAGGAAGACATGATTTTGAACGCAACCCGTCGCCAGTTTCTGGTCGGCACCGGTCTCGTGGCGACCGCCGCGGCGTTTCCGGCCTTTGCTCAAGAGAAGCCCAAGCTGCGTTTCTCCGCGGTGTTCTCTGAGCAGGACATCCGCGCCGAGATGATGAAAATGTTCGCCGACGCCATCAAGGACGACTTCACCTTCGAAGGCTACTACGGCGGCAATCTCTTCAAGCAGGGAACCGAGCTCGTTGCCATCCAGCGCGGCAACCTGGAAATGGGCAACATCGCGCCGCAAGACATCTCCAACCAGATCCCCGCCTGGTCGATCCTGACCGCCGGATATCTGTTCCGTGACGCCGCCCATCTCAAGGCTTTCTTCGCCAGCGATGCCGGCGCGGAGATGAAGCAGATGACCGAGGATCAGCTCGGCGTGAAAGTGCTCGGTCCGACCTATTTCGGCCTGCGCCAGGTCGGCCTTCGGGTCGACAAGGAAATCAAGACGCCGGCCGACATGGCGGGCATCAAACTGCGCATGCCCGGCGGTGACGCATGGCAGTTCCTCGGTGAGGCGCTCGGTGCCGATCCGACGCCGATGGCCTATGCCGAGGTTTATACCGGCCTCCAGACCGGCGCGGTCGACGGCCAGGACAACCCGCTGCCGAACGTCGAGAACATGAAGTTCTACGAAGTGATGAAGCAGATCGCCCTCACGTCGCACCTCGTCGGCTTCGACCTGCTGACCATGTCCAAGAAGGTCTGGGACGAGATGGGCGCCGAGAAACAGACCAAGTTCCAGGCGGCTGCGGACGCTGCGATCGATTTCTCGACCGAGAAGCACCTCGCCCGCGAGGCGGAGCTCGTCGAGCGCTTCAAGTCTGCCGGCCTGAAGATCTACGAGCCTGACGTCGCGGCCTTCCGCAGCCACGTCCAGGAGAAGTACCTCGCTTCGGACCTAGCAAAGAGCTGGCCCGAAGGCATGTTCGACAAGATCAACGCGCTCTAAAGCGTATCGCTTTGAAACGGATTCATGCGACGCGCTTTAGGTTTTGTTTTTATGCATGTCGTTGTCCCAAAACCGAGGTCACTTTTGGGCGACATGCATTAGGGACAGCGATCAGCGACCCCCGGCCGACGAGGCCGGTGGTCCCGCTCGTTGTACAGACGAGCAACGACTGGGAGGCAAGCCGATGTTGCAACGTGTGCGGCCCTTGGCGGGATGGCTCTATCGGCGCGGGGAGAACCTCATCGTCGTCATGATCGGTGTGATGTTCGTCGCTTTCCTGCTCCAGGTCATTTTCCGCTACGTCCTGCAGTGGCCGACCGGCTGGAGCAACGAGCTGACCGTCGTCCTTTGGATATGGGTCGTCCTGTTCGGCGCAGCCTTTGTGGTGCGTGAGGAAGAGGAGATCCGATTCGATTTGATCTATGGGGCCGTCGGCCCCCGCGCCCGACGCGTCATGACGTTGGCCTCCGCGGTCGCACTCGTCGCGATCTACAGTTACTCGTTTCCTGCCGTGTTCGACTACGTCACCTTCATGAAGGTACAGAAAACCGCCTATCTGAAGATCCGCTTCGACTGGCTGTTCTCGATCTATGTGATCTTTGTCCTTGCCGTGATCGCCCGTTACCTCTGGTTGGGATGGCGTGCGCTCAAGGATGCTGAGCCCGAAGAATTCGATCCCACCAAGGCGAGCTCTGGCGTATGACCTTTCTCGAGCCCTTCACGCTGGCGCTGATCTCCATCTGTGCTCTGGCGCTGCTTGGCCTGCCGATCGGCCACGCGATGATCGCCTCCTCGATCCTTTATTTGTGGCTCGCCGGGCTCGATATGGGAACGGCGGCCGAACAGATACTCAACAGCCTTTATACGGGGTATCTGCTGCTGGCTGTCCCCATGTTCATTCTTGCCGCCGAGATCATGAACGCCGGAACGATGACGGAGCGGCTTCTGCATTTCTGCAATGCCGTCGTCGGCCGGTTCCGCGGCGGCCTTGCCCAGGTCAACGTGCTGCAATCCCTCATCTTTGCGGGCATGTCGGGGTCGGCGATCGCCGACGCCGCCGGCACGGGCAAGATGATGCAGCATCTGATGACCAAGGACGACAGATATCCCGCGAGCTACGCCGCCGCGCTGACCGCGGCCTCCGCCGTGATCGCTCCCATCATCCCGCCTTCCATTCCGCTGGTCATCTATGCGCTCGTCTCGGACGCCTCGGTCGGCTTCCTGTTCATCGCCGGGATCGTGCCGGGCGTCATGCTGGCGCTGGCGCAGATGTCGATCGTGGCGATCGACGCGCGCCGGAAGAACTTCCCTGTCGAAAAGCCGGTGCCGCTACGCGAACTGCCGGGTCTGACCCTGGGGGCCCTGCCGGCGTTGATGCTACCGGTGGTTCTGCTCGTTGGCATCAGGGGTGGCGTGATGACGCCGACCGAGGCGGCGGCCGTGGCGGCGGGCTACGCGCTCCTCATCTCCGTCGCGATCTATCGCAGCGTGACCGTCCATCAGTTCTACCGGGCGCTGCTGAGCAGCGGGCGCACCACTGTTTCGATCGGTATGCTGCTGGCCGGCGCGATGGTGTTCAACTACGTGGTCACGGTCGAGAACATTCCTCAATCCCTGTCCGCGCTGCTGCTCGCCTGGGACTTGTCACCGACGCAGTTCCTCCTTCTCGTCAACCTGCTGCTTCTGCTTCTGGGTTGCTTGCTTGAAGGAACCACCATCCTGCTTGTCATCGTGCCGGTGCTGATCCCCACGGCGCGCGCCCTGGGCATCGACATGGTGCATTTTGGCGTCATGGTCGTCCTGAATATCATGCTCGGGCTCATCACGCCGCCCTACGGGCTTCTGCTTTTCATTATGACTCGCATCGCGGAGGTGCCGTTGCGCGACATCGTGCGCGACGTGCTGCCATTCCTTTCGGCGATGGTCGGTACGCTGGCGCTCATTACCTTCTTCCCCGAACTCGTGCTGTGGCTGCCGCGCCTCTTCGGCTACGGCGGCTGAACTGAAGGACGTGACATGATCACCAAACCGATCTTCATTCTCAACGGCCCGAACCTCAACCGCCTCGGCAAACGCGAGCCTGAGATCTACGGCACGACGACACTGGCCGAGATCGAGTTGATGTGCCGGGAAGCGGCCGGCGATACTCCGGTGCGGTTCCATCAGTCGAATGCCGAGCATCAGCTGGTCGACTGGATTCACGAGGCGATCGACGAGGGCGCGGGTATCCTGATCAACCCAGCCGGGCTGAGTTTCCGCTCGATCCCGCTGCTCGACGCGCTGAAGATGTTTCCGGGGCCGATCATCGAGTTCCATATCTCCAACATCCACCGCCGCGAGGCAATCTACCATCGCTCGCTGGTTTCGACCGTCGCGACGGCCGTCATCGCAGGCCTTGGGCCGCGCGGATATCCCATCGCAGTGAAATCGCTGATGGAACTGATCGACCGGTAGGCCGGACCGGCAGGCCCTGTCGGGCGGATCGATGCGTCGGAGGAATGAACGGACTGGTAAGCAGAGTGCTCGTGAAACGTTGAACCGAAAGGGAGGAAGACCGTATGTGCCCACCAGGATGCCTGCATTCGATCTGTGAGAAGGCGACCCGCAGGGGTCTGCTGAAAGCCGGCTTTACGCTCGGCCTGGGCACCGCTGCGGCGGCCGCGCTCCCCGCCACGCCATCGGCCCAGGCGGCGCCGATAGATTTCACCGAAACGATCGACCTCTCACATGCCCTCTATGAGGGATTCCCGACCTTCAGCGGCGAGAAATGGTTCACGGTCGAACATCTCGTCACCTTCGCGAAGGACAAGGTGAACCTGAACCGCTGGACGATCGTCGAGCACAGCGGCACGCATATGGACGCACCGATCCACTTCTCCGCCGATGGTTTGACGGCCGATCTGATCCCGATCTCGGACCTGATCGTTCCCGTCGCGGTCATCAACATCGCCGCGCGCGCCGCCGACAATGCGGACACAAGCCTGACGCCTGACGACATAAAGGCATGGGAGGCGCAGAACGGCCGACTGCCGGACGGCTGCTGCGTGGTGATGAACTCCGGATGGCACAAACTGGTCGGCGACCCGAAATTCACCGGCAACGACAAGGAGAAGAAAAACCACACTCCGGGCTTTCACGTAGAGGCCGCGCAGTTCCTGATCAGCGAGCGCAACGTGAAGGGCATCGGCGTCGACACGCTTTCGCTCGACACCGGGCTCAACTCGAGCGGGGCCTTTCCGGTCCACTACGAATGGCTGGGCAGCGGCCGCTGGGGCATCGAGTGCTTGGCTAACCTCGATGCAATTCCCGAGTCCGGTGCGCGTCTCTTCCTCGGCATCCCCAAGGTGAAGGGCGCGACCGGCGGTCCCACCCGCGCGATCGCGCTGCTGTGACTTCGCAGGCGAAAGCAATGAAGACCTCCATCGCCACAGTATCCATCAGCGGCGACCTACGGGAAAAACTGGCGGCGATCGCCGCTGCCGGATTCGATGGCGTGGAGATATTCGAGAACGATTTTCTGGCCTTCGACGGCACGCCTGACGAGGTCGGCCGCATGGTACGCGACCACGGGCTGGAGATCACCCTTTTCCAGCCGTTCCGCGATTTCGAAGGGTTGCCGGAGCCGCAACGGACACGCGCCTTCGATCGCGCGGAGCGCAAGTTCGACCTGATGCAGGAACTCGGCACCGACTTGATGCTGGTCTGCTCGTCGGTCTCACCGGTATCGCTCGGCGGCATCGACCGCGCCGCCGCCGATTTCCATGAACTCGGCGAGCGCGCGGCGAAGCGAAGCTTGCGCGTCGGCTACGAGGCGCTCGCCTGGGGCCGGCACGTCAATGACCATCGCGACGCCTGGGAGGTCGTGCGCCGCGCGGCACATCCGAACATCGGGCTGATCCTCGATTCCTTCCACACGCTTGCCCGCAAGATCGAGCTGTCCTCGATCCGCTCGATCCCCTCGGACAAGATCTTCATCGTCCAACTCGCCGACGCGCCGCTGATCGACATGGACCTGCTCTACTGGAGCCGGCATTTCCGCAACATGCCGGGCGAAGGTGACTTGTCGGTGCGTGAGTTCATGCAGGCCGTCGCAGCAACCGGCTACAATAGCTACATATCGCTCGAAATCTTCAACGACCAGTTCCGCGGCGGCTCGGCCAAGGCGATCTCCGTCGACGGCAAGCGCTCGCTCGTCTGGCTGATGGACCAAGTGCGGCGCGAGGAGCCGGCGCTCGAGGTTTCGGTGCCGGCGATGCCGGACCGCATCGGCGTCGAAGGAGTCGAGTTCGTCGAATTCGCCGCGAATCCGGAAGGAGCGGAATCGCTCGGCCGGCTGCTCACCACGCTGGAATTCTCCGAAGCCGGGCGTCACATCTCCAAGAACGTCACCCTCTACCGGCAGGGAGAGATCAACATCGTCGTCAACACCGAGCGGCAGGGTTTTGCGCACTCCTCCTTCATCGTTCACGGCACGTCGGCTTATGCGATCGGGTTGAAGGTCGAGGACGCGGCGGCGACCGTCGCCCGCGCCAAGATGCTTGGCGCCGAAATCTTCCAACAGCGGGTCGGCCCGGGCGAACTGTCGATCCCGGCGATCCGTGGCGTCGGCGGCGGACTGATCTATTTCCTCGATGGCAAGACCGACCTGGCCAAGGTCTGGGACATCGAGTTCAAGCCTGTCGCTGCTGCGGGCGTCGGCAGCGGCGTTGGCCTCACCCGCATCGACCATGTCGGCCAGACCATGTTTCACGAGGAGATGCCGAGTTGGCTGCTCTTCTACGTCTCGCTCTTCAGGACGACGAAGACACCGATGGTCGACATCGTCGATCCGGCCGGCCTCGTTCGCAGCCAGGTGATCGAGGGTCTCGACAAGCGCCTCCGCCTCACTCTCAACGGCGCCGAGAGCCGCCGCACGCTCGCCGGCCACTTCATCGCCGAGACTTTTGGCTCCGGCATCCAGCATCTCGCAATGGCGACGGACGACATTTTCGCGACGGCTGAGAAGCTGAGCGCCAATGGCTTCGAGCCGCTGCAAATCTCGATGAACTACTATGACGACGTCGAAGCGCGCTTCGGCCTCGATCCCGATCTCGCCGACCGGCTGCGCGCGTCGAACATCCTCTATGACCGGGACGATAGGGGCGAATTCTTCCAGCTCTATGCGCCGACCTTCGGCGAAGGCTTTATCTTCGAGATCGTGGAGCGGAGCGGCGCCTATTCGGGCTATGGCGGGCCAAATGCGCCATTCCGCATCGCCGCGCAAAAGCGCATGATGCTGCCGAAGGGAATGCCGAAGGTCTGATCCGCATGGAATTTGCTCGTATCAACGGAGCAACGCTCCACTATCGACACCGGCACCTGGCCGGCCGGCCGACGATCGTCTTCGTGAATTCGCTGGGCACAGATTTGCGCATCTGGAACGGAATCGAACACCTGCTCGCCGGCGACTACGGCTTCTTATTTTACGACAAACGGGGTCATGGCCTTAGCGAACTCGGTGAGGCGCCGCACACGATCGAAACACACGCGGCCGATCTCGCCGGGCTTCTCGATCATCTGGGTATTGCCGGCACGGTCATCTGCGGTCTGTCGATCGGCGGCGTCATCGCGCAATGCCTCTACCAAGTCCAGCCCAGGCTGATCGAAGGGATGATCCTCTGCGACACCGCGGCCAAGATAGGCACCGACGAGACGTGGAACGACCGCATCAAGGCCACGCGTTCGGAAGGCATCGAAAGCTTCGCCGACGGTGTGATGGAAAAATGGTTCACGCCGGACTTCCACAGGAACTGCGCTGAAAAACTCGCCGGCTACAGGACCATGCTCACTCGCCAGTCGCCGGCCGGCTATGCCGCAGCCTGTACCGCGATCCGCGATGCTGACTACCGGGCCGCTGCGGCCTTGATCGGCGTGCCGACGCTCTGCGTCGTCGGCGATCAGGACGGTTCGACGCCGCCCGAAATGGTCGAATCGTTTGCTCATTCGATCCCCGGCGCTGGCTGCGAGGTGATCGCCGGCGCCGGCCACATCCCTTGCGTCGAGCAGCCCGAAAAACTCGCGAAGCTCATCCGCCGGTTCGTGGGGAATGACATGCAGCGGAGGCGTGCATGAGGAGAGCCCGCAGCACCCGATACGACGAGGGCATGGCGACCCGCCGCGCGATTCTCGGCGACGCGCATGTCGACCGCGCCGAGGCAGGCAAGACAGAATTCGACGGACCTTTCCAGGACCTCATCACGGAAGCCGCCTGGAGTCATGTCTGGTCGCGGGACAATATCACCAGGCGTGAGCGCTCGATGATCACGATCGCGCTGCTTGCAGCACTCGGCCACGACGAGGAGGTCGCCATGCATGTGCGCGCCACCGCCAATACCGGCGCCACGCGCGAGGACATCCGCGAGGCGCTTCTTCACGTAGCGATCTACGCCGGCGTGCCGGCCGCCAACCGCGCCATCAGGATCGCCAGGAAGACGTTCACCGAGATGGATACCGAGGCCGGCAGGACATGACCCACCAGAAACTCGCATCCAACCTCAGGCCGGAGACCGGCGCCTTTTTCCAGCGCGATCGCGACTGGCATCCGCCGGCTTTCACGCCCGGCTACAAGACGTCGGTGCTCCGCTCGCCGCGTCGGCCACTTCTTTCGCTCAACAACACGCTGTCGGAGATTACCGGTCCGGTCTTCGGCCACGACTTGATCGGTAAGCTCGACAACGATCTGATCCATAATTTTGCGGCACCCGGCGAGGCTGCGATCGGTCCGCGCATCATCGTCCACGGGCGCGTGCTCGACGAGCGCGGCATCGGCGTTTCCGGCGCGCTGCTTGAAGTCTGGCAGGCCAATGCCGGCGGCCGCTACCGCCACAAGAAGGAAAGCTATCTCGCGCCGCTCGACCCGAACTTCGGCGGCTGCGGGCGCATCATCACCGGCGAGGACGGCTCCTACTCCTTCCGTACCGTCCAGCCCGGCCCCTATCCGTGGCCGAACGGCCCCAACGACTGGCGTCCGGCGCACATCCATCTCTCGGTATTCGGCCACGGCTTCGCGCAGCGGCTGATCACCCAGATGTATTTCGAGGGCGATCCGATGATCTGGAAATGCCCGATCGTGCGCACCATCAATGATCATCGAGCCATCGAGGGCCTGACCGCCGCACTCGACATGCAGGCAGCGATCCCGATGGACGCGCGCGCCTACAAATTCGATATCGTTCTGCGCGGACGCCGCTCGACGCTTTTCGAGAACCGCATGGAGGGCAACTGATGGCCCAGGCTCTGGACCGGCTGAAGGAAAGCGCCTCGCAGACTGCGGGTCCCTATGTCCACATCGGCCTGACGCCGAATTTCTGTGGAATCGAGGGTGTTTATTCGACCGACCTCGGCGGTACGGTGGTCAATGAAAAGACCAAGGGCGAGCGAATCAGGATAAAGATCAGGGTGATTGACGGGGCGGATACACCGCTTAAGGACGCGCTGGTCGAGATCTGGCAGGCGGATGCCGCCGGCCTCCACA
This sequence comes from Mesorhizobium sp. M9A.F.Ca.ET.002.03.1.2, assembly GCF_003952365.1. Taxonomy (NCBI): domain Bacteria; kingdom Pseudomonadati; phylum Pseudomonadota; class Alphaproteobacteria; order Hyphomicrobiales; family Phyllobacteriaceae; genus Mesorhizobium; species Mesorhizobium sp. M9A.F.Ca.ET.002.03.1.2. The sequence continues at coordinate 6,210,852 of NZ_CP034443.1, read as the reverse complement.
ACTCGCCCTCGGACCTGCGCGGCTCGGCCGATCCGCATTTTTCCGGCTGGGGACGTCGGGCGACCGACATGACAACCGGTGAGTGCACTTTCGAGACGGTGAAGCCTGGCCGCGTGCCCTTCCTCGACGGCCGCATGATGGCGCCGCACATCACGGTGTGGATCGCGGCGCGCGGCATCAACATCGGGCTCCACACGCGTATGTATTTCGGCGACGAGGAGGCCGCCAATGCTGAGGATCCGGTGCTTGCCCGCATTGAGCACAAGGCGCGCGCGGCGACGCTGATTGCGCCGCGCGAGGGCGATACATACAGCTTCGACATTCATCTCCAGGGCGAGGACGAAACCGTCTTCTTCGACATATGATCTCGGCCTTCGATCATCCTTTCCTTTCTGGCCTCGTCGGCGATGAGGAGATGGCGTCGCTGCTCGGCGTCGGAGCCGAGATCACTGCGATGATCGGCTTCGAGGTGGCGCTTGCCGAAGTCGAAGCGGAGAACGGTTTCATTCCAGCCGAGGCCGCAGCCGCCATCGCCCACGCATTGGCAACGTTCTGGCCGGACATGGCGAGGCTAAAGGCAGGCACGGCGCGCGACGGCGTCGTGGTGCCGGATCTGGTGCGGCAGATGAGGCAAGCGGTCGAAGAGCCGTATTCAAAACATGTGCATTCCGGCGCGACCAGCCAGGACGTGATCGATACCGCGTTCGTGCTTCGCGCGGGCGCATGTCTCGATCTACTGGAGCAACGCCTCGCAGCGCTTGCATCGGCTTTTGCCCATCTTTCCGGCCGCTTCGGTGAGCGGCTGCTGACGGGTCACACCCGCATGCAGCCGGCAAGGCCCATCCGCGCCGCCGACCGGATCGAAAGCTGGCGCGCACCGCTCCTGCGTCATATCGAGCGGCTGGAAACGGTCCGCCGATCGACCGGCGTCATCCAATTCGGCGGTGCGGCCGGAACGCTGGACGCCTTCGGCGAAAAAGGCCTCACCGTTCGCGCGGCGCTCGCAGCCCGGCTTGGTCTTGCCGACGCGCCGCAATGGCACGGCCAGCGCGACCGGGTCGCCGAACTCGCCGGCTGGCTGTCACTGGTCACGGGCGGTCTCGGAAAATTCGGCCAGGACATAGCGCTAACGGCGCAAGCAGGCGACGAGATCGAGCTTTCCAGCGGCGGCTCTTCCTCCGCTATGCCGAACAAGCAAAACCCGGTCGATGCCGAAGTGCTTGTTACGCTCGCCCGATACAATGCCACGCAACTCTCTGCGGTGCATCACGCTGTCATCCATGAACAGGAACGCTCGGGCGCTGCATGGACGCTGGAATGGATGGTCCTCAAGCAGATGATGATGGCTGCTGGCGCATCAACCCGGCTTGCTTCAACTCTGATTAATCGTGTCGAAGCACTCGGACGCTAGGCGTTCGTAAAGTGAACCCAATGTAGAGCTCTCATCGGAACGCTCGACCGGCTTTGGCTACCAAAATTGGATAATAAAGGCGGGTCATATCGCCTCCGCAATCCGCGCATAAGGCCGCCGTGCTCGATCATGTAAAGATCAATTTGATACTGAAGCACCAATGACGAGGGCGATGATCCAAACTATGGATCGGCGACGGTGTTGCTTGGCCCACCGAGGGACTTTGTTAGCTCGGATAACGCTCATGGAAGGGCAAGCTTCGCCTCGCGGGGTCTGAACTTTCAATCCGGTGGCGGCATTGGTCGTGCCCTCTACCCCTTCGGCATTTGAAGGTTCGATGATCACGCAGTCGCGGCTCGGTTGTGGGCGACGGGTGAGCTTGTCGCCGGCTGTCATGAATTCCCTGATCAGAGCGTCACGATTGCCTGGCGCGCGCGACCTGTCGGTCGATTGCAGCGCCGATTTCAGCTCGTTCGCTGACGGTTCCGTGCAATAGGCAGGAGTGCCGGGCTGCTGACGCCAAGAGTCGACGATGCTCCCCGAGTCCAGTGGGTCAAAACCGTTGCCCCGACCTGGGCCACGGCCGTCGTCTTGGCCTTCGGGTGTCCCCCCGCGACCGGAATGGCGATACGTCCAGGTGCCCCATTCGGTTGCTTTGACAACCGGGCCGCCGATCCGCTCGCTGACCCAGAGGCTTTCAGGCTTGCCGCCCCTTCGAATTGGCGAGCTTGACCTGATGGCGGCTAGCGGCAAGCTTTCGCGCCAACGTGGCGCCGATATTTCCAGCACCGATGATTCCGATCTTCCGCATAACATCTCTTCGGAGCGGGATCGGTCGCTGCTTTCAAGACCGTCTTGGCTACCATTTCGGGCGCATCGCCTTTTCCATCGCCTTCCGCACGGCTACTTTCATGCCAGCGCGCGCAGCGTCATAGATATCAAGCACCTGATCCGAGACTGTCTTCGAATGGCGTACGTGTATAGGCGGCTCCGCTGGCGCGTTGCCGCAAACGCAGGACCTGCGCCACGAGCACGCTCAAAAGCGCGGAGCTCTGACTACGCTTCGGCTAGCTTACAATTTGTTCGGCGACAGCTTCTTCGAGGCCAGCTGCCGCTTGGGCGGCAAGAGCGCGGGCCGCTGCTTGTGAATCTTGAAATTCCTCGAGTGCATGGACTCTGCCCCACCGCAGAGTGAACACATGGAGACCACGGTTGGCGTAAGACGCGTCGCTGTTGAGCAGCGTTGCGGTGCCGTCCCACTGGGCAAACACGGTGGTATTCCACGGCCAGCCCTTCACCCAGATATTGTTGACCGTGAGATTGAGGGTGGGTAGGACGCGGCCGAGGCGCTCAAACCAGCGGCGTAGGGCTTCTTTGTCATGGCGCTCACCATCAAGCGCGTGGGCACCGGAAACGCGGTGATGGACATGCGGCGCGACTGCTTTCACCGCCTCATCCCAGCGATGGTTGTTAACGTGGCCGAAGGTCTTTCGGATTTCTTTCTCGACAATGTAACTGTATAGCATTTGACTTCTCCTCCAAAGCGACCTGCTTGCGAATGGCAATCCTGGGGGAAAACCGCCACTCGCAATAGCGTCGCTCACAACAAGATATTGCTTGCGGCTTCTTTCGGGTTCTCGATGGCCGAGCCGAACACCGCGCTGATCAATCGGTTCGGGTGCGCTGCCAGCGCTGGCTCAATGCCGTGCGGCGCACCGTATTGGTGCCTAATCGAAAGCGCGGACATCACGGCTTCCTGCTCACGACCAGGCATGTAGACGTGCCATGGGCGTGGAGCCTGCCTTCGGCATCCTCGATCCTGCCTTCCAGCGTGATGACGGTCCGGCCGCGCGAAACCACATGGCCGATGACGTGCATAACGCCGGAATCGATGAATATCGGGCGGACAAATTTGGCGGTGGTTTCGTGTGACGGACAGATTTCGCCAGCCGAAAGAGTGGTCTGTGCAGCAAGAGCCATGGCGGTGTCGAGCATCGTCATGATCCAGCCGCCGTGGACGGTATTCGTCAGATTGCAAAAGCGCGACTCAGGGGTGGCTCGGAGTTCGACCTTACCTGCCTCAGGGGGGCAAGGTGAAGGGGAACGTCTCCGCCATCGCTGGGCGACGGATGCTCCCGTCAGCCAGCCTCGCAACGAGCTCGAGCCCGGAGTATCCCGCCAACTCGGAGATAGAGGCAGTTGCGCTGCGCGCTTCGGTTGGAGAATCCGTCGTCATGGTAGCGGTCCTCGTTGAGCATCGCTGGCAGACGACCCCATCCGCACGCTCTCGGTGGCCGCTCGCAGGAACTGCTTTGACAGATGCTCGTCGTTGACGGCCCGTGAGAGGACGACTGCACCGACCATGGTCGAGAGAATGGCCATGGCCTTGTCGCTGGGCTCCTCGCCGTGGGCATCGCCAACCCAACTACCGAGCAGATCGAGGTATTCCCTGATCCCGGCTTCGAATGACGCTTTCACGTCGCTGCCCTGCCTGGCAGCATCCGAGCCGAGCGCCACAACCGGGCAGCCGTCCATCCTTTCTTCGCGATGTCCGGTACTGAGGTAGAACGCGACTACTGCACCAAGCGGATCCTCGGGTTTCGCCGCAGTCGCTTCCGCCCATCGGTGGGTGGCGCTCTCCATCGCCCGTCTCGACGCCTGCGCCGCCAGGTCCTCCTTTGACGCGAACTGTTTGTAGAAAGCGCCTTGGGTCAGCCCGGCGCCCTTCATCAGGTCCTTAAGGCCGATGCCGTCAAAGCCGTGCTCCCGGAAAAGGCGGCTTGCCACATTGATCACCGTTTCGCGGTTCTCCGCGGCCTGAATGCGACTCACGCGCATCGTCATCTCCTTTTTTAGATTGCATTCGTAATCTATATCAGATATAGAGTGTGGGTGCAATCTATTTTGGCGCGAGGCGAAGGGCATGAAAAAGAGACCGGTTATTGTGATAGGGGCGAGCCTGATCGCGGTGTCAGCGGCGCTGGCATTCGTGACACTTTCCGATCGGACGCAGGCGGCCTCCGCCGCCATCGACCCGAGGCAGGATCCTCAGATCGTCAGACTGATGACACCTGAGCAAGTCACCGGTTCTGCGCGCAGCTTTACCGGTCTCATAGGGGCGAGGGTGCAGAGCGATCTCGGTTTTCGCGTCGCCGGCAAGATCGTGGAACGGCTTGTAAATGCCGGTCAGCAGGTCAAAGCCGGTCAGCCGCTGATGCGGATCGATGACTCCGACCTTCGCCTTGCGCTTACGGCGAAGCGCAACGCCGTCGCTGCAGCACGCGCTGTCCTGGTTCAGGCGAGTGCCGACGAGAGGCGTTATGCTGTTCTGGTTAAGAACGGATTGGCTGCAACCCCGCAGCGTTACGAGCAGGCGAAGACCGCGCTGGATACCGCGACGGCACAGCTCGCCGCCGCCGAAGCCGAAGCACGGGTCGCCGAGAATGAGGCGACTTACTCGCTCCTGGTGGCGGACGCGGATGGAACGGTGGTCGATACGCTTGGCGAGCCGGGGCAGGTCGTATCTGCCGGCCAAACAGTCGTGCGGCTTGCCCAGGCCGGCCCCCGCGAAGCGGTGGTCGCGCTTCCCGAAACGATCCGGCCGGCAATCGACTCGGTGGCCGAGGCCATCGTGTATGGGGGCGAAGGGGGTCGCTATGCAGCACATCTCCGGCAGTTGTCGGACTCAGCCGATCCCCAGACCCGCACCTATGAGGCCCGCTATGTGCTCGATGGTGTGGCCTCGGCTGCACCGCTTGGCTCGACGGTAACCATTCGGCTTGCAAGCCAGGCTGGCAAGCCGGAAGTCCAGGTGCCGCTGGGAGCTATGCTCGATGACGGTAACAAGACCGGCGTTTGGGTTCTGGACAGCGCCACCTCGACCGTACACTTTCGGCCGGTCAAGGTTGTTCGTGTGACCAGCGAAACCGCCGTGATTTCCGGGCTGGACTCCAGCGATGCGATTGTTTCGCTCGGCGCTCATCTCCTGCAGGAGGGCGCTCGCGTCAGGTCTGCGTCCGAAAGCGGGAGCAACTGACGATGAACCTCAATCTTTCCGCGATCGCCGTTCGCGAGCGCGCCGTCACCCTGTTCTTCATCCTCCTGCTGGTGGCCGCCGGCGCTTACGCCTTCCTTATGCTCGGCCGGGCGGAGGATCCCAACTTCACCATCAAGACCCTCACGGTCACGACGGCGTGGCCGGGCGCGACGGCGCGTGAGATGCAGGACCTCGTCGCCGAACCTTTGGAGAAGCGGCTCCAGGAACTAACCTGGTATGACCGGGTGGAGACGACCACGCGGCCAGGCTATGCATATATGACGGTCACGCTGAAGGACAGCACACCGCCATCCGCCGTGCAGGACGAGTTCTACCAGGCCCGCAAGAAGCTCGGGGATGAAGCCCGCAACCTGCCGTCCGGCGTCTACGGCCCTTTCGTCAACGACGAATATTCGGACGTCAGCTTCGCCCTTTATGCGCTGAAGGCTAAAGGCATGCCGATGCGTGAGCTAGCCAGGCAGGCCGAGGCGATCCGACAGGATCTCCTGCACGTGCCCGGCGTCAAGAAGATCAACATCCTCGGTGAACGTCGCGAACAGATATTCGTCGAGTTCTCCTACGCCAAGCTGGCAACCCTCGGCGTATCGGCACAGGATATCGTTGCCGCCCTGCAGCGGCAGAACACCGTCACACCGGCGGGCTCGATCGACACCAAGGGGCCGCAAGTCTTCATCCGGGTCGACGGCGCTTATGACAGTATCCAGGCGATCGCCGACACGCCGATCGTCGCCGCGGGGCGGACGCTGAAGCTCTCCGACATCGCCGAGGTCCGCCGCGGCTATGAAGACCCTCCCACCTACCTCATCCGGCGCCAGGGCGAGCCGACCATCATGCTCGCGGCGGTTATGCAGGAGGGCTGGGATGGTCGCGCGCTCGGCAAGGCGCTGGAGGACAGGACGGCGGCCATTGTACGGACATTGCCGCTCGGGATGACGCTCGACAAGGTGTCCGACCAAGCCGTCAATATCACCTCGGCGGTTGACGAGTTCATGATGAAGTTCGCGATGGCGCTCGGCGTGGTGCTGCTGATCAGCCTGCTCAGCATGGGCTGGCGCGTCGGCATCGTCGTGGCGGCGGCCGTCCCCCTGACGCTCGCCGCCGTGTTCCTCATCATGCTGGAAACCGGCCGGTTCTTCGACCGCATCACGCTCGGCGCCCTCATCCTGGCGCTGGGTCTTCTCGTGGACGACGCCATCATCGCCATCGAGGTGATGGTGGTGAAGATGGAAGAGGGCATGGACCGCATCAGGGCGGCGGCCTATGCGTGGAGCCACACCGCCGCGCCGATGCTGTCGGGAACGCTCGTGACGATAGCCGGGTTCCTGCCCGTAGGCTTCGCCCGCTCGACGGCCGGCGAATATGCCGGCAACATCTTTTGGGTCGTGGGGTTCGCCCTTATCGTCTCTTGGATCGTCGCGGTGGTTTTCACGCCCTATCTCGGCGTCAAGATGCTGCCCGCGATCAAACCGATCGAAGGCGGTCACCACGCGATTTACGACACGCCGAACTATCGGCGCCTGCGGCGGCTCATCACCTTTGCGGTGCGCCACAAGTTCGTAACCTCCGGTATCGTCGCCATTGCCTTCGCGCTTTCCGTTGTCGGCATGGGCTCCCTCAAACAGCAGTTCTTCCCGACATCCGACCGCCCCGAAGTGTTGGTGGAGGTTCGCTTGCCGGAAGGCACCAGCATCGAGACGACAACCGCTACGGTCGAGAGGCTGGAGCACTGGCTGGACCACCAGCCAGAGGCCAAGATCGTCACGAGCTATGTCGGCCAGGGCGCTCCCCGCTTCTTCTTCGCAATGGCGCCGGAACTGCCTGATCCCGCGTTCGCCAAGATCGTCGTGCTTACACCCGACGCGGAGGCGCGCGAGGTTTTGAAGCATCGGCTCCGAGAGGCGATGTCCCAAGGGCTCGCACCCGAGGCCAATGTGCGCGTCACACAGCTCGTGTTCGGACCTTACACGCCATTCCCGGTCGAATTCCGGGTCATGGGACCTGATCCTGCGCAACTCTACAGCATATCCGCGAAGGCCCTCGGCATCATGCGAGGCGTTCCGGACGTGCGGCAGGCCAACCGCGACTGGGGCAATCGCACGCCCGTGCTTCGCTTCGTCCCGGACCAGGATAGATTGAGCCTCATCGGCCTGTCGCCGACCGAGGTGGCTCAGCAGCTGCAATTCCTCCTCACCGGCATCCCGGTCACGCAGGTCCGCGAGGACATCCGCAATGTCCCCATCGTTGCACGCAGCGCCGGCGACGAGCGGCTGGATCCGACACGTATTGCGGATTTCTCATTGATGAGCCGGGACGGCCGCTCGATTCCGCTCGACCAGATCGGCCATTCGGAAATCCGTCTGGAAGAGCCTATCCTGAAACGGCGCGATCGCACACCCGTCGTCACGATCCGCTCGGACATCAATGAGGCGACCCAGCCTCCAGAGGTCTCCAAGCAGATCATGACGGCGCTTCAGCCGCTGATCGCATCCCTTCCGGCCGGCTATCGCATCGAAATAGGCGGATCGATCGAGGAGGCTGCGAAGGCCAATACCGCGCTGGGTAAAGTCTTCCCGGCCATGATCGCCGCCATGCTGATCGTCATCATGCTGCAGGTGCGATCCTTCTCGACGATGGCCATGGTCATGCTGACGGCGCCGCTTGGCCTCGTCGGCGTCGTGCCCATGCTGCTTACCTTCAACCAGCCCTTTGGTTTCAACGCCATTCTTGGCCTGATCGGACTGGCCGGCATCCTGATGCGCAATACGCTGATCCTGACCGAACAGATCAAGGAGAACCGTGCGGCCGGCCTTGACGACTATCACGCTGTCATCGAGGCAACGGTGCAACGCACGAGGCCAGTGATCCTGACCGCACTTGCAGCGGTGCTGGCCTTCATCCCGCTTACGCACTCCGTCTTCTGGGGATCGATGGCCTATACGCTGATCGGCGGCACGGCGGTCGGCACGGTACTGATCCTGCTCTTCCTTCCTGCGCTGTATATCGCGTGGTTCCGGATCAAGCCGGCGGCGGATGAGACCCATGAGGCTTCGACCCAGGAACCGGAACTGCGGTTGGCCGCCGAATAGGGTCTGTCGTCGCAGGAGACCGGTCAAGTTTCTCGCCCGCAGGGATCTGCCCTGCGGGAGGCGCGATCTTACCCGTTTCAGATGATCGTCCGCACGAGCCTGGCATGTCCGATTGACCAGTTCCAGGGACATCGATGAATCACCCGATCGGAATGCGAACTGATCTCGACGAGGTGCGCGCGCGCATTTTGGAGGTGGCGGAGGAGCACTTTCGCCGCATCGGCTACCATAAGACGTCGATGGCCGACATCGCCCCCGCCCTCGGCATGAGCCGGGCAAATGTCTACCGTTTCTTTCCCTCCAGGGATGCTATCAACGGGTTCATCTGCAAGCGGACCCTGACGAGGTTGCCGACATCGTCTCTGCGATCGCACGCACGAATGCCACGGCCTCGGAGAAACTCAGTCGGCTTTTTGATCGCAGTTCACCACCATGGCACGGCGACACTGATCGAAGAAAAGCACATGCACGACATGATTGTCGCCGTCATGGTGGCGTTCCTTCCAGGGAATCAGGTGACGTTGAACATCACCAGCCTGCCATGACCGCCCTCTCTCAGCGAATTTGCAGAACTCTCAGCACACTACCTTTGCAGAACTCTCAGCACACTACTTTTTACCCCTTCGGAGCGCGCCTTCCATTAAGCCTCGCGCAATCTTTGCAGTCTATTCTGCTTGTCGACGGCCGGGGGGAACATGAAGCGCAAGCCGATTCTGCTTTTTGCCTTTCCGGCTCTCATCCTTCTGATTCTCGCAGGGGAGCGAGCAGCGACATTCCTGCTGGGAACCTATCCGGCCAGCCCCGCCATGTGGCGGATCTGGCTTGAACTGCGCCCTTTGTCGACCATGTTCTGGCAGCAGGTCGACCTCTATCTGGGCGGTTCAATGGTCCTTGATGCCGCCATCCTGACCGCTGCATCGATCGTCTGCTGGATGGCTTGCCGGACGAGAAAGTCGGCCGCATTCTTTCTTGCCAACCACGTCGCACTGCTGTTCGCCGCGCTGATGATCGCGTCCAGCAGCCATTCTGAAACAGCGAGCACGATTGCGGCGTTTACCGCGCCGAGCGGCCTTCCGTTTTCGCTGATGCTCGATTTCACATGGCAGAACAGACTGGTGCTGCTTCTGGGCGCTGCAGCCTGCGCCTACACTCATGTTGCGTTTCTCGGCGAAGCACGACAGCGTTCCGAGGCGCTCACCGTACAGCTTATTGTCCTGCAGCGGGATCTCTAGGACCCGGGGCACGCCGTGGTTTCCACGAAATAGGCCTTCACGTATCCGTCCAGGCTGACTGACGGCAACGGATAGTAAGTGACCGGGCACCATTGCCGCTTTCGGTCGGCCCCGGTCGGCCGGCATGAGCCAGTGGCCACGATGATGCCGTTGTGATCGGGAGCGATCGCGCCCGCCGCCCTGGAAAGGTGGCTTGGCCGCGATCTGATGTAGAGCACGTCCCAAAAGTCGACATTGACGACATGGTAGCAGGTTGCAGCCGTCGCGCTCCCGATCGGTGTCAACAAGATGACGGCAGCTCCGAATGCAGATGAACGCAAAACCGTTCTCGATGCCTGTCGCTTCTAGTTGATTTTCTTGTAATGGACCTTGCCGTCGGGCTGCTTTATGCGCTGGTAGGAGGGGTTTGGGGCAGGGGGCAGCGCTGCCGCGATCCTCCTTTTGGGCGGGCGCGGCACATCAACGACACTGGGTTCGGTTGCTTCTTCACTAAGATCGGTGGATGCTTCCGCCATGATGCTGGTCGTGACCACGGGAGGCTCCACCACGCTCGCCATGTCGTCGTCGCTGTCCAGGGGCAGGTTCCGTTCAAGCTGGGCAATACTGCCTTTGACGTCGTTGAAGCTGCCCTGCAGCTGACTGTCCAGTTTTTCGAACCGGCTTTGAAAGCCGTTGTTGACAGTATCGAGCCGGGCTGCGATCCGTTGCTCGAACGAACCGAGCTGCTCCAGCCGCCCTTCCAAAAAGCGCAGATCGCTGATGGTGCGGTAGAGATAGACAGCGCAGGTTGTGTTCACCGCCGTGAACAGCAAGGCGCCGGCGGCGATGCCGATCATCCTTGCATTGCTCGGTTTGCCTGCGACAGCTTGCTCTCCAGTGTGGGTTCCCGGCCTAACGTCTATGACCGGCCCAATACTGATTGCTGGCATGTCCGGATCGCTGATCATCGTCATTGGACCACCACCTTTGCGCCGACAGAGACGCGCTTGAAGAGATCGATCACATCGGTGTTGGTAAGGCGGAAACATCCCGATGTTCCGTCGAAGCCGATGCCCTTGGGATCGTTGGTGCCGTGGATGCGATAGAGCGTGTCGCGCCCGTCCCGCAGCAGATAGAGTGCCCTGGCGCCGAGCGGATTGTAGGGACCGGCGGGCACCATTTCCGGCAGCTCCGGCTGGCGGGCGCGCATTTCCGTGGGCGGGCGCCATTCCGGCCATTCCGTTTTCGCCCCCACCTTGACGATACCGGTCCAGCCAAAGCCGTCGCGCCCGACGCTGATCTGGTAGCGCAGCGCCTCGCCCTGCCGGGTCACCAGATAGAGCGCCTTCTCGTCCTTGCGGATGATGATCGTGCCGGGCAGTTCCGTGGTTTGGAGAGCAACCGTCTTGCGAAGGCTGGGCCCCATTGCCGGCAGCGGCGGCCGGTCCGATAGCGCGGATCTGGCATGGGCCAAGTCCCAGGCCGGCATCCCCAAGGCCAGACCCATGACGCAGGCGCCGGCCAGCGTCGGGACGATGCGGTATCTACCGGGCAGCGTCATCGATCCGCTCTTTGAACATCCGCTTCAAATCCTTGTTGAATCGTGCCCGCGCATCCACTTCCAAAGGAAGGATGGCGCGGTTCAAAGCATCGGTCAGCAGCGCGTTGTCCAGGCTGACCGACTTGATGTGCGGCGCCTTGAAGATCTTCTCGAGTTCGCCGCGCGAGAAATGGTTGCCGAACCACTTGCGCTTGTGCTTGTTGGCGACCAGCGTGATGCTCACCGAATTGCCGCGCAGCTCGCGGATCTTCTTGTAGAGCCGCTTGCCTTGCCGCAGCGAGGCGACGTTGAGCTCGAAGACGATGAAGATCTCGTCGCTTGTCGAAAGCACGGAATCCTGCCAGGGGGTTTCGATATTCGGCAAATCGATGACGATGTCGTCGAACCGGTAGGCGACGAGGTCCAGCAGCCGGAACACGAAATCGGCGCCCTGCGGCTCGAACGGCAGTTGCGGCCTCTCGAATGAATAGAGCGTCAGGCCGGAGGGGCGCGAAAGCTTGATGACGTCCATCAGTTCGACGTCGAGCCTTTCCGGCTGGCCGATGATGCCGGCCAGATCGAACTGATTGAACAGGTTGAGATAGGCGCCGCAATTGGCGCTCTGGAAATCGAGGTCGACGAGGCAGGTCGAAGCCGCACGTTCGGTGGATTTCGACGCCAGGAACTCCGCCGCCGACAGAGCGAGCGTCGTAGCCCCGGCGCCGCCGCTGGCGCTGATGAAAGTGATGATCCGGCTCTTGGTGCCCTGGTTGCCGGTGTCGTGGAAGGTGACCGCGTTCAGCAGTTCCTTGGCGTCGAGCGGCTTGTGCAGCCAGTCCGAGGCGTTCATGCGCACGAGAACGCGCGTCCGTTCCGACGTCAATTCGCCGGAAACCGCGATCAGCGGCACCGCCGCCCACAAGGCGCGCGCCTCGACAATGCCGGGCTTGCCGAGCAGCTCGCCATTGCCGAGGTCGAGGATGACGATGCCCGGACGCATGTCGGCGGGCGGGCCTTTGAGAAAGTCGTCTGTCTCGGAAATCCTGACATCATAGATGGCCAGCGCGTCGAGCCTCGTCGCCACCTCGCGCTTGAACTGCGGATCCGAGGAGAAGAGGGCGACCTGCTTTCGTTTGGTTGGGAGGACTTTGGTGTTGATGGCGTTCATGGGGATGTACTCTTCAGGTCTTCGCCCGTAACCGTGCTCAGCATGGAGGGCATGGCGAGGTTTCCGAATCCGAGCAGGCCACCGAGGAAGAAGAACTGGAAGGTCCGGTTCTGAAGACTGACGGTGATTGTCGGCACCGGTCCGCCCAGCCGGGTCTGGTAGCCCAGGCCGGTGGCGGAATAGGTGATGACGACGTTGTCGCGCCTGAGGCCAGGAAAGAAATGACACATTCCAGGCCGCGTGGTGAGTCGCTGGGCTGGGGTGATTATCGGACAGGCGTCGTCATTGGTGTTTGTCGTATCGCCGCGGAAGACGCGGCTGAAATTGACTGCATTGAATGAGCCGCCATTGCTGCAGGCCCCTGTGCCAGCAGTATAAGTGCAGGCGAATGGTCCGTAGGCCGCAGCAATGACCGGAGCGCCCGGTGTCGTCGTCGGTGCGGCTGTAGCTAGCGCGGTGGCAACCGGATCGGAAATCGAGGCCAGACGTGCGCCGAGCTGGACGGCCTTGGTGGCGGCGTTCCACTGATAGAGGGCATAGCCGAAATCGACGAAACCGAGGACAAGGGTAAACAGCAGTGTAGATACGATGGCCATCTCCACCATCGTTGCGCCGTCTTCCGATGTTGCGAAACGCCTGATCATAATCAGAACCGGATCAACCGCTCCTCGTGAAAGCCATTTAGTGTCATGGGCCCGATGCCGACCAGCGACAGCATTCCGATGCCACTATAGGCCAACGTCCCCGCTGCCCTGACGATGCAGACCTGCGCGCTGGTGGAGCGATATTGGGTGACACCTGCGACCACGGCGTCATGGCACGAGCCTGAGGCGGCAATGGTCACCGTCACATTCGCCTTTTGCCAGCCGGCGATACGCGCATTCCCTACCCCCGCAGCATTGCCGAACACCGCGATGTTGCTGGCGATATCGGCGCAGTTTATCGCCGCTAACCCTGCCTTGGTGTACAGCTGGCTGTTGCAGCGCGCTGCAAAGCGCGCCGCGTCCGACAGGCCGGCCTCCATCAGCAGCTTTTTGTGGATCAGATTGCCGAATTCGAACACGCCCGCCGACAGGACCAGCATCAGCGGCGCGATCAGCGCCATTTCGACGAGAGCCGTGCCGCGCTGCTCGCGTCGAAATCTGTGGAGATGATAGTACAGCGCTCCGATCATCGCCATCACCGGTAGAGCTGAGCTTCGTCGCGAAGGAAATTGTCGAGCGTACCCTGGCCGGCACCACCGGTTACGTCGACCAGTTCGACCATCACCGACGCATCTTCCGATGCCGAGGGAACAGGCTCAGTGAGGAAGAAGCTGCCGAAGGCTTCGACCGGCAGATTGGTGCTATGGCCGGACAGGCCGTTGCCCGCAGCTTCGAGTGCATTGCAGTTCAGGATAGCGCCATAAAGCAACCGGCGATCGACTGTCGTGACAGGCGGTTGGCAAGCTGCGGGCGGCGTTCCGATCTCTCCACCGGTCGACGCGGTGCCCACCAACCCGGCCGATATCTCGTAACGGTAGACCTCATAGCGCGTCGGCTTGGTCGTGTCCCATGACGCTGGATAGGCAGCCGAACCGAAGTTGGTGCTCCAATAGCCAGAGAAATTCCAATTTCCGTCGCCCATCCGGCCGGCCAGATACGGCGTTGTCGCATCGCGCGGAAGGCCCATCGTTCCGGCTTCGGTGAATGAAAGCTTGTTCATGGCAGGGCATTGATTAGCGCTGCCAGTGGTTTGTATCGCCCCTTTTCGGACATTGGCGGCCGGACCGTACTCGGGGCTGTTGAAATGGTTGCCGTTAGCTCCAATCCCGAAACGAACGTTGAAGGCATCTTGCACCGGGCCGGCATTCTGACCGGTCTTTGTCGTTACGTTCGCGGAATTGTAGCAGCCAATTGGCGTCGACGTTGCGATCGTCTGAGCCAGCGCTTGGGCACCATTTCCCACATTCGGCGGAGGCTCGAGGAAGCCGAAGTTGCCGGGACCGGCCGCAGCCCCGTTTCCGACCTTCCTCAGTTCGATCAGCCGGCGGCGCACGGCCGGATCGGAAACGGCCTGCTCAAGTGTATAACCCCCGGCATTGTTTGTCCCGTTCACCATCTCATAGGGATTGCACATGAAGACCGGTGTAAAATCGCAGACGCCGGAGGTGAAGCCCGCTACCGCGACTGCCCCGACATTGAAGCTGTTGCTGGCGCCGGATGTCACAAATGAGGCGGGAAAGATCGCGGCAAACCCTTGGGGAGCGACTGTCACCTGGATGAACCGCGTTTCCGCCTCTCCGACTACCGGATCGGCATCGGCAAGATAGCTGGCCTGGTTGGCCGTTGTTATCTGGGTCGCGTCCGAGGCTGGAATGGCCTCCAGAAAACACCAGGAAATGTTTCCGGCGCTGTTGCAGTTCAGTGCGCCGCCTGGCTGCCCCGAGGTTAGCGTAAACCTCCCCGCCGTGGAGAAATTGGTTTCATTGTCTACGAGCATCGCCATGGCGCGTTCGGCCCGCGCCCAGGAACCGCTGCTTCCGTCCAGTTCCGCTGCCGCCGCTAGCGCAAACGCGTCAGCGCCCTTCTGAAGATCGTTGTGGAGGTTGTTGACCCGGCTCATGTCGATCGCCAGCAGGGAAAAGCCGATGATTGCCGGCAGCGTGATGCTGACCAGTATCAGCGCTATTCCCCTTTGATCGTGCCAGAACGCGCGAACAATCCGCAGCATGGCCTTACTGTTAGCTCCCCTGACGCCAGGATCCCTCATTTTCCCTGACGCTGATCCGCATTCCTCTGTTCAATCCCCGGTGTTGCCAACATTGACCGTGATGGACGGCGGTGGCGGCGGTGGCGGTGGTATCCTGTAGCTTTGGGCAACGTTGGCAGCGCGCACGCCGTCGCCCTCGATAGTCGTGTTCTTCGACGCCGGATTGAGCGGCTCGACCGTCTGCAGCAGCGAATTGTATTTCTGCGTGTCGCCCGACGCCAACGTCATCGTGTCGTAGTTGTTCAGGTAGTCGGCGGCGCAGCCTGTCAGTGCGCCGGCGCACAAAAGGACGATCAAGGCGCTATTTCTTGACATAGAGCATCTTGTCCTTTGATTTCAGGTCGAGCATGTGGCCGTACGGGCCGACGACGCCTTCGCCCAGTTCATATTTGCGAACCATGTCCTTGGTCACTTCGAGCTGACCGAGCATGAAGAATTCCGGGTCGTTGGCCGGCCGCGTCTTGTCGAACGGTGTCGCCAGTTGCTCGCCAGGCTTTACCGGGCGCACGATGTGCGGCGTGACGATGACAACCAGTTCGGTCTCTTCCTTCTGGTTGCTCGAATTCTTGAACAGCGCGCCGACGATCGGCACCTGGCCGAGCCATGGAACCTGTTCCTGGATCTTGGTGTTCTTGCTGGACAAGAGCCCGCCGACCGCGAAGCTCTGCCCGTCGCGCAGTTCGACGACAGTCGCCAGCTTGCGGTTGGTGAAGATCGGGTCGCCGGCGGTGGTGAAGCCGGTGAGGTCGCTCACTTCGGGCGCCAGCCTGATGTTGATCTTGTCGTCGTTGAGCACGATCGGCGTGAACTGCAGATTGACGCCGAACTGCTTGTATTCGATGACCACCTCGTCGTCGACGAGGCGGCGAATCGGCACCTCACCACCGGCGTTGAAATTGGCTGGTTCACCGGAGAGCGTGGTGAGGTTTGGTTCAGCAAGCATGCGCACCACGCCCTTGGCTTCGAGCGCCTCGATGATCAGGTCGACCTTGACATCGCTGTTGATAACGCGGGTGATCAGTGCCCCGAACGGAGTCGAATTCGACAGTAGGTTGCTAAGAAGATTTCCCGGTCCCAGCACGACACCGTCCTCATCGACGGCGGCAACGCCGGTCCCGGTGCGGGTCGTGCCGCTGCCGTTGCTGCTCCTGATGGACACGCCAAGATCACGGCCGGCATTGCGCTTGGCCTCCAGCACCCGCACTTCGAGGTTTACTTGCTGGCTGTCGTCGACGGTCACTGCGTTTATGATCGCGTCGGGCCCGTATTGCTGCGCAACCTGCATGATCGCCGCCAGCGTGGCGCCGTCCTTGACATGGCCGCCAAGCCTGACCTTGCCGTTGACCGAACCGATATCGATGCGCGACCTGGGCGCCACCTGGCGGATCGCTTGCGCCATGTCGCTCACGTCGACGCCAACCTCGATCTGGATCACGCCAAGCGAGCGCTTGTCTTCTGAAAAGAGGTTGACGGTGGTGGTGCCGGCGCTCTTGCCGATGACATAGAGCGTGCGGTCGGTCATTGGCTGGGCGTCGGCGATCTTCTCGTCGCCGACGACGATGTCGCCCAGAGTGGCGTTCACCTGGACCGTCACCGACTGCGACATGGGCAGGAAAATACGATGGACGCTGGGGTTCGATACATCGATCTTGCGGTCGGCTGCATGAGCTGCGGAGCTTAGAGGCAGTAATGCAAAACAGGCCAGTGCGGCTGCCGCTATCAGTCCCCAGAACATACGCATCTACGCTACCCCCTTTATGCCGGCTGATTCGGACGCCCTTATTCTTAAGCTTATCTTAATCGCCGGTATTATTTTTGTCGCGGCACGTCGTATGTTTCGAACTTCACACCCCGATAGACGCTGACCGTCGCTCGAGCCGGCGGCTCCGGCTGCACATATTTGACCACTTCCTTGACGACTTCCTGCACTTCGGGCGCCGGCGCCACGGCCGGCTTTACCTTGCCCAGTTCGTCAAGGCGGCTTCCCACCTTCTCCACTGCCTGGGTCAGCCCGGCGAACTTGTCGTCGGCGCGCTTGCGCTCGGCCGCGGCCTCAGCCTCGGCGGCAGCCTGCCTGGCGAGTTCGGCCTGCTTGGCGGCGACGTCGGCCGGCGTGTCGCCGGTCAGGTCGGAAAGCGTGACGCGGTCGGTCGTCTCGCCCTCGCTGGCGGCTGCCTGGCGCAGCGCCAGCGACAACTGGCCGGCGCCGGCGGCCAAGGTAAGCTTCTGGGCATCTCTGGTGCTAGCCTCGAGCGTGACTGATTTCACCACCGTCGGGCTGTCCTTGCTCTCGTCGGCGACCTGGTCGACGGCGAGCACCTTCATGCTTTGCAGCAGCACGTCGACAAAACTCTTGTCCAGGCCGCCATCGCCGCGCACTGTGCGCGTCAGCAGCACGTCGACACGATCGCCGGGAAAGACAAATCCGGCGACGCCAAGCACGTCGTTTACCCTGATAGAGACGGCCTTCATGCCTTCGCCGAGCACCGCCGAAAGCGTGGCGCGCTGGCCGGGGCCTGTGATCTTGGTTGCGAGAACCGGCTCGTTGATCCCGATCGTCTGCAGTGCCTGCTTCGTGCCGTCGCCGGCCAAAGCCTCTTTTGTTGTCCTGAAGGCACCGGCCGGAACCGCGCCCGCCGGCCACGCAATTTCGCGCAGCTTGTCTGATGTCAGCGTGTCGCCGAATTTCAGCGCGACGGCAGCCACAACGACCGTATCGCGCTGGACATTATCCCCCTTCGCCATGGCGCTGCGCTGGCTGGCCAGCCAGAGATTGGCGAGCACCACCGCCACAACGCCGAACACGCCGGCGAGCATGATCATGATGACAGTATTTACGCGCATTGCCCCAAGCCCCAAGCCTACATTGCGGGAATTCGTCCGATGCGATCGGATTCAGGCCCGGACCTGATGATCCGGGCCTGAGCATTATCAGTCGATTAGGAACCGACGCCAGTCGCGGCATTGCAGGTGCCAACACTCGTGCCGTCGAGCGCGGTGCACAGACCGGTGAATCGACCCGTGACCCAGCCGCCGATCGCGATGACCGTCAGGACGACGGCGACCGCGATGATGCCGAGAAGGATGGAATATTCGACCATGGCAGCGCCGTTTTCGTCGTCGCGGAACTGCCGGGTCATCGTCATGAGCTTCTTCATGCCAATTTCTCCCTTTTGGAGGTTTGAACCCGACGAGACGAGCCAAGGATGAAATCCATACCCAAGCATCCCCCGTCATCTCGATCTAAATCCCGAAGAAAACCAGAGTCAAATGGGTTTAACGGTTCTTTAACTTTGCTATACCTGCTTCGGCAAGAATATTCCCGCTCCTTCGCTAACCCAAGACATTGATTCGGCTGATTTTTGTGCCCATCTTAACCATTCGTTCACAATTTGGCCGTGATATGGCGAAAGTGGGGCCGCATTAGCAAAAAGGCATATTGCTTTATATCTAAGGGATTAGATGCGTTCCATGACGCCTTTGTGGCAAAAAAGGCCCTTTCATCGAAAAGCGGGTCACCGTTTTTCGTTTAGGACAGTGCCGCTGACCAAATAAACGTCACGTTTTCCGACACTTGATCTTAACTATGTCTGAAGTATTAATCGCATGGGTGTGCGGTCGGCGCTTGTGCCTTCCGTGGTTAACGATTAGTTTCAGCGTGGGGATTAAACGGGGGACAAAGCGTCATGTTGGGCCGATTCACCAAGGGGCCAGGCGAACCGCGGATCGAGCCAAAGCTTGAGCCGATTGCGTTGCCTGTAGCGCCGGCGCTTTCCCCCGCTGCCGACATCGAAGCGCATGGTGACGATTTCCTGACGCTCAAGGTAGAGCTCCACCGCCATCTGATCGACCGGTTCAATCTTGCCGCGCTTGAAACCGCGTCCAAGGATGAGATCCTGAACGAAATCCGGCCGATCGTGCGCGAGTTCGTGCGCGCTCGCGCCGTGCCGCTGAATGCTCGCGAACTCGATCGGCTGACCAGCGAGACCGCCGATGAGATGCTGGGGCTGGGGCCGATCGAGCCGCTGCTCCAGGATGACTCGATTACCGACATATTGATCAACACGCACAAGCGCGTCTTCATCGAGCGGCGCGGCGTGATCGAGGAGACGGCGATCCGCTTCCGCGACGAGGCGCATCTGCTGCGCGTCATCAACAAGATCGTCTCGGCCATCGGCAGGCGCGTCGATGAATCGGCGCCGATGGTCGATGCGCGCCTGGAGGACGGATCGCGTGTCAATATCGCGGTGCGGCCGATCTCGGTGGACGGCCCGCTGGTGTCGATCCGCAAATTCTCCAAGAATCCCTATTCGCTCGAGCGCCTGATGGCGTTCAATTCGATCCGCCAGCCGATGATCGATCTGCTGCGGATCGCGGTGCAGGCGCGCAAGTCGATCCTGGTTTCAGGCGGCACCGGCAGCGGCAAGACGACCTTGCTCAACGCGCTGTCGAGCTACATCCCGGCCAGGGAGCGCCTGATCACCATAGAGGACGCGGCGGAACTGCAGTTGCAGCAGCCGCATGTCGGCCGGCTGGAGACGCGGCCGCCCAATGTCGAGGGCAAAGGCGAGGTCCGTCAGCGCGAACTGCTGAAGAATGCGCTGCGCATGCGGCCCGATCGCATCATCGTCGGCGAGGTGCGCGGCGAGGAGGCCTTCGACATGCTGCAGGCGATGAATACCGGCCATGAAGGCTCGATGACCACCATCCATGCCAACACGCCCCGCGATGCAATATCGCGGCTCGAGCAGATGGTTGGAATGGCCGGCATGCCGATGACCCACGAATCCATCCGGGCGCAGATTGCATCGGCCATTGATATCATCGTGCAGACACAACGTCTTTCGGACGGCGGAAGGCGTGTCGTCTCCATATCGGAACTGACTGGGATGGAAGGCAATGTCGTCCAGCTCCAGGAGATCTACAACTTCGTCCGTCGCGAGGTGACGCCGGAAGGCAAGATCATCGGCGATTTTCGCGCCACCGGCATCCGCCCGCGCTTTGCCCCGGAGGCGGCGACGCTTGGCCATCATTTTGCCAAGGATGCCTTCAATCCGCAGGTTGCGCTCTGATGCCCACCGGTCAGACTTTGCTCTACTTCATTTATGTGCTCGCGGCGGCATCGGTTATTCTCGCCGGCGAGGCCATGTATCTTTCCTTTGCCAAAAGCCGGGCACGGATTGGCGCGATCAACCATCGGCTGAAACGGCTATCCGACGACGTCCCGGCCGAACAGACCTTGCAAGGGTTGCTGCGCGAACGCGGGCTGACGGACTCGGGCGACTTTCTCTTTGGCCTGATCGGACTGAACAGGCTCTATACCCAGTCCGGCATTACCGGAAACCCGCTGACTTTCGCCGCGAAGTTCCTCCTGACGGGGTTGGCGCTGGCGTTGCTGCTGTCGTTCTTTTTGGGCTTTTCGACCCTGGCGTCGCTCGTTGCTTTTCTGGTGATTGGATTTGTGCTGCCACTTCTCGTTCTCCGGCGTGCACGGAGCAGGCGAATTCAGAAATTCGCGAAACAACTCCCGGACGCACTCGACATGATCGTTCGTTCGCTGCGCGCCGGACATCCGGCTTCGGTAGCGGTTGGTCTGGTCGCCCGCGAAATGCCCGATCCGCTCGGCACCGAATTCGGCATTGTTTCCGACGAAATCACCTTTGGTCTCAGCATGGAGCAAGCCGTGAAAAAATTGTCGCAGCGTGTAGGCTTCGAGGGCCTTCATCTGCTTTCGGTGTCGTTGTCGATTCAAGCGAAGACCGGCGGCAATCTGACCGGGATACTGTCCAATCTTTCATCGGTGCTGCGCGAAAGGCAGAAACTCAAGATGAAGATCAGGGCGCTTTCGGCCGAGGGCCGTGTATCGGCATGGATCATCTCGCTGTTCCCGATCGTGATGTTCCTGATACTCCAGCTTGTTGCCCCGGCTTACTACGGCACCGTCTGGGGCGATCCGATCATCCTTCCTGTGTTCCTGATTTTCGGAACATGGGCGCTGTTAGGTGATTTCATCATGTATCGAATGGTCAATTTCGACTTCTGACAGGGCGAGACATAATCTTGTTTTCGACTATTCAGGATCTCAGCGTTCTGGTCTCCATTGCCGTCTTCGTGGCGGCGGTGGCACTGTTTCTGTTCGGTTCCCTCGTCTTTTTGCCGGCGCTGCAGACGCGAAAGCTGGTCGCACAAAGCCTGATGGCCGAAGGTATTGCCGATCGCCGTTCGCTCGTTGGACAGGAACAGCTTGCCAGGATCTCGGCGCAGCGGCCAGTGGACGCATATTTTCGATCGATCGAAAAGGAGCGGGACCAGCCCAGCGCCTTGGACGCGAAGCTCTTTCGCGCCGGGTTCTATCAGCCAAGCGCTCCGCTCATCTATACCTTGTCGCGGCTTGGCGCGGTCTGTGCCGGGTTTCTGGCTGCCTATGCGCTCCTGACCCGGGTGCTGCCGCCTTCCTTGCCCGGTTTCATAGGCTTTGCCGGAGCTGGCTTGTTCGGGCTCGCCTGCCTCGTGGTTCCAAGCGTCATGCTCGATCGCTTCGAGAAAGGACAAAAGCAGGTCTACCGCCGCGGTTTTCCCGATTTCATGGACATGATGATAACCTGTGCCGACGCCGGTATGAGCCTGGAGGCTGCGGTCGAGCGCGTGAGCCAGGAACTGGCCGGCACCCACAAATGGCTCGGCATCCAGCTTTCGATCATGACGCTGCAGTTGCGGGCTGGCAAGCCGTTGCGGGAAGCACTGCGCGAACTCGCTGACCGCGTTGGACTTGACGAGGCGCGGGCTTTGGCAGTGCTGTTTCGGCAATCGGAAGAACTCGGCACTAGTCTGACCGATGCTTTGCGCGTCTATAGTGACGAGATGCGCAGTCAGAGAATTCTGAGTGCCGAGGAGCGTGCCAATTCGCTGCCGGTCAAGATGATGATTCCGTTGGGGTTGTGCATCTTCCCAGTGGTGATGATGATCCTCATGTTGCCGGTGATCATTCGCATGAGGGGCGTTTTCTTCTAGGCAGGTATGTGCTTTGGTCGGAATACAGAGTCGGAGAACTCTTTTGGGGGACGAAATGAGAGGGCCAATGCGCCTCGCAGCCGTAGCCAGTCTGCTGCTTATCGTGCTTTCCGGCTGTCAGACGGCAAGTAGCGACGGCGTCGTCCGTACCAATGAGCCATCGAAGGGCGACGTGACAGCCTTTGGCGATGCCTTCGACGGGCTGAAGACGGTCAGCGACGTCGAATACTATGCCTCGGACCAGGCCGTTGCCGAGGCCAAGAACCAGTTCCGAGCGGAAAACTACGGCAATGCCGGCGCCCTGTTCTACAAGGCGACGCAACTGGCGCCCAATGATGGTGTGGCTTGGTTGGGTCTGGCCGCCTGCAGCGATCGCATCCGCCGCTTCGACCTCGCCGACCGGGCCTACGCCCGAGCCTTCAAGCTGGTCGGCGCGACGCCCGAATATTACAACAATGTCGGCTATTCCTATCTTCTGCGCGGCAAGCTGCAGGATGCGCGCAGCAATTTCCTCAAGGCGTATGAGCTGGCGCCCAACGATCCGACCGTGGCCAACAATCTGCGGCTCCTGTCGTCCAGCGTGAAGAATCTCGAGCGGTAAGGCGATAGCATGTTGCTCGCCGCATCGCTGCTGCTGAAGGTGCTCGCCATCCCCCTGCTTGCGAGGATCGCCTGGCTCGACTTCACCACCCAGAAAATATCCAACCAGAATGTGCTGCTGCTGCTTTGCCTGGGTTTGGGCTCGCAGCAGCTTCTTTCGGTTCAATCCGGGTCATGGTGGGACATGGGCCTGAGCGCGCTTGCCGGTCTTTTGTTGTTTGTTGCGCTCTTCCCGTTCTGGGCCCTGCGCAAGGTCGGGGCCGGCGATGTCAAGCTGATGGCGGTGGTGCCGCTTCTGATCGGCGGCAGCGGCCTCCTGGTGTTTTCCGTGCTGCTGCTGGTCTTCGCGCTCGCGACGGCGTTGATCGTGAAAAATCCGTTCATGCTGCCGGCGAGCGCCTTCCGCCTCTATGTCCAGCATCTGGACCGCAAAGGCGTTGTGCCGTTTGGCGTGCCGATCTCGCTCGCAGCGATCTGCACGATAGCGTTTCAGATCTACCTCGCCTTGATGTCCCAGCCCGGCCCGGCAATCTGACCAGACCGAATTTGCCGCAACGGCTTTGGCTGTGGGTCTCGCGGGTCGCAGATATCGTTGTACGTTAGCAGTTCGAAAACGATGATCTGATAGAGAGACGCGGTCGGTGGTTAAACGAACCTTCCCAGGAGGGCATAGATTTGGCACTTCATCTTTCAGCGGATGCTCCGGCCGCCGTGGTGGCGGCGCCACAAAAGTATCTTTTTGGCCCGATCGCCGACTTCTTCCTGCTCGGCGGGAGCGCGTTTCTAATCTTGCCGATCCTGTTTTTTGTACCTCTCGAGTACGAAGGTGTTGTGGCGGCAGCAATGCTCTTGCTGGCCCATCTGATAAACCATCCGCACTTCGCCCACTCGTATCAGATTTTCTATCGTAATTTTGGGCGGAAGGTGCGCGGCGACGGATATGACAGGAACCTCCAGGTCCGTTACATCTTCGCGGGCATCGTCGTCCCGCTGATCATGGGCGGTTTTTTTGCCTACGGTTCAATAGCGGGGAATGCCCGCCTGCTGGGATACGCAGGCAATGCGATGGCCTTTTTTGTGGGCTGGCACTATGTCAAGCAAGGCTACGGCATGCTGATGGTGGATGCCGTGCTGAAGCGCAAGTTCTTCAATGAACAAGACAAGAAAGTGCTGCTGTTCAACGGCTATGCCGTGTGGCTGTTCGCATGGCTTCAGACAAACGCGGTGATCACCGAAAGGCGTTTCTGGGGCTTGGACTACTACACATTTGCCGCCCCCTCATGGCTCACCAATATTGCCGCATTGGCCGCGGCCGCTTCCACGGCGGCCACGGCTGTGATGTTGGTCAATCGCTGGCGCAAGCATGGCGGCGCGCTACCGTACAACGGGGTCGTCGCGTATGTCGTGACCCTGTACGCCTGGATTCTTTTCGTGAAGATAAACCCGCTCTGGCTGCTTGTGGTGCCGGCGCTCCATTCGTTGCAGTACCTGGCGGTGGTCTGGCGTTATCAGACCAATGTCGAGCGCGACCGTTCAGATGCCGTTGCGGCCCCCGAATTCAAGATCCTCTCCATTGTCGGCCCGATGTACAGGCTGCGGGTGCTGGGATTTATCATCATTGGTGGAATTCTTGGAATTCTCGGTTTCTGGCTGGTCCCAATCGCGTTGTCTGCCTTGGTTCCCTATAACAAAGAGGTGCTCGGCTCGTCGCTGTTCCTCTTCATCGCGTGGATATTCATCAACGTGCACCACTACTTTCTGGATAATGTTATGTGGCGGCGAGGCAATCCAGAGGTGTCAAAATATCTGTTCCGCTAATGCATGTCGCGCAAAACCGCTGCATACTTTTGCGCGACAGGCATTAAAAATCGACGCGGGGCGTGTCCGGTATCTGGTGCTCGAACAGGAGCCAGAAGGGCGATCCCCGCGTTTCGGCATACCAGCGCTCGAAACCGACCAGGGCCTCGGGGACGTTGTTGGCGGATTCCTCCTCCTCGTCCGGAGCCCGGAATATCGCCAGCACGACCTGACCGAAACGCGTCATCACCTCCGAACGCGCCTCGCTATCGGAATTCCAGCCGAGTCGCGTACGCAGCGTGGCGAAGGCGCTGGCGACGGCTATCTCCTCGCTTTCGGCCGATGCCATGGCCTCGGCGATCGCCTGCATGAGATTGTACCGCCTGAAGGCGAAGGCGCGCTCTTGTTCGAGCGCCGCGATCCGGACCGCAGCGTCGCGCCGGAAGCGGCCTTCGGCGATCTTGGCGGCCTCGGCCGCTGTCTTGAGCTCAACGAGAAAGCGGGTTGTCACCGTCATCGCGCCTTTGCGAGAGTGGCGGAAGAGAGTGGGAGTCGAACCCACCAAGGACCGGCTCGCGGCCCCTCCCGGATTTGAAGTCCGGACGCCCCACCGGGGACGATGCTCCTCCAGAAGCTTCCGCTATCGCCGGCTCATTATCGGCCGGTGAGCGAAACAGATCCCGTCGATGGCTGTTGACGAGCCGCAAGTCGCCGCGTCGCAGCGTGACGCCATGCCTATCGAGAAATTCAAGGATCTGGATGGCAACCTTGCGTCCGCTGCCTGCACGATCGCGAAACTGGGCAGCGTTAAACCGCCCGCCCGGTTCGGCCGCCGTCAGATCATCGACGATTTCGACAATCTCGGCCAGTGCCGCATGCAGGAAGAAACGATCGTGGGCGACTTCGTACACTTTCCCGATGCGGCCGGTCAGTTTCAGGATCCGGCGGATTTCCGTTTCCGGCTTCGCCAACGTACCGGCGATATCGCGGACTCTCGGCGGATGATATCGCGTCGAGCCGCCGATGAGCCGCTCGATTTGCGACCATAGCGTCTCGTCTTGCGGTGTCAGACGGACTTCATGGCCGGGCAGCCGCACCCAGGCGCCGTCAAGGGCAAGCTTACCGGCGCGCGCCAGCATTCGCAGAGCGGCTGCAAACATCGGCGCCGGAAGTCGCGGGTCGAGCTGAAGGCGCAATCTCTCCATGCCGATGCCCGGCAGATCCGGATTGTCCGCGTGAAAGGTCTTCAAGTTCGCGGCCAGGCCGAGTCTGAATTGCATCCAGCGCGCCTGCGAAAGAACGAACAGCGTTTTCCTGACGGCAATGCAGACCAGTCCGAGGCTGTCGACCAGTCTCTGCGCCTCCTCGCTGCCGAGCGCGCGGTCGCGCGCGAAAGCGCCAAGGTCGAGGTAATGGGGCGGCGCATCGAGCAGTGCGGTGACAGCCGCCTCGGAATCCGGGACGGCGTATGCTTCGAGCTGGACAAGCCGTTCCGGTGTGCGGCGCTTCCGGCTCGGCGCTCTCAGATCGATCAGGCGCCCGCCGCCGATGGTCCGCTGCGCCGAAGTATCGCGCACCACATAGGCGTCGCCTGCGGCAGCGGCGATCGGATTGTCCAGCACCAATTGAACCTTGGCGATGCCGCCGGGTCTGACCGGCTCGTCACCGAGAAGCACGATCCTTGCCCCAACCTCGGCCGCAGCGTGGTGGAGGCGTACCGGGAACCACTGGCCGATCGGCCTCGGCTCTCCCGGCAAGACGCGCAGCCTTGCGTCGATCCGGTCCGTCGGCGCGTGAAGTTCAGGGTCGAGTATGACGTCGCCGCGCCGGATCGCTTCCTTGCCGATGCCGTCACCGGCCAGGTTGAGCGCGCAGCGGTCTCCCGCCCGTCCACGCTCAGCCGGCCGGTTCTGGGCGTGGATCGAGCGGACACGCGCCGCCAGGCCAGACGGGCCGACGACAATTTGGTCGCCGATGCCGACTGATCCTGAAAGGACGGTGCCGGTCACGACAGTGCCGGTGCCGTGCAGCGTGAAGCATCGGTCGACCGCCAATCTGAAGCGTCCAGAAGACGGGCGGTCGGCAAAGCGCGACGCCTCCTCGAACAAGAAATGCCGCAGATCGTCGATACCGTCACCGGTGACGGCCGAGGTGGGGATTATGTCTGCTTCGGCAAGTGCCGTATCGGCAAGCGCGGCGCGGATATCCGCCTGAACGGCGACGGATCGTGCGGGCGCGATCAGATCGGATTTTGCCAGCACCACCGCGCCGCGCCTGATACCGAGCAGATCGATGATCGCCAGATGTTCGCGCGTCTGCGGCATGACGCCGTCGTCGGCGGCAATGACCAACAGCACGAAATCGATGCCGCTGGCGCCGGCAAGCATCGTATGCACGAACCGTTCGTGCCCCGGGACATCGATGAAGCCGATGACGCCCCCGCTCGGTGCCGGCAGATAGGCAAAGCCGAGATCGATGGTCATGCCCCGCGTCTTTTCCTCCTGCAGGCGGTCGGTGTCGACGCCGGTCAGCGCACGCACCAGCGCGGTCTTGCCATGGTCGACGTGACCCGCCGTGCCGACGATCATGATCCGCCTCCCGTCAATGATGACGCGGCACGACGTTCGGCCTCGGCGGTCTCGTCAGCGGTGAGGCCGGCACGCGCGGCCGGCAGATACCGCTCGGCGAGCGCGCTGCCTGCTGCATCCGCACGCAGGAGCCAGGCATATGCCTCGACCGCGTCGGCTGCTACACCCGCCCCTAGATGGCAGGCAGCGCCGAGCATGGCCTGCCCGTCCGCATCACCGCGCACGGCGGCCCGGCGCCACCAGCGGACTGCTTCGGCGGGATCGCGCGGCACGCCGAGCGCATTGTGATGGAGCATGCCGAGCCGCGTCATGGCCGACGCTATTCCTTGCTCGGCGGCGGCAGTCGCCCAGCGCCGCGCCTCGGCGGGGTCGGACTCGACCACCTCGCCTTCGAGCAGCATCCAGCTCAGCATGTCCTGCGCCGGTCCGTCGCCCTGTTCCGCGGCTGCTCGGTAGAGCTCGGCTGCGCGACGGTAATCCTGCGCGACGCCTTTGCCGTGGAAATAGAGCGACGCCAGGTTCCGCTGGCCGACAGCGTCGCCGGCCTCGGCGGCGAGCGCCAGCCAGCGAAAGGCGAGGTCGCGGTCCGGCTCGACGCCAAACCCTTCTGCGAAGCAGGCGCCGATATTGTTCTGCGCACGCGCGACCCCAGCATGAGCCAGCATCTTCCATATGCCCAAGGCCACCGCATAGTCACCGCGCCGGGCCGCGTCCAAGGCCTTTGCCAGGCGTTCGGCGACCGGCACGTCGGCCGGCCGGGGCACTTCGGTCGGCCGGCGCGCGAGGTTCTCAAACCAGCGCATCGGCTCCTCCCGGATCGAAGCCGGCGAGGCTTGCACGGAAACCCGCTTCGTCTTCGAGACAGCGCAGGTCGAGCACAAGCGCCCGGTTCTCGATGCGCCCGATCACTGGAACGCGCAGCCGGCGCAATGCCGCCGCGAGCGCTTCCAGCGCTTTCCCGCCGCCGGCCTTTACCCGCAGAGCAAGACCGGCGCTGGATATCGTCTCAAGCGGCAGGGCACCCGATCCGACCTGACTGCAGCATTCCACGGTCTCCACCACGAAAGCCTCACCCAAAGCATTGGCAACGACGGGGGCAAGGCGCTCCGCCTGGGCTGCGATCTCGGCCGCGGGGCGCGCCAGCAGCCTCAGCGTCGGCAGCCGCTCCGCCAGGCGATCGGGGTCACGGTAGAGCCTCAACGTCGCTTCGAGCGCGGCGAGCCGGAGCTTGTCGACCCGGAGCGCCCGCTTCATCGGATTGCGGCCGATCGCGGCGAGCAGTGCTTTGCTGCCGACGATGAAGCCCGCTTGGGGCCCGCCGAGCAGCTTGTCGCCGGAAAAGGTGACCAGATCCGCGCCGTCGGCGATCGCCTCGCGAACGGTTGGCTCATGCTTGAGGCCGTAGGCAGCAAGATCGAACAGCGTGCCGGAGCCGAGGTCGTGGACAAGGGGCACGCCCTGCGCCCTGGCAATGGAAGCCAGCTCGCGCGCGCCAACCTCAGCCGTGAACCCCTCGACGCGGTAGTTCGAGGTGTGCACCTTGAGGATCAGCCCGGTCTCCTGGCCGATCGCTGCCACATAGTCCTTCGGATGCGTGCGGTTGGTGGTTCCGACCTCGACCACCTTGGCGCCGGCGCGGGCCATGATCTCGGGCATCCTGAACGAGCCGCCGATCTCGATCAACTCGCCGCGCGAGACAATCGCCTCGCGGCCGAGCGCCAGCGTGTTAAGGACAAGGAGGACAGCCGCCGCGTTGTTGTTGACCACGGTTGCGTCTTCCGCACCCGTCAGTTCGCAAACGAGCGAACGCAGATGATCGTCCCGCTCGCCGCGCTTTCCCGTATCGAGATCGAATTCGAGGGCGACCGCTTCGCGCATCGCAGCGCGTACCGCCTCGATCGCCTCCTCGGCGAGTGGCGCCCGGCCGAGATTGGTGTGCAGCACGGTGCCTGTCAGGTTGAAGACCGGGCGCAGGGAAGGGCGCTCGGCCGCCTTGAGCTGCGCCACGGCGTCGGCGGCGACATCGCTGGCCTGCGGCACTGCGGCTCCGCCGCGGCAGGCCTCGCGCGCCGCGGCAAGTGCCGTGCGGACAGCCGCCGTCGCGACTTGCCGGCCAAAGCGCTGGATCGACGTGGACCCGAGCGGCGTCTTCAATACCTGATCGACCGATGGAAGCTCGCGCAGGCGACGTGCAGGCAAAGCGGTCATCGCGTCCTCAGTAGCCGACAAGGAATGGGTTGAACGATCCGCGGCGGTAGCCGCTCTCGCGGACGAGCAGGTCGAGGCCGAGCGTCGCTACGTCGTCGGCAACCGGATCGAGGGCAGGGTCCTTGTGCTGATGCAGGATTTTCACATAGCAGCCGCATGAATCGCAGGTCTCGGCCTTTACAGTGCCGGGTCCCCCTTCGACTTCCAGATAGCCTATCCCCTTGGTCGAGCCGCACAGGGTGCATTTGATGCGCACATAGTTCCAGAGCGTCCCGCAGAGCGAGCATGCACAAAACCTTGCCCCGTGGGCGCCATGCCAGCCGACGATCATCGAGGACACCGGCGGCCCGCCGCAGACGGGGCATGCGCCGTCACCTACCGGGACCAGCGTCGAGGCGTCGAGGCAAGCGGCAAGGCGCGCGAAATGAAGCTGCAGCGCCGCCGCGACATAAACATGCTCGGCCAATGCGTCAGCCGCGATCGCATCGACGAGCACGTTGCGCACCATGGCACCGCGCTCCGGAGGCGCGGCCAGCTTCAGCCGGTCGAGGGCATCCGCCGCGGCCCGAGGTTTCTCGATGGCAGAAGCCGCCAATATCAGGCGGTCGAGCGTCTCGAAGAGCGCCTCAGAGGCGAACCTGTCACGATCGAGCGGAGGCATTCCGAAAGCGTGCGCCCGTTCACGCACCTCCGTTTCCGGCAGGTCCGGATCGGACAGGCCGTCCTGTATGCCGTGCTGGACATCGGCGAGAGCAGCGAGGAAGCGGAGATAAGGACCGAGTTCATGGGTTTCGGCCAGTGCATTCAGTCTCTGGGCGCGTCGAGCGAACAGACGCGTCGGATCGGGCAGGCGGACGAAAGGCGGCGCCGAGACTTCACCGATGGCGGTGGGATCGATATCCGACGGAACGATCTGCCTTGGCATATTCACCTCACGAACCACACGGGCCACGTGGTTGGCTGACTAAAGCGCGTCGCGTCTGAACGGATTCATGCGACGCGCTTTAAATTCTTATTTTCATGCATGTCGTTGTCCCAAAACCGCTGCATGCTTTCGGGCGACATGCACTGCACTCGCTCATTCGGCGGGCTTCGATCCCGATCTTCCCGGTTTCCTGACAAGGTCCCGCAACCATTTGCGATGATGCCGCCAGGCCCACCCGCCCGTCACCGAACCGCGTATCATGGCGGGAATCGTGCCTCGCACCCAGAGGGCCGAATAGAAGTGGATGATCCAGACGCCGATCATCGCAACGGCCGCGACGGCATGGATGAGCAGCGCCGCCCGCTGTTGACCGACCGTCGTGTAGGCGGAGAAATACTGATCCCAGACGACCAGACCACTTGATATCAGAATGACGATCAGGATCGACATTGCCCAGAATACCACTTTCTGGCCGGCATTGTACTTGCCGACCTCCGGCACGTTCTCCTCGTGATTGGTCAGGACGTCGCGAAAGCGTGCGAGCCAGGTCCCATCTTCGCGCTTCCACAGGTTCGCTTTCCAGAACCGGATGAAAAGCCCGAAGAAGCTGAAGAAGAGAACGACGCCGATCCACGGATGTATGAAGCGCGTGAACTGGCCGCCACCGAACAGACCTGACAGAAAGAAAAGCCTAGGGTGAAACAGCGCGAGGCCGGACAGGGCAAGCAGGATCAAGCTCGCCGCCGTGATCCAGTGATTGATCCGCGCGCCCACCGTGTACCGGTCCACCGTGACGGGCTTGCCCGGATGAACCACTCTGTCAGGCTCGACATCATGCGCTGTCATGATCGTCATTCCGCACTAGCCGTTCGGCATTCTCCTCATCCGTGTCCGAAACCCTGTTCGGCCCCATGACGAGATGGTGGAGCAGGCCGACGCCGGCCGCGACGCCAAGGACGGTCAGGCCGGCATATTTGGTGATGCCCTTCCACGCTTCCACCAGAGGACTGATCCTCGGCTCCTTCGGCAGGCCGGAATAGAGTTCGGGCTGATCGGCGTGATGCAGCACGTACATCACGTGCGTTCCGCCGACACCTGGCGGATCGTAGAGGCCGGCATTGGCATAGCCGCGCGCCTTCAGGTCGGTAATGCGGCCCTCGGCGTGCTGCTTCATCTCTTCCTTTGTGCCGAAGACGATTGCCTGGGTCGGACAGGCCTTGGCGCAGGCTGGACCCTGGCCGACGGCGACGCGGTCCGAGCAGAGCGTACATTTGTAGGCCGTATGGTCGACGCGGGAAATGCGCGGGATGTCGAAGGGGCACCCCTTGATACAGTAGCCGCAGCCGATGCAGTTCTCGTGGACGAAATCGACGATGCCGTTGGAATATTGAACGATAGCGCCGGGCGCCGGACAGGCCTTGAGGCAGCCCGGATCTTCGCAGTGCATGCAGCCATCCTTCCGGATCAGCCACTCGAGGTTGTTCGTCTCCGGGTTCTCCCACTCGCTGAAGCGCATAAGCGTGAACATGTCCGGCGTCAGGTCGGGGGGATTCTCGTATATGCCGGCGTTGACGCCGATCGCCTGATGCGTGTCGTTCCACTCGATGCAGGCTGTCTGGCAGGCCTTGCAGCCGATGCATTTCGAGACGTCGATGAGCTTGGCGACCTCCGTCAGCCGCTCGGCCGGCGCGGGTACCGTTGAGGCGGAACGGCGGACGAGATCCTTCTCCGAGAAGCGCGGCGTCACGTCCGTTACCGAAGGGTTGGCGATTGGAGGAAACATCTGCCGCCTCCCTATGCCACCGGCCCGGAGATGGGCTCGATGTTGACCAGAAACGCCTTGTATTCGGGCGTCTCGATGTTGGCGTCGCCGACATAGGGCGTCAGCATGTTCGGACCGAAGCCCTTCTTTGCCGCTCCGGTGAAGCCCCAGTGCAGTGGAATGCCGACGATGTGGACGGTCTTGCCGTCACAGGTCAGCGGCTTGATCCGCTTGGTTACCACCGCCTTCGCAGTGACCGAGCCGCGCTTGGACCAAACGCGCACCCAACCGCCTTTGGCGATACCCTTTTCGGCCGCCAGCTGTTCCGATATCTCCACAAAGAACTCCGGCTGCATCACGGCGTTGACGATGACGTGCTTGGTCCAGAAGTGGAAATGCTCGGTCAGGCGGTAGGAGGTCGCCGCATAGGGGAACTCCGCCGAGGCCGCCTCGGCGAACTGCTTGAAATCCCCTTCGAATACCCGCGCTGCCGGGTTGCCCCGCACGTTGGGCGCGACCGGATTGACGATGGGCGATTCGAACGGCTCGTAATGCGCCGGGAACGGTCCGTCCCGCATCATGCCCCGGGTGAAGAGGCGCGACACGCCTTCCGGGTTCATGATGAAAGGGCCGACCTCGCCGGGCTTCGCTGTTGGCGCGATGTCCGGGACGTCATAACCCGACCATTTCGCACCGTCCCATTCGATCACCTTGCGGTCGGGATCCCAGGCCTTCCCGTTCAAGTCGGCCGAAGCCCTGTTGTAGAGGATGCGGCGATTGGCGGGCCACGAGAACGCCCATTTCAGGTAGGCGCCCGTCTCGTCGGGATCGTCAGTGTCCCGGCGGGCCATGTTGTTGCCTTTCTCGTTGAAGCAGCCGGAATAGATCCAGCAGCCGCAGGATGTGGAGCCGTCGTCGCGCAGCGCGGCGAAGCCCGGCAACAGTTTCCCGGTCTCGGCAAGCACCTTGGTCGGATCGGCCGTGTCCGTCACCGTCGCGAGCGCCCGGCCATTGATCTCCTGGGCGATTTCCTCGGCCGTCGGATTGCCCGGATCGGCATAGGGCCAATGGAGGTTGAGGATCGGATCGGGGAAGGCGCCGCCTTCCTTGCGATAGAGTTCCTTCAGGCGAAGATGTATCTGCGCCATGATCCAGGTGTCGCGCTTGGCTTCGCCCGGCGGTGTGCCGCCGGCCCAGTGCCACTGCAGCCAACGCCCCGAATTGGTAAGCGAGCCGTCGTCTTCGGCAAAGCACGTCGACGGCAGTTCGATCACTTCGGTCTGAATTGTCGACGGATCGACGTCATTGTGCGCGCCGTGGTTCTCCCAGAACCGTGCCGTCTCGGTAGCCAATGGATCCATGACGACCAGGAGCTTGAGCTTGGAGAGCGAGGCCGTGATCTTCTGCTTGTTGGGGAACGACTGCAGCGGGTTGAAGCCTTGGCAGAGATACAGGTTCATCTTGCCCTGGTGCATCATCTCGAAGGCGCGCAGCACGTCGTAGCCCGGCACGTCGAGCTTCGGCAGGTAATCGTAGGCGAAGTCGTTTTCCGGCGTTGCCGCCGAGCCGTACATGGCCTTCTGGAAACTGACGAAGAACTTCCGGTAATTCTGCCAGTAGCTCATCTGGTTCGGCCTGAGCGGCTTGAAGCCGCGCGTCGACATATAGGCGGTGAAGTCCGGTTCCTTCTGGTTGGGCAGCGTCAGATAGCCGGGGAGGAGGTTGGACATCAGCCCGACGTCGGTCAGCCCCTGGATGTTGGAGTGGCCGCGCAACGCGTTCATGCCGCCGCCGCGAATGCCGATATTGCCGAGAATGAGCTGCAGCATCGCCATGGCGCGGATGTTCTGCGAGCCCTTGGAGTGCTGCGTCCAGCCGAGCGCGTACATCGAGGTCATCGCCTTAGTCGGCGACGAGCACTCCGCCACCATCTCGGCCACCTTCAGGAACTTGTCCTTCGGCGTGCCGCAGATGCGCTCGACCATTTCGGGCGTGTAGACCGCGACATGGTTCTTCAGCAGGTTCCAGACGCAGCGAGGATTTACCAGCGTATCATCGACGACGGCGAAACCGTCTTCGCCGATCTCGTAGTCCCAGCTCGACTTGTCGTAGTCGCGCTTCGCCTCGTCATAGCCGGAGAACAGGCCATCCTGGTAGGTGAAACCCTCCTTGACGACATAGCCGGCGTTGGTGAACGCCTTCACATACTCCCGCTGCACCTTGTCGTTTCCGATGCAATAGTTGATCAGCCCGAGCAGGAACGCGATGTCCGTGCCTTGACGGATTGGTGCATAGAGATCCGACACCGAAGCCGAGCGCGTAAAGCGCGGGTCGACGACGATGAGCTTGGCGCCACGATTGGCCTTCGCCTCGGTGACCCATTTGAAGCCGCAAGGATGGGCCTCGGCGGCATTGCCGCCCATGATCACGACAAGATCGGTGTTCCTGATGTCGGTCCAGGAATTCGTCATTGCTCCGCGGCCGAATGTTGGGGCGAGACTCGCCACCGTCGGGCCGTGTCAGACACGCGCCTGATTATCGAACACCAGCATGCCCGCGCTGCGGACCACCTTGTAGGTCTCGAACGCGGTTTCATTGGTCGTCGCCGAGGCGGCGAGGAAGCCGGTGGTAATCCATCGGTTGACCGTCACGCCGTCATTGTTCGTTGCGACGAAGTTCTGGTCGCGATCGTCCTTCATCAGACGGGCGATGCGGTCGAGCGCGTTTTCCCACGTTGTCGGCTCGAACTTGTCCGCCCCGGGCTTGCGGATCATCGGCTGTTGCAGGCGGGTCGGGGCCTTGACGAAGCCGAGCAGGGCCGAGCCCTTGGGGCACAAGGTGCCGCGGTTGGTCGGATGGTCGGTATCGCCTTCAATATGGGTGATCTCGGCCTTTTCGCCCTTCCTGAGATCGCCCTTTGAGTAGAGGATCACACCGCACGCCACCGAGCAATATGGGCAGGTGTTGCGCGTCTCGGTGGTGTTGGCGAGCTTGAATGATCGTATCGCCTTGGCATGTGCGGCTTCGATATCGCCGAAGCCGAGAGCTCCAAGCGTAGTACCGGCGAGACCCGCGCCTGCCGTCTGCAGGAACGCGCGCCGTGACAGTTCGATGTTCATTTGAACGTCCTCCCGAAGGGGATGCTCCGAAGGACATCCCGAACCAAGGGTACAAACATATTTTCGAGCCAAAACAAGACAATGTCAAAACAAATCGAAGTGTGCATTGCACTGCGGTCGCCCGATCGTTCCGCGTTTTTCACGTCGAATTATAGTTGATATATTAACTCATGTTTTAGAACGAGAGAGTGATTGACGCTTGTCCAGAGATAATCTTACAGTGCCGCGTGGTATTGGAAACGGCTCCCGCGTGCCGGGGCGCTTTTCGGACGACGGCCGACGGTGGCGCAAGCGCGCGCTCCGGGGCCGGATATTTGTCCCGCTTTCCCCCTCCCGCCAAGCGTCTTCGGACCGCCGTTTCCGCATCTGATCTCTCCGTTCCGTTCAATCGATCCCCGAACGATCGCCAGCGTGCGGCCATGGCCAGTTCCGCGATCGCGGTGCCAACCCAAGGAGGCTTGCCATGGCAATTGCCGTCTCTCCTGAAGTCGCCGACGCTCCTGTGTTCCGCCTGACCAGCCTTGCGCATGGCGGCGGCTGCGGCTGCAAGCTGGCGCCATCCGTCCTTCAGCAGCTTCTCGCGGACCAGGTCGAGGCCAATCCCTTTCGTCAGCTCCTTGTCGGCACCGAGACCGGAGACGACGCCGCCGTCTGGCAGCTTGACGACGACATTTGTGTCATCGCCACCACCGATTTCTTCATGCCCATGGTGGACGATCCGTATGATTTCGGCCGGATCGCCGCGACCAACGCGATCTCCGATGTCTATGCGATGGGCGGCCGGCCAATCATGGCGCTGGCCATTCTCGGTATGCCGCTCGACAAGATGCCGACGCATATGGTCCGAGACATTCTGAAGGGCGGCCGGGCAGTTTGCGCCACGGCCGGAATCCCGGTCGCCGGCGGCCACTCGATCGACTCGCCGGAGCCGATCTATGGTCTTGCCGTGATCGGCACATGCCGGCCCCAGGAGGTCCGGCGCAATTCGGGTGCGAGACCGGGAGACGCCTTGATCCTGACGAAGGCGCTCGGCGTCGGCATCTACTCCGCCGCCATCAAGAAGCAGGCGCTCTCGCCCGGCGGCTATGCCGAGATGATCGCCTCGACCACCCTGCTCAACCGGATTGGATCGGAGCTCGCGCAGGATGAGAGCGTCCATGCGATCACCGACGTGACCGGTTTCGGCCTGCTCGGACATGCGCTCGAGATGGCGCGCGGCTCAGGCTGTGCGCTGGTCATCCGTGATCGTGACGTTCCGCTCTTTTCCGAAGCCGCGCTGCTGGCGGAGCAAGGTTTCGTCACTGGCGCGTCACGGCGCAACTGGGCGAGCTATGGCGATGCGGTGCTCCTACCCGCCGACATGCCGGAGTGGCGGCGCCATCTTCTCACCGATCCACAGACTTCGGGCGGGCTGCTCGTCGCCTGCGAGCGCGACAAAGCGGCGGCCCTGGTCGAAAAGATTGTCGCGGACGGTTACGCATCGGCCCGCGTGATCGGCCATGCCGAGCCCGACGCGCCCGCCATAACAGTCCAGGCATGAACCGGTTAAAGCGCGTCACGGCCCTTTCAGCCTATTCACATCTCCTTTGGACCCTGTTGAACCCTTGTGCGTGAAACTTGGGAAGAGGGCAGAGAGGTCGCCCTGCCTCCTCACCCGCACCTCTCCTCCGAGACGACGAGAGGTGCTGATATGGGTGTGCGGAGTAAATCCGGCTGGCCTCCGGCCGCTTCAATCGAAGTCGATACTGATCAGGAAATCGTTCGGATAGGGGGTGCCCTTGCCGTTTTCGAGCTGTGCCTTGAGGCTGAACAGGAAGCTGGCCCATTTGGTGCTGCAGTGGTGCATGAAGTCCACGGGCTCCCGCCAGCCCTGCTGCTTGAAGCGGATGGTCGTTCCCGCGCCTTCCGGCGAGAGGTTCCAGATGACCTTGGTGCCGATCCACTCCTTCGGCCCGTCCACCACTTCCCACATCACGCGCTTTTCCGGCTCGAGCTCGAGCACCTTCATGTCGAAGAAGCCGCGGTCGCCGAACCTGAATTTGATCACGCCCCCGATCTCGGGCCGCCCCTGGGTATCGTTCGTCCACCAACTGGAAAGCCCGTCGAGGGTGGTGAGGGCGTTATAGACATCGCGAGGCGAAGCGTTGATGCCCACTCGGTGCAGAATGTCGACCATTTCGGTACTCCTTGGGTTGGCGCCGGCGTGGGACCGGTGGTCTTCACCGGGTATGAACGGGCGCGGGCTAGGTCCGTCTTGCTCACATTCCGCTCTTCGGACCGGCCGAGCGGAGTGTTTAGGGCGATCCTTCGGGTTGGCGGCGACCCGCCGCCGTCACGCTTCCGTGAATGGCCCGAAAAAACTGATCGCTCAGTTTGGTTTGATGGCTGCGGCAGACAGTCCCGTGGTCACGAAAGTCAGGCCTGCACCGATATTGATCCCAGCCACCACCAGCGGGCGGCGAAGCAGCCAATTGCTCAGGGCCGAAGCGAAGCCGCCGATGATGGAGAGACCGACGACCGCGATGACTGCGAGCCACGCACCATAGGTCATCATCTGAACCTCGACCGGCCCGCGGTCGGCACTGACGAACTGCGGAATGAACGCCAGGACAAACAAGCCGATCTTGGGGTTCAGTACGTTGGACATCAGGCCGGCCAGATAGATCGCATGCAGCGGACGCCTGGCGGCCGGCGCAAAGGTGACGAGGTTGCGGTAGAGCAGAGCCCTGGTACCCAGCCAGATCAGATAGGCCGCTCCCACCAGCTTGATCGCCAAGAATGCCATGGCGGACGTCTGGATGACCAGAGCAAGGCCGTAGGCGGCGGCGACCGTGTGGAACAGGATGCCGGTGCCGGCTCCTAATCCGGAAAGCATTGCCGCGAGGCGGCCCTGGCTCAGACCGCGCGCGATTGAGAGAACGATGTCAGGCCCAGGCGCCAGGACAATGAGGACGCTCGCAAGGGTGTAGGCCAACCAGATGTCGATCGGAAACATGGGTTTTTCCTTTGCCTGGGTTCGGGCCGCGCACCGACGTCAGCTGACGACCGCGCCGGCGGTGGGGTGCAGTTGATCCGTTGCCGGAAGGCAGGTGCCGGAATTGTCGTGGAGCGCGTCCGCCACGACGCCGGGCCGGCTAGCCGGGCGGCATCGTCTCGAATGTCTTCAGCCCAGTATCCATCTTGTCCCAGTCGAGAGCTCGGATGCTGTAGGTCAAAACGGTCGGATTGAACCGGCTCGGATCGTCAAGGCTTGCGGCATGGACCGCGATCGAGTCCGGCATGGCGGCGAACGTCACGTAGACCGGCGTACCGCAGACCGGGCAGAAGGAATGGATTTTCTCGTTCCCGCTGTCCGCCACGACGCGCCAGTCCATCGCCGTGCCGGTGATCTTCACCTCCGATCGCGACGGAAACGTCAGATAGGATTCGTGACCGGTGCCGCTTCGTTTCTGGCAATCGCGGCATTGGCAGTGGTTCTCGAAGATCGGGGCTGCCTTTGCCTCGTAGCGGACCGCGCCGCACGCGCATCCGCCGCTATAGGAAGT
This sequence comes from Mesorhizobium sp. M9A.F.Ca.ET.002.03.1.2, assembly GCF_003952365.1. Classification (NCBI taxonomy): domain Bacteria; kingdom Pseudomonadati; phylum Pseudomonadota; class Alphaproteobacteria; order Hyphomicrobiales; family Phyllobacteriaceae; genus Mesorhizobium; species Mesorhizobium sp. M9A.F.Ca.ET.002.03.1.2. Next base: position 6,172,073 of record NZ_CP034443.1, on the reverse strand, counting down.
GCTCATGTGCTCGGTTCCCTGTTTCGGGCTCAGGCCGCCAGTTCGGACGCGCGCGGCTTTGCGAAGACATCGATCGCCCGGCCCGTTTCGAGGAAGGATTTCAGGCTGGAGAGAACGATCGGCCAACCCTTTTTGATGCCGTTCGCCATGCCGCTGCCGGCTTCGAGTTCGCCATGGGTTACGGTCAGCCGGACCATGGCCTCGTATTCCTCGAGCTCGAAGGTCACCCGGCTGTAGCTCGCCGGATCCGACGCCTGCGAAGCGTTTGCCCAGGTGATGACGAGACGGGTCGGCGGGGAGACCTCGATGACCTCGCCGACGAGTTCGACGGTCCGTTCATCATTGGCGCGGATATGCTCCCATCTCGAACCGGGCTTCCAGTCAGAGACGTTCTCGTGGCCCCAGTAGCGCCGTGCGAGGTCTGGTTTCGTTATGGCCTCGAACACCTTTCCCGGCGTCGAGACGATATAGGTCGTGTAAGTAAAGCTGATCGCTTGCTTGGTCATTGCTATGCTCCTTTTTTGTTTCACGAGGATAGCTAGACGGGGGAACCATGCTCGTGTGAGTGACAATCCTGTCGCGATTGATCGCGTCGATCGCAACGCTCGGCTGCTTGCCGGACATGGATGAACGATAAATCCCCACGCGTGGCGCGGACAGTCACAGTGAGCAGGCATCTGACATGGTACAGTGTTGTGTCTGAGCGAACTGTACCATCCAAGAAGACAGCCATCTGTATCAGTCGGCGTCGGTGGATTCGCGGTAGGTAAGGAGCATGCAAGATCAACAACCCGTCGAGATTCTGTATCTGCAGGTAGCAGAGTCGCTCGCAACGCCGATCCGCGCCGGAACGCTCGTTCGCGGCGAACGCATCCCCTCGGTGCGCGAACTGGCGCGCAGTCGCGACGTCTCTATTGGCACTGTCCTGCAGGCCTACCGGATACTGGAGGACGCACACCTGATCGAGGCGCGGCCGCGCTCGGGCTATTTCGTCGCCGCGCGGCCGCCGAGCCTCCCCGAACCTGAGACCTCAAACCCTCCGGCGGACTCAATGGCAGTGGACGTCAGTTCGCTCGCGGCGCGCGTGATGCACCTAGCGCACGATCCCCGTTACGCATCGTTTGGCGCGGCCTGTCCGGGCGCGGAGCTATTCGGGGAGGAACGGGTGCGCCGTGCGGTCAGCCGCGCCGTGCAACGCCATCGCGCCACGTTATGTCAGTACACGACCGGTTACGGCGACGAGAGCCTGCGCCGGGCAATTGCACGCCATGCGCTGCGCATGGGGTGCCGGATCGACCCGCGCGACGTCGTGGTGACAAACAGCTGCCTCGAGTCGATTACGCTGTGCCTGCGCGCGGTGACACGACCGGGCGACATCGTCGCGCTCGAATCGCCGACCCTGTTCGCTTTTCTGGAGATCCTCGAGAACCTGCATCTGCGCGCACTCGAGATTCCGACGCATCCGCGCACCGGGTTCTCGCTCGACGCCCTGCAGCTCGCCTTTGACACGCAGCCGATCAAGGCTGTGCTTGCGGTGCCCACGCTCTCCAATCCCATCGGATCGAGCATACCCCAGGCCGATCGGCGCCGCCTCGCGCAAATGGTCGCCGAACGCGGTATCCCGCTGATCGAAGATGTCCTCTACAACGACCTTGCCGAACACGAAGACCAGCGCCAGGCGGTGCGCTCGTTCGACACGACGGGGCACGTCATGATTTGCGGCTCGTTCTCCAAGACGATCGCGCCAGGGCTTCGTCTTGGCTGGGTCGACGCCGGGCGCTGGGGCGCGAAGCTTGTGCGCATGAAGGAATCGACCAGCGGCAGCCAGACGGCGATAATCGAGCGGGCGTTGGCCGATCTGCTGGCGCAGCCCGGCATCGAGGCCGGGTACCGTCAGATCCGCGCAACGATTTCGGCGCGGGTCGACGAAGCGCGTGGGCTGATCGCGCGGCACTTTCCGGAAGGAACGCGTGTCACCGATCCGAAGGGCGGTTTCATTCTGTGGCTCGAACTGCCGCGCGGCATCGATTCACTCGACCTGTTCCAGGCCTGCCTGGCCGAGAGCATCGTGATCGCCCCGGGCAAGATGTTCAGCGCCACGAGCCATTTCCGCCACTGCATTCGGCTCGGGCTCGGCGGACGGTGGGACGACGCCCACCGTCACGCCCTGCGGCGCGTGGGAGAACTGGCTGAAACTATGGCGCTGAGCAGAATTGCCGGCGAGTGACCGCTGACATGCCTGCGTGCCGAGCTGCGCCACAGCGACGAAGGTCGGCGCCGAGCCGAATGGCGTCCAATATGACAGAAGGTTGATGCATGACGCGCTGGCACCTTGCTCATGGACGGCATCTCGATCTTGGCGCGAATTCGGTGCTGATGGGGATTTTGAACGTTACGCCGGACAGTTTTTCCGACGGGGGAGAATTCGATCGGCCGGAGCGGGCGCTCCAGCAGGCCCGGCGCATGATCGGCGAGGGCGCTGCGATCATCGATGTCGGCGGCGAGTCCACCCGGCCCGCCGCCGGCGCCGTTTCGGCGCGGGAGGAACAATCGCGCATCCTCCCGGTCATCGAGGCGCTGTCGTCCGAAGGCGGCAGCCTCGTCTCGGTCGACACCTATCGGGCGGAGACGGCGCGTCTGGCGGTCGCGGCGGGCGCGCATATCGTCAACGACGTGCATGGCCTGCAGCGCGAACCCGACATCGCGCACGTTGCGGCGGAAACCGGCGCCGGCCTTGTCATCATGCACACCGGGCGCGGCCGCGAAAAACTGGCGGACGTGATCGCCGACCAGTTCCTGTTCCTGAACAGATCGCTGGAGATCGCGCGCGACGCCGGCATCGCCGACGACCGGATCGTGCTCGACCCGGGCTTCGCTTTCGCCAAGGACGGCGAGGAAAACCTTGAGCTCATGGCTCGCTTCGGCGAATTGCGCGCCCTCGGTTTTCCGTTGCTCGTCGGCACGTCACGCAAGCGCCTTGCCCGTCACCTTGTCGGCGAAAGCGATGAAGCGCGGGACGTCGGCACGGCGGCGACCAGCGTCATCCTGCGGTTGAAGGGCGCTTCGATCTTTCGCGTGCACAATGTCGCGGTCAATCGCGATGCACTGGCTTTCGCCGACGCGGTGCGCGAGCGCGAGACCGTGGAATAGAAGAGCGCGTCAGGCGGGCTCGGTCACGACGCCGATCCGCCGGTAGACGAATTGTTCGTCCTGCGAGGGAACTGCCGCGGCACGCTGGGCTTCGTCGATCAGCATTGCCATGCGCGCATGGATCGGCGATTTCGCGCAAGCCGGGTCCGTCGCGGCGGCATCGCCGGCGATCGCCATCGCCTGGCAGCGGCAGCCGCCCCAGTCGATTTCACGCCGTTCGCAGCCGCGGCAGGGCTGCTGCATCCAGTCCGTGCCGCGAAAGGCATTGAATGCCGGCGAATTGGTCCAGATCTCGGCCAGGCTGCGTGGTCCAAAACGCTCGAAGCTGAGCGACGGGATGGTTTGTGCGGCATGGCATGGCAGCACGGTGCCGTCCGGCGTCACCATGAAGGCATCGCGCGCCCAACCGCCCATGCACGGCTTGGGATAGATGGCGAAATAATCCGGTGGCACGAAATCGATGTTCATGATGCCGGTGAGCCGTTCGCGCGCCGCCGCGACGATCTCCGCCTGCCGTTCAACTGCATCACGCTCAGGCATCAGTTGATCGCGATTGGTCAGCGCCCAGCCGGCATACTGCACGTTGGCGATCTCGAGCCGCTCCGCGCCCAGCGAAAGGGCCAGATCGATGAATTCCGGCACTTCCTCGATGTTGTGGCGATGGATCGGCGCGTTGATGGTCAGCGGCAGACCGGCCGCGCGAGCGCGGCGTGCCGTCTCCAGCTTCTTTTCGTGGCCGCCCTTGTGGTTGCCGATGCGGTCGGTGGTCGCCGGCCGCGCGCCTTGAAAGCTCAGTTGCAGATGGTCGAGCCCGGCTTCGGCAAACGCCTCGATGCGGCCTTCGGCAATACCGACGCCGGCGGTGATCAGGTTGGTGTAGACGCCGCGCGCCGAAAGCCCGGCGATCAATTGCTCGAGGTCGCGGCGCAGCGTCGGTTCGCCGCCGGACAGATGGACCTGGAGAACGCCGAGATCGGCGGCCTGTGAGAACAGGTCGAGCCAGGTCTGCGTATCGAGTTCGCGATTGGCTTTCAGCAGTTCGAGCGGATTGGAGCAATAAGGGCATTGCAGCGGGCAGCGATGCGTCAGTTCCGCCAGCATGCCGATTGGAGGGAGAAGGGGCTCGCTCATAGCTTGACCAGAAGCTTGTCCGACCATTCCTGCAGAAAGGCGATGACGTCGGCCGCCACGGCGTCCTGTTCGGCGTCATAATCCGCGGCAAGATCGGCAATGATGTGGCCGACCGTGGACCGTCCGTCGCAGCGGCGCAATATATCGAGACTGATGTCGTTCGGCCAGAACACCTTTTCCGGCGAAAGCACGGCGAACGCCTGCCGCACGGGGTCGTACTGTATGCGCACGTGCTGCGGCAGCGATGGCACCGATCGCGGCGACACCAAGGCTCTTTCGCGCAGTGCCATCATCGGGCTGCCTCCGGACGGAAGGCGCCAGGCGGGATGTTTCCCGGCTCGCCATAGGCGTGTTGAAGCGCGTCGAGCATGGCCCATAGTATATCGCATTTGAACACCAGTGCATCGATCGCCTGCTGCTGGCGTTCCGCCGTGTCGGCATGGCCAAGCACGTAGGCGAGCGCGAAGTCGGCGTCGCGCGAGGCCTGTTCGGGCCGTCGCTTGAAATAAGCCAGCGTATCCTCGGTGATGTAATCATATTTGGCCAGCATCGCCGGCACCCGCTCGCCGATGATGACCGGCGAGAACATCTCGGTCAGCGACGACGCGACCGCCTCGAACAGCGTCCGGTTGGTGCAGAAGGAGAGGTAGGCGCCGACCGCGAAACGCGTCGCCGGCAGGGCCAGCCTTTCGCTCTTCACCGCATCGGCATCGAGACCGAGCGAGGTCGCCAGATGCAGCCAGCGCGCGATCCCGCCGCTCCAGCCGTCCTCGCCGTCATGGTCCTCGATGCGTTTGCGCCAGGCGGCACGAAACGCCGGGTCCTCGGCTCGTGCCAAGATCATGGCATCCTTGCGCGGGATGACAGCCTGGTAGCAGTAGCGGTTCAGTGCCCAGGCCTGCATCTCGGCCCTCGACAGCGCGCCGCTGGTCATCCTGTGATGGAAAGGATGGCGGTTGTGATAGCGTTCGGCACCGACCTGCCGCAGCACGGCTTCGAGTTCGCTGGAGGACAGGCCGTTTCTGGCCGCGTCGTGAAAATCACTCAAAATTCCATCTCCATGCCATCGCGGGCGATTTCCCAGCCAGCCGCTTTGACCGCTTCGTGTTCGGCGGAATTCTCGTCGAGAACAGGATTGGTGTTGTTGATGTGGACGAAGACGCGGCGGCCGATCTTCACATCGGCCAGGCCGGCGATCGAACCGGCGTCTCCCGACATCGCCAGATGCCCCATGCGCGCACCGGTTTTCTGGCCGACGCCGGCAGTAACCATCTCGTCGTCGGTGTAGACCGTGCCGTCGAACAGGAGGCAGGCGGCATCGGCCAGGCGCGTGCGCAGGGCCGCATCGATGCGCGCGCAGCCCGGGATATAGAAGACGGAGCCGCGGCTGCCGGCGCCGGCGATGCGGACGCCGATCGTGTCGCCGGAATCGGAGCTGAAATTGGCATCCGGCTGGCCCCTTTCCTCGAGATAGAGCGCTATCTTCCCGGGCACGGGAAAGCTCTCGACAGTCACGCCCGTATCATGACCGTCCGCATCGCAGATCGTCAGCTCCGTCGCTGGCGGCAGGGTGCGTCGCGGCACGAGCGCCGGATCGAGAACATTGAAAATCGAATTCGCCTCCAGCGTCGCCAGAACCTGCGTCGTCGCATAGATAGCGAAGGGCTGCCGCTCACGCAGGCTGAGCAGGCCGGCGACATGATCGACATCGGCATTGGTCAGCACCACCGCGCGGATAGGCGTCGAACGCGGCGGCGCGTCGTACGCGGGCTGCAATTCAGGCGTTTGCGCAATCTGCTGGCGAATATCGGGCGAGGCGTTGAAGAGAACCCAGCCGGCCCCATCCGCTGACGCGGCGACGCTTGATTGGGTTCGTGAATACACGCCAGCCGTCCCGGTGCGTGCCGCGCGGCTCAGGCGATAGTTGCAGTTCCATTGCGGGAAGCCGCCGCCTGCTGCGGAGCCGATGATCTTCAAGCGCATTACAATACCCGCCCTGCGGCTTGTTCAACCAGCAGGAAATTTTCGACGGCGAATGACTGCGCGCCCGCATCGAACGCGTAAAGGCCTTTCACCAAGACGTCACGCGGCAAGGGCAGTGCGTGTCCCCGTTGCCAGGGACACGCACCTCTGCGGGCTACTTCTTGGGAGGAATTTCTGCAGGCAGATACCGCGAAATTTCGAAGCCCGCAGCAACCTGGCACATGGTCGGTTTCGTCCAGCTCTTCTTCATGGCATTTCTCCTCTTCTACCACCCCGAAGGGCGATCTTTTTCTCAGTCAACCATTGCTGGGCACCATTGCAATGGCTCGTCCATCACGTCTCAAATGGACAAATGAAACAATAGGTTCTGAAAAGTCGAAAAATAAGACGATCGAAATAACAATGCTTATGCTCAATTGCTGATCACGTAAGGCTTCTTCTCCTCCAGCGGAAGGTTTGCACCTTCCCATCCATCGGCGCCGGGCGGATACCAGATCACCGAACTGTAGCCCCATTCGATAGCCCGTTTGGCGGCATTCCAGGACATCCAGCAATTCGTCATGCAGTAGAACACGATTGCGCGCGACCTGTCGGCCTCGGCCGCGAGGCCCTGGCGAAAATAGCTGGCGGTCTCCTCGGAGATAGCGCCGTAGCCGACATTGGCCAGCCAGATGCTGCCAGGGATGTCCTTTCTGGTCGTCTCTCTCCAAATCGTTCCTGCCGGCAGATTGGCCGGCTTCGGCGTGTTCGGCATGACGTCGAAGAACACGGCCTTCTTCTGCCGCCACAGCGCCTCCGCTTCCGCCGTCGTCACCACCCTGGCGCCTTGCAGCGTCTGCGGCACCGGCGCCCGATATTCGTCCATCCGGTAGCCGCCGGGTTCGGCGATATCGCCGGCCCACATCGGTTCGGTCAGACCCAGAAGGCTCGCCGCGACCAGCAAAATCGTCTCCTTTCCCTTCATTACCGGTTTCGTCATTGCGTGATCGGATTGTCGTGTTCGTCGATCAGCGGCACATTGTAGTCGAGCAGGATCCTGTTGATCTCCGCCTGGTTTTCCCTGATCACCCGGTTGAGCGTCCGTTTCCATTCCTGGTCGGATGGACGCACGCCCATGGTGATGCGGTAGGACATGCGCGAGCCGGACTTTTCCTTCACCAGCGGAACGATGGTGAGATCGGCGCCGAGTTCCTTGGCATAGTAGCCCGCCATCGGCCCCCAGATGATCGCCGCGTCGATCTTGCCGGCGAGCATGTCCTTGATCATGACCTCCCCCATGGAAGGGGAGAGGCGCGTATCCACCGCCAGCGGATAGATTTTGGCCGTTCGCAAGAGCTTGTTGGCGGCCATGTTGGCCGTCGGCGGCGTGCTTTCGACGACGCCGATCCTCTTGCCGGTGAGTTTCGGATCCTCGATCGTCTCGACGCCTTCCATGTCGTTGCCCTTCGGGTGCACCAGCACATAGGAGGAGCGATAGTAGGCGTTGGTGTTCTGCACCAGTTCATCGCCCTGGGCATAGCCCATGACGATGTCGCAGCGGTTGGCCGCCAGCGTGTTGCGCACGAAGCCGGCGACAATAGGAAACCATGTGTAGGCGACGGACTTCCGACCGGTTTTCGCGGCAACCAGTTCGGCCAGCTTGTTTTCGAAGCCTTCGCCGCTCTGGTCGGTGAAGGGCATGTTCGAAGGATCAGCGCAGACGCGTAGAATGTCGGGGTCGACTAGTTCTCCCGCGGCACCAAGGCCGGCGCCCTGCGCCAGGGCGTTCGAAGGCAGCAAGGCGAATGCGCCGAGGATCGGCAGGACAAAGCGCAGCTTCGATGCATCGCGGCTGATCATGTCATCCACCCATACAGGATGCCTCGGCATCCTTCGCGGCCTGTGGCTTGTCTGCTTTCTTCGGCGGCCTGCCGCGGGGCGCCGCACCGTCGGCGCGGGCACGCAGATAGACATAGAGATCGTCCATGTAGCAATAGACGTTCTTGTTGTCGCCAAAGGCAGGCATGACATTCTCCTTGCCGCCGCCGACATTCTTGCGGCCTTCGGCGACGATCGAGAGAAACGTGGGATAATCCATGGTTTTCAGGCTGTTGACCAGGCCCGGCGCATAGGTCGAACCTGTGCCGTCCTGTCCGTGACAGACATGGCAGTCGGAGTGATACCGGCGGTAACCGCTGAACGTGTACCAATCCACGGTGCCGTTTTCGATCTTGTAGGTCGGATTTCCTTCCGCATCCAAATACTTGCCGTCTTCTTCCGTCACCGCCTTGGCTTTTTCCGCGCTGTCCTGGGCTTGTGCGAGACTTGCGCTCGCCAGGGGCAGCAGGACCAGGGCGAGAGCGGAAATTACAATGCGAACAGACATTCAAACTCTTTCTTCATTTGCCACGGACACGGGTTTTGCTGTCGTCAAGCGGCATTGATCGGTGTTTTGGATGCGCGGCGAAATCGAGAGCCCGGTCCTGGCTTCCCGGTGATCCGGGCTCTCGTCTTTCAAGCCTTGGTCTTTGCAAGACCTGAGGCGTGCCTAAGGTTCCCGGTATCAGTCCGGGAGGCCGAAGACGGTGAGCTGGCCGCCCAGCGTCGTGTAGTCGGCAAGCGCTGCGTAGCCGCCGACCGCTCCCAGACCAGCGGTTCCAACGACCGCGGCCTCGTCGCCTTGCGCACGGCCCTGATCGACGGCGCCATGCCAGGCAGCGGCGTTATCGGGCGAAAGCAGTCCGCCTGCCAGACCGATACCGGCCCATCCGCCGACGCCGGACAGAACGGCGATGTACTGCTTGCCGTCATGCTCGTACGCCGTGATGTTGCCGATGATGCCGGACGGGGTCTTGAACTTGTAGAGTTCCTTGCCGTCATGGTCGACCGCCTTGATGTAACCTTCGAGCGTGCCGTAGAAGACGACATCGCCGTCGGTTGCCAGCGCGCCCGACCACACCGAGAACTGCTCGGGCTTCGACCAGACGATCTCGCCCTTGGCCGCATCCCAGGCAATGAAGTTGCCCATGTTGCCGTCGCCGCCGGGTGGAGGATACATCGACACGGTGGCGCCCACATAAGGCTGGCCTGCGGTGTAGCTTACCTTGTAAGGCTCATAGTCCATGCAGACATGGTTTGTCGGCACGTAGAACAGCCCGGTTTTCGGCGAATATGCCGCCGGCTGCTGGTCCTTGGTTCCAAGCGCCGCCGGGCAGACGCCCGTCGTGTTGGTGTCTTCGCCATTCTGCTGGGTCGAATATTTGGCCACGACCTGCGGGCGGCCATACTGGTCGCTGTTGGGGTCCATGTTGACTTCCGTCGCCCAGTTCACTGCCGGATCGTATTTCTTGGCGACGAGAAGTTCGCCAGTGGCGCGATCCATCGTGTAGGCAAAGCCATTGCGGTCGAAATGCACCAGCACGTCGTGCTTGGCGCCGCCGACCTCCATGCCATCGACGAGAATCATCTCGTTGATGCCGTCAAAGTCCCACTCGTCATGCGGGGTCATCTGGTAGAGCCATTTGGCAACACCGGTATCAGCGTCGCGGGCCATGATCGTCATCGACCAGCGATTGTCGCCGGGGCGCTGGACCGGGTTCCACGTCGAGGGATTGCCGGTACCGTAGTAAACCAGGTTCAGCTTGGGATCATAGGAATACCATCCCCATGTCGTGCCGCCGCCTGTCTTCCACTGCTCGCCTTCCCAGGTGTTCGTGCCGGAATCCTTTCCGACAGGCTTGCCGAGATGGGTGGTCTTTTCGGGATCGATCAGGGTGTCTGCGTCCGGACCTTCCGAATAGGCTTTCCAGGCGAGCTTGCCGTCCGACAGATTGTAGGCGGCCAACCAGCCGCGAACGCCGAATTCAGCGCCGGAGACGCCGACGAGCACCTTGTCCTTGACGACTACGGGCGCCGACGTGCCGGATTCACCCTTTCCGCCGTCGGTCTGCTCGCCGTTCTTGACCGACCAGACGACCTTGCCGGTCTTGGCATCGAGCGCGACGACGGTGGTGTCGGCCTGGTTGAGAATGATCTTGCCGTCACCATAGGCGACGCCACGGTTGACCGTGTCGCAGCACATGATCCCGATGACATTCGGGTCTTGCTTGGGTTCGTATTTCCAGAGGATCTTTCCATCATTGTTGAGATCGAGAGCGTAGACGGTGTTCGGGAACGGCGCGTGGACATACATCACATCGCCGATGATCAGCGGCCCGCCTTCATGGCCGCGCAGCACGCCGGTGGAGAAGCTCCACTTGACCTGCAGGTTCTTCACATTGTCCTTGGTGATCTGGTTAAGCTTGGAAAAGCGGGTGTTGGCGTAGTCACCCGTCTGCATCACCCAGTCCTTGGGGTTTTCGGCCATTTTCATCAGCTCTTCATTGGCCGATGCCATGTGGACCGCGCCGAACGACAAGAGCGCCGCGGTCGTTAGTAGGTAGGCAGTTTTCGCAATTACACGCATCAAAGTCCTCCCAGGGTTCACAATGACGAATCGTCCGTTGAGCCCACGAGGGCTTGCCCAAGCGATTCATGTGGGGGAAGTATTTCCGGCAGCGTGTCACGACCTAAGCCAGATGAGCAGAGGGCACCGTTACTGCCCATCCCACTTGGCCTACGAAAGACTGTCGCCGCTCCCTAATGACGGTGACGCCCTTGAAGCCGGAAACAGGATGAAGCTATGTCATCCCCAGGCGGAAGGCAAGAAAAATCACTTCCGTCCATGCTGCACTGCAATATAGAGAAATAGATACGAAAAAAATCATACATAAAGCTATTGATCGACTGCGATCGAAGCCGGATTTATATAAGTCGGCCAATTTTGCGTATTTTTTTGGCAGAATGTATTGATTTTTAGTTAGGAATATTCATTTGATCGTGCGACCTCAAGTATGCGCCCGTCGCTCCGGGTGCCGATAGTGAGGGCGGCATGAAATGAACGCCAGCACCAGGATTCGGAGCGGATGATCGTGCTGTCGGGGAGGCCTTTTGCCGGCCGGAACGGCACTGCTCCTTTGGTACTATACCGTGAGCGTGAGAGCTTGACTGGCCTGGCGGCAGGGAGCCAACTGATACGGCGATCTGTCTCGATCCGTCGGGCTCGATCCATCATCACGTCCAGGCCAATCGGAGGGTTCCCCATGATCAGATATGCCGGCTTGTCGACCTTGCCGCTGTTGCTTGTATCGGCTCTGGCCTTCGCCAATCCGGCCGGCGCCGCCGGAGACTACCCGACAGCCACGGTCGTCGACTATGTGCTCGGCTGCATGCAGACGAACGGCCGCACACGCCAGGCGCTGGAGAGCTGTTCCTGCTCGATCGACGTCATCGCCTCGATCCTTCCCTTCGACCATTATGAAAAGGCCGAGACCTTCAAGAGCATGTCCTTGACGATGGGGGAGCGTTCGGGACTGTTTCGTGAAAGCGCGCCGGCAAGAGCCGCCGGCACGGAACTGAAGCGCGCGCAGGCGGAAGCCGACGTGCGCTGCTTTTAGAGCGCCCGCCAGGCGGCGACTGCTTCAGAGCCCGGTAGCCTCCAGCGGCCATTGATCGCGAAATACCTTGCCATCCGTATCGATCGCTTCGACCTGGATTTCGCCATTGCCGTGCGCCTTGAAATCGAACCGGAAATTGGGGTCTTCCGAAATCGATATTCCGCCTTCCATCGAGAGGATCGGCTGGTCCGCCTGCGAGATCGACAGTTTCTGAACAAAATGCGCGGGGATGAAATACTGGGTCAGCGGATTCCGCTGCAGGCCCGAATTGTTCGGGTGCCGGATCATCAACTGCAATTCCTGCGCCTTTGTCATCGTCTCTTGAGGCGGGAATTGGCGCAGCTTCATCTGCCCCATCGTCGCTCTCGCCTCGTCCTGATTCTTGACCGCCGGAGCGGAGCATCCGCCCGACGCCTTGACGAAGGTCTGGGCCATGTGAAGTTCGCCGCCCTGTGTCTCCGCAATGGCGCGCAAATAGGAATAGTCGTTGACGCGCACGCGCGTCGACAGATGCGTCACGCCGGCGTCCTTGCCGATCTGGAACGCCGCCGCCACCGGTGCCGGATTGACGTCGATGATCAAGGTGACGGACTTGATGCCGTCGGGCGCCTTGTCGGGGTCGATGTAGATGTCGACGGGGACGATGGCGGCATCCTGCGCCCGCTTCGGCGCCTCGATCCTGACGACGCCGGTATCGATCAGAATTGCCCGATCGCCGAATACGTCGCCTTTCAAATCCTGCCAGATACTGTCCGAAGATGCGGTCGTTTGCTGCGCGTCGGCGGCCCCGGAGGAGCCAAGGAACGTGCCGACGGCCAGGATGATCGCGGCGAAGATGGCTGCGAGCGGCAAGGCAGGCTGCCGGCTCCGGTAAGCGTGGTCTTGCATTTCGATGCCTCCACCAATGTCAGAGAGGTGGTGCCCAGGCTGGTGTTGAGGATAAGCCTTTGACGATGCGTTGGCAAATCGATCCACCTGATCACGTCTGGCGGTGAAAATCTAACGTTTGGTACCCGAGGCGAGATTCCGCTTCCGACCCAAGCGGAAGTTCGCCTGGCCCGGCTGAGCGCACGCCCATGACCCAATCCTGCCCTCCCTGGGAGGAGTTCTACGGCAAGCGACAACGCCTTTTCCGGACGTTGCCGGTGAACCGTGGCATCGCCGCAAGGGCTTTTCCATTTGGTCGATGTTCACCGGAACATTGCTTTGAGGTTGTCCCACCAGCCGGGCTCGGATTCTGCCGGTTTCCGGATGTTGTTGGTGAGGCCGTTGATGTAGAGGACCATGTTGAGCGGGTCGAAGCGCATGCCGTGGAATTTGGCGGCGAAGCGTCCGCCTCGATCGATGATGTGCGTGACCATGCCGTGCATCTGCTGCCCGCCGTCGAGTGGTTCGAAGCGGACATTGTATTCCTCCGAGAGTTTTCGGGTGGTGTCTTCCGGCTGGCCCGGATTTGTCGTCAGGAACATCCAGTTGCGGGCGTCCAGTCGATGCAGCGGGCCGTAGCCCTCGAGCACCTCTCGCGTGTCCCTGGCCGGGTCCGTCGTGACCGTCAGGAACTGCACCATGTCCTTCATCGGGGTATCGTTGACCTTCTTCTGAACCTCGGCAATCAACTCCGAATGCAGCGGACAGAAGTCCGTGCAACTGGCAAAGATGAAATTCAGCACCACGATCTTGTCGGAAAAGTCGGAAAGCCGCACCATCTTGCCGCCGGCATCCGCCAGTTCGAACGGCGGCGCGGCGGGCTCGTCAATCACCTGGAAGAATTTCTCCTCGCTGCCCATCATCTCGTCGAGATCGGCACCCGGATGGTGGGCGACTGCCGGGGCCGCAAACGTCAACGCCAGGGATAGGACCACAAGCGACGTTTTCATGGACGATGCTTTCCGGTTGGGGAGGGGTTCGTGGCTCGGATTTGAACTGGTCTCACGGTGTCTTCTCCCGGCGGCTCATCTTCGCCTGATAGGTGCGTTCCCGCTCGGGCCATGTACTCTTGATGAAGGCGAGGGACAGCCCGGATCTCTTCGTCGGTGAGGACTTTCCCGAAGCCCGGCATGTCGCTCTGGTAGCCGCCGCCGACGACCGCGGCCGGTCCTTCCTTGGTGATGCGGAAGAGCACGCCGTCCGGATGATGCCAGGTGTGGCCGGAGACATCGTGCGGTGGCGCCGGCATCCGACCCGAGGGCATCGGCCTTTTCCAGTCGCGCTGCCCTTCGAGGCTCACGCCATGGCAGGTGGCGCAGCGCTCGGCATAGACCGTCTTGCCGAGCGCTGTCGCTGCGGTCGAGGCGCCGCCCATCCAGTCGGCGAGCCAAGGCCAGGCCAATCCAAGACCTGCCGCGGCCATGCCGAGCGTCGACAAAAGGACCGCCGTCCTTCTCATTTGCCGCCGCTGAAGAACAGGTACTTGATCAGTGCGGCGGCCCCGAGGACGAGCACAATCACGGCAAGCAGCCATGCGAAGCTCATGCCCCACATCATCATTCCGCTCGTGCCTTCCATCATCGCAGCCTCCTATTCCTTGGCGTAGACGCCGCCGGTCCCGCCAGACTTCCGGATTTCGAGAATCTCGAACGGGCCCTCTTTCGTACCGCTCATGCCAGGGGAGCCCATCGGCATGCCGGGCAGCGTCACGCCCTTGATGTCGGGACGCTCGGTCAACAGCTTGTTGACCGTGCCGACCGGCACATGGCCGCTCACCGCATAGCCGTCGATGAAGGCGAGATGGCAGCCCTCGGCTTCCACCGGAATGCCCGCTTCCCGGCTCATAGCGGAAAGGTCGTGCGTCGGCTTGACGGTAACCGCGAAGCCGTTTTCCCTGAGATAGTCGGCATAGCCTTCGCAGCAGCCGCATTGCGGGTTTTTATAGAGCGTGACGTCCTTTTCGCCGGCGAGCGCCGGACCGGCGCCGGAGAGCAAAGACGCAAGTGCGAGAGCTTTCAGAATATTGGACATGTTTTTCTCCTTTCGGGTTTCCGGGCGATCAGGCGATGCGGACGACAGCCATCATGCCGCCGGCCTGGTGTTCGAGAACGTGGCAGTGGAACATCCAGTCTCCGGGATTGTCGGCGACGAAGGCGATCTCGACCTTCTCGCGCGGCGATACCAGCACCGTGTCCTGCCATTCGCGGTGGCGGTTGGGCTGGCCGTTGCGGGAAATGACGCGGAACGAATGGCCGTGCAGATGGATCGGATGATGCCAGGCCGTCGCGTTGGTCATGGCGATGACATGGCTCTTGTTCCACGCAAGCGTCATCGCCGGCTTCATGTCGTGGCTGGCCTCGTCGGCGGCGATGCCGTTGATGAACCAGGCGGTGCCGGAGTTCATCGCCTGCATCATCCCCGTCATCGATTTCATGTCGCGCACCGTGCCGCCCGGCGCACCCGCGCCCATGCTTTCACCCATATCCTGAGCCACCATCTCGCCCATCATGCCGCCGTTGAAGACGACCTCGTTGCGCGACGCGGTTTCGAGGTCCGGCTCCGGCAGCGGATTGGCCGGCAGCACAAGCGGCCAGTCGGGCACGCGTTCCCTGAGCGGGCTCCCGGCATGAACGAAATCGACCAACCGGTATTCCAGTCCCTCATAGAACCGGTCGAAGATCGAAACCCGGCTGCCGGGTTTGCCCGTCATGTCAAGGATTAGGTCGGCGCGCATGGCCGGGCCGAGCACCACTCGCCCGCCATCTGGAACATGCGGCGCGACCGGCTGGCCGTCGAGCGCGATGACGACCGGCTGTAGGCCGGTGAAGTCGGGGCTGAAGATGCGTGCATTGGCGCCGTTGATCAGCCGCAGCCGAATGCGCTCCCCCGGGCTGACGGAGAAGGTATCAGGCACGCGGCCGTTGATGGTGACCGCGTTGCCGACGCGGCCATTGTGGTGAATGTCGTGCATGTTGCCGAAATCCTCGCTGACGGCGCCCGATTTCGTCAGCCGCCAGTCGCCGAGCACCCAGGTCACATCGCGGTCGACCCGCACCGGCTCGCGTTCCTCGATAATCAGCGGACCGTAAAGCCCACGCCCGACCTGCTCGAAGCTCCGCTGGTGCGGATGGTACCAGAAGGTGCCGGCGTCGACCGCGTCGAATTCATAGACGAAGCGCTCTCCGGTCCCGATCGGCTTCTGGGTGAGGTGCGGAACGCCGTCCATGGTGTGCGGCACACGCACGCCATGCCAGTGCACGGTCGTTTCCTCGGCAAGGCCGTTCTCGACTTCGACCCGCAGCCGGTCGCCCTGCCGGACGCGGATCTCGGGACCGGGAGCAGTCCCGTTATAGCACCAGGCAGAAATCTCGCCGGATGGTTCGGGTAGAAGCCGCGCACGGCCCGGCGCTGCCCGCAACCGGATCTCGCGCACGGCCGCGGCGATGGCCGGCGATTGTCGGGACAAGGGCAGCATCGCACCTACCGCGCCTGCGGCGGCCGATGTGAGAAAAGCTCGACGCGTCAGCGCCGGTGAATAGAATCTGGACATGGTTCAACCATCCTGAAAGTCGGTCGTTGGCATAACGGCGCCGAAGCGGCTGATGCGCATCGTGACCACGGGCGGTACGATGTGCCCGCGGTCGTTGCACCGGCGATCGGGCAAACCCGGCCGGCGTCAGCTACAGGATGATGATTCGAGGAGGAGAGAGATCGGGCGGGCCGGTGTGGCCGACCAATTCCTCCAGCGGTGAGGTCGCAATTTCGGCTGCCACAAAGGAAAGCTCGACACTGACCGGCGCAGGAATTGCGACAAACGGCGCCAGACAGGCTTGGCCGCAAGCCGGGGTTTTACCGCTATTGTCGGGAGGACAGGCATCGCAATCGCCCATGTCTCCGTCGTCCATCGCGACCGGAGACATCGCCAGCGACATGCTTGTGGCATTCGCCGCATGCGCAACCGTGCCCGCTGCGAAGACCACGAGCAGGACAATTGCAAGAATGCGGGAAAGGCTTTCCATCAGGGCTCATACTATCCCGTTTCCCTCGCGTGTCCAGATACGGACAGTCGCAGCCTCAACGTCGCGAATCACCCGAAGTCCTGTAGTAGGCCCGCAATTGTTGAAGGTCCGCTCGTGGCGCTCCTTGCTCGTTCCGGTCGACGAGACGTACGGCAGGAAACCACCAAAGCGGTATTTCGTCTCGGGTACCACTCCATCAGATTTTCACCACTAGCGCTTGTCGGTGTGAGCTATTCCCATTCGAGTTCGGCAAAAGCGGCCGTTGCATTGCGCTCGTTGTACTCGTCGAACAGATGCCAATTGCCCCGTTCGCTTCGGCCGGCGGTCTTGACGGCCTCGCTGAGCGGCATCCCGTCGGCGATCGCCTTGCGAATATCGTGCGCCAGAGCCTCGAAATAGTGCCGCTCCGCCGTCAGCGCCCGCGGCCAGTCGGTGGGCACCGGGCCATGACCTGGCACGACGCGCGCGGCGCCGATCGCGGCGAGCGCATCCATCTGGCGGAGCCAGCCGAGCAGCGATCCGTCGAGCGTCGGCAAGGAACCCACGAAAACGAGATCGCCGGCAAACAGCGTGCCGGTCGCGCCGTCGAAGACGGTCAGGTCGTTGTCGGTGTGAGCCGCCTTCCACGCCTGCAATTCGAGCACGCGTCCACCGAGGTCGAGTTGCAGGCGATCGTCGACCAGACTGGTCGGCGGCACGATCTCGATCCCTTTCATGAGCGCGTCGCCGATCTGTTCGCGAAAGCTCTGCAGGTAGAACGTGCCGCGCGCCTCGAGTGCGCGCGGCAGATTGTGGTGGCCGACGATGGTCGCGCCGATCCCCCGGAACGCCGCGTTGCCGAAGATGTGGTCGGGGTGCATGTGGGTGTTGATCAGGTAGCGAACCGGCTTGGCAGTCATCTTGCCGATCGCGCCGATGAAGGCGTGCGCCTCGACCAGACTGCCGCCGCTGTCGATGACGGCAACGGCGTCGGTCCCGACGACGGCGCCCAGGTTCGAGATCGCGCCCTGGTTGGCGGCACTCATCAATTCGTCCACGCCCTGGAAAGCGAAGACGCCGTCGGC
This sequence comes from Mesorhizobium sp. M9A.F.Ca.ET.002.03.1.2, assembly GCF_003952365.1. Taxonomy (NCBI): domain Bacteria; kingdom Pseudomonadati; phylum Pseudomonadota; class Alphaproteobacteria; order Hyphomicrobiales; family Phyllobacteriaceae; genus Mesorhizobium; species Mesorhizobium sp. M9A.F.Ca.ET.002.03.1.2. The sequence continues at coordinate 6,154,325 of NZ_CP034443.1, read as the reverse complement.
GACATTCCTGACCTTGAACTCAAGGCTGCCGGCAGCGGCGAGAGCGGCCCGCCCGAGGCAACAGGGCAGCACCGCGGCGCTGGCCGCGGTGCAGGCGAAGCCATTCACAAGCTTGCGTCGTACCCTGTCGATCGGCATGGCTATCCCTCGATATGCATTGCTAAATTAGGCGATCAGGCCACGCCCGGAAATTTCTGGTGGAACGACCGCAAAAGGTCGCTCATCACCTGTGGATTGCGATAGTGCCGCGGCAGCCTTACGTCGAACATGCCGAGCACGTGGGCTGGCCGCTGCGCCAGCACGATGATGCGATCCGACAGCATCAGTGCCTCGCGCAGATTGTGCGTTACCATCAAGGCGGTCGTAGGCCGCGCCGACCACACGGTCAAAAGCAGGTGCCGAAGCCGCTCGGCGGTCCGTTCGTCGAGCGAGGCAAAGGGCTCGTCCAGGAAAAGCACCGCCGGTTCGGTGGCGAAGGCCCTGGCAAGCGCTGCCCTGCGCGCAAGGCCGAGCGAAAGCTCGGCCGGATAGAGCGAGCGCATGCCGGCGAGGCCGAGCGTGTCGAACAGCCCGTCGAGGTTCTTCGTTCTCAGGCCTTTCGGCAGCGCCAGCCTGACATTCTGCTCCACCGTCCGCCACGGCAGCAAGGTTGGTTCCTGGAATACGGCGGCGATCCGGTTAGAGCCGCCTTCAGGCAGTTGGAAGGACCCTGAAAAGTCCTTGTCCAGTCCAAGCAGGATGCGCAGCGTCGTGGTCTTGCCGCAGCCCGACGGCCCGAGCAGGCAGGCGAATTCGCCTTGCCTGACCTCGAAGGAAAGGTCCTGGAGCGCCGTGACCGAGACGCCTTGCGCGGACCTGAATATCTTTTCGGCGATGTCGACCCTAAGCGGGACGGCGGCGCCAACGGGTTGCATGTCGTTCAACGGGCTGCACCAGAAGGAGTTCGATGACAAGCATCACCGCCACGAAAGCCAGCGTGTAGGCAAGAATGGCGGCGACGTCGAAGAGCTGGAAATAGAGATAGATCTGGAAGCCGACACCATTGGAGCGGCCGAGCAGTTCGACCACCAGGACGATCTTCCAGATGAGGGCGATGCCGGATCGCGAGGCGGCGGCAAGATAGGGCTGCAGTTGCGGCAGCAGGACGTGGCGGATGCGGTCGAGGGGACCGAAGCGGTAGACGGCGGCCATTTCGGCGTAACCTGGGTCAAGCGCCCTGGCGCCCTCGCGCATGGTCACCACGACATTCGGGATCTTGTTCACGGCAACCGCGCCGATCGCCGCCGCCTCGTTGAGGCCGAACCAGATGTAGGCGAGCACGATGACCACCAGCGCGGGAATGTTGAGAAACAGGATCACCCAGGGACTGAAAAATCGGTCCGCGGCGCGGTAGCTGCCGAGGAAAACGCCAATGACCGAGCCGACGACCATCGCGATGATATATGCCGCGGCAACCCGGCCGAGCGTCGCGCCGAGATGGTAGAAGAGGTCGCCGTTCGCCGCCTCCGCGAGCAGCACCTGCCAGACCTGTCCCGGCCCTGGAAAGGCACGGCTCGGCCAGGCATTTGCCGCAAAGCCCCACAGCAGGCAAAGCCCGAGCAGGGAGACCGCGATCGTCAGCACGGGTGCCACCGCCGTCGCAAGGCCGGATTGGCTGGAACTGTCGGCCGCGGCGCTAGGCGCGCGATCGCCGGTGTCAGGCGCGGTCATTTCGGAAGCTCCTGCCAGAACGTGCCGGGCGCCATTTCGGGCGCGCTGCCGACCAGCTTTTCGCCGCCGATCTCGGCCAGCACGCGGTAGAGCCTGCCGGCGTCGGCCGCATCCTCGGCGACGGGGCGCCTGGGAATGCCCTCGCGATAGCGGTCGCGCAGTTTTGCCAATTCCTTGCCTTGCGCGCGGACAATCGGCGCAAGCCGCAGCCATTCATCGTCGGATCTCGCCAGCAAGTCCTTGGCCTGCGCGGAAGCCTTGATGAAACCCCGGACGGCGTCCGGATTTTCGTTCGCCCATTTGTCATGGAAGACATAGCCGATCGCTGACACGGCGCCTGATGCCCCGAGCGCTTCGGCCGCATCGTTCGCGCCGATCAGCCGACGAAAGCCGTTGGCCTCGAGCCGGGCGCAAAAATGCCAGAAATTGAGCACCGCATCGAGTTCGCCCTGCAGCGCCTTTTCCGAAATCAGCGGCGGCGCGCCAAAGACGATGTCGCTGGTTGTCGGGAGGTCGAGGCCATGATCGCGCCGGGCCAGCGCCTGGATCAGCAGCCAGCTTTTATCGAGCGGCCCGCCGGCGACGCCGATCTTTTTTCCCTTGAGATCGGCGATGGTCCGGATTGGCGATTCCTCCTTCACCATGATCGCCCCGACGGCGGTCGAATAGGGGACCAGTGTAAGGTCGACGCCTGCCGAGCGCTGGCGTGAGACCCACAGCCAGTCGGTCACGATCATGTCGATCGCTCCTGCCAGTATCGCGACGTTGGTTGCATCCTCGCCAGCGAAATCGATGACTTCCAGATCGATGCCATTGGCCGTGTCGAACTTGTGTTGTTTCATGGTGTCAAGCGCCCAACTCACGGTGCCGAACTTCAGCACGCCAATACGAACCTTGGCCGTGCCGAAGGAGGGGGCTGTGCCGAAGGCGGGCCTTGAGACAAGAGCGCGGCTGCTCCAAAGGCTGCCAGACGGAGCGTTCCTCGACGCGAAATCATCATGATGTCTCCTCCCGGGGCGGTACTGAGCCAGGGCGCCGATCAGATCGCACGGTTCCTGTTCGGGAAAGCGCATGTCCAGCGCTTGACCTTGAGGGCCGGGTGTTCCTGCGACCATTTCGCGATTTCGCTGGGCGCCAGCACCATACACTGGACGAGAGAGCCACGGCTCTCGAAATAGAGATGTTCGTCTCGGCAGTCGCCTGGATCGGCAATCAGGCAAACCGTCAATATGAGGTCGACCATATCCATTCAGCACCTCTTGCGCGCTTAAAGACGCCCGCTTCGGCGAGATCCGGCCCGATCCGCGAGCCTGGACGAAATCGCCACTGGCCGGAGTCCCGAGGTGCCCATGGAAAACCGGAATGGTTTAAGGCTACGCGTTCGCCCGATGGCCGTCAACAAAGGCGGACAGGCTCTACCGGGCCGGTCTTCTTAACCTCGGGAGGAATGGCGCGGAAAGCTGAAACAAAAAACCCGCCTCGGCGGCGGGTCCTCACGGGCGTCATTGGCGCAAATCAGCACCATGAATAAATTCCTATCATAGCTGCCGTCACGTGTCAAGTTGAAGCTACATTTGAAAGCTATCCACGGTTGCCAGACGAGGGGCTGCGCCGACCTCGACAAGTGGAAGCGATTGCTTGTGCTCCGCGTTCTCTAAATCTTTGCGTGGTTGACATCCCTCATCGGCCGGGTAGCTTCCAAGGTGCAGGCGCCGCAGCTTCACAAGGGAGAGGCGGATTCGCTCTGCCATAAACGACGCATGCCGATGATCAAACAACGGCATGCGCAATCGTCCAGGGCACCTTGACGATCAATGAGGAAATGCCATGCGTGCAATCGCGTTTTTCGCCGTCGTGTCCGTTGCGACGTTCATCACGAACCCCTCCCAGGCGCAGGACGCCGCCGCGGGTGAGAAGGTCTTCGCCAAATGCAAGGCCTGCCACGTCGCCGACGAGGACAAGAACAAGATCGGCCCGTCGTTGAAGGGCGTCATCGGCCGGACGGCCGGCACGCATCCGGGGTTCAAATATTCCAAACCCATGACCGAGGCGGGTGCATCCGGCGTCAAATGGGACGACGCCACGCTGACGACCTACCTTAAAGATCCCAAGGCCATGGTCAAAGGTACGAAGATGGCGTTTGCCGGTCTCAAGAAGGACGAGGACCTCGCCAACGTCATCGCCTATCTGAAGCAATTCTCCAAATAACCCGGTTCCGCAGGAAGTAACCCGGCTTCGCCGGCCGTTCGAACGTTCGGCCGGCGCCCCGCCCTGGCGGTGGGCGCCGCCGGTCAAGCGGCGTCCTGAAGCCTCCGCATCGCGGAAGGCAGGTCGAGGAGGCTGTCGCAAACGAGGTCGGCGCCAAGCTCTTCAACGGGAACTTGGCTGTAGCCGCCATGCAGCAGGATGACGGGCATGCCGGCGGCGCGCGCGGCGGCCACGTCGGCGCTGCTGTCTCCGACCATCAGTGTCTCACGAGGTTCGACCTGGAGCTGGTCGAGCGCCAGCAGCAGGGCGTCGGGCGCCGGTTTCATGTATGTCACCGCGTCTCCGCCGACGATCGCGCCGAGATACTCCGTCAGCCCAAAATGCAGCAGGATTTCGCGCGCCGCCAACTGCGGCTTGTTGGTCACCACGCCCATGGCGATGCCGCTCAGGTGGAGGTGCGTGAGGACCTCCTTGACGCCAGGCATCAGCCTTGTCAGGCCGGTCAGATGCCGGCGGTAGATCGGCATCATGACGCGGTTGGCTTCATCGAGCGCGCTGCCGAGGAGCGGCGATCCGGAAGCCGTGAAGGCCCGTTCGACCAGTTTCCTGATGCCGCCGCCGATCATCGCCTTGACCTGTTCCAGGCGCAGCGGCGGCAGATCGCGGCCGGCCAGCAATTCGTTGACCGCGGCCGTTATGTCAGGCGCCGAATCGACCAGCGTGCCGTCGAGATCGAACAGGATCGCCTTTGGCGATCGAAAAGGCCTACCCGCGCCGACGTTCATGCGGCGTCCTTCCACTTGATCGAGCAGCCGATCGAAGCGATCTGGTCGAGCGGCCCGTCGCCGGTTCGGGCAACCTGCTTCATCGCCTCGAACAGGTCGCGCCTCAGCCCTGGCGGTCCGGCGTCTCGTCGCGACGCGTCAAGCCGGCCGCGATATTGCAGCGTCAACTCGCTGTTGAGCCCGAAGAAATCCGGCGTGCACACGGCGCCATAGGCACGCGCCACCGTCTGGCGCTCGTCATGGAGGTAGGGGAAGGTGAAGCCGTTCGCCCTGGCGAAGAGCTTCATGTTGTCGAAGGAATCATCCGGATAGGCGTCGGCATCGTTGGCGTTGATCGCGACAAAGCCGATACCTTCCGCCTTGAGGTCGTTGGCATCGCGCACGATGCGTGAAATCGCCGCCTTCACATAGGGGCAGTGATTGCAGATGAAGGCCACCACCAGCCCGTTCGGGCCGGCGTGGCTGAAGATCGAATGCGACTTGCCGTCGATGCCGGGCAAGACGGCATCGACGGCTTGCCAGCCGAAATCGCAGACAGGTGGGATTGCCGCCATATTTGCCCTCCGATGAAACGGTTTACGCGGCCTTCCGGATCGCCCCGTCGGCCGCCTGCCTGATGGCGCCGATATTGGCACGATAGGCAGCCTCGGTGCCGCCCTTGAAGATGGCCGAGCCGGCGACCAGCACATTGGCGCCGGCCGCGGTGACCAGCGGAGCGGTCTCGGGCGTGACGCCGCCGTCGATCTCGATGTCGATCGGGCGGTTGCCGATCAGCGCCTTGACCCGCCTGACCTTGTCGACGACGGACGAAATGAAAGCCTGGCCGCCGAAGCCCGGATTGACCGTCATCAGAAGCACCAGATCGAGCCGGTCGAGCACATACTCGATGACGCTTTCCGGCGTCGACGGATTCAGCGATACGCCGGCCTTCTTGCCGAGATTCCTGATCGCCTGCAGCGAACGGTCGAGATGCGGCCCGGCCTCGGCATGCACCGTGATGATGTCGCAGCCGGCATCGGCGAAGGCGGCGAGATAGGGGTCGGCCGGCGCGATCATCAGATGGCAGTCGAAGACCTTGTCCGTTCGATCACGGATCGCCTTGATCACCGGCGGACCGAAGGTGATGTTGGGCACGAAATGGCCGTCCATCACGTCGAGATGAATCCAGTCGGCATCCGCCCGGACAACCGCTTCGACCTCGTCGCCGAGCCGCGAGAAGTCCGACGACAGAACGGAAGGGGCGATGATGGTTTTTCGCGTCATTTGGTTTCTCCTTCCTTGGTTTTAGTGAAGACCCGGGTTTTAGTGCGAAGACCCGGGTTTTAGCGCGAAGACCCGGCTGGCGGTGATATCCTCGGCCGAGATCGTCGACAGCGCCCGGGCATCGAGCGGTCCGTTCGCACTTTCGAACAGGCGGTTCGCCTGCCTCAGCCGTGCGCGGTCGAGCGCGTTGCGGATCGAACGGGCATTGGCGAAATGCGGCTGCGCGCGGCGTCGCGCGATGTAGTCGGCCATTACGGCGGCTGCCGCATCGTCGAGCAGGTAATTCTGCTGGTCGAGCATCTGTTCGGCAATCCCAAGCAGTTCCTCGTCCGTGTAGTCGGGAAAGTCGATGTGGTGGGCGATGCGTGATCGGAATCCCGGATTGCTCTCGAAGAAGCGGTCCATGCGCTGCGCGTAGCCGGCGAGGATGACCACGAGATCGTCACGCTGGTTCTCCATCACCTGCAGCAGGATCTCGATCGCCTCCTGGCCGTAATCGCGCTCGTTCTCCGGCCGGTAGAGATAATAGGCCTCGTCGATGAACAGCACCCCGCCCATCGCCTTCTTCAGGATCTCCTTGGTCTTGGGTGCGGTGTGACCGATATACTGGCCGACCAGATCGTCGCGCGTCACTGAGACCAGGTGGCCCTTGCGGATATAACCCAGCCGATGCAGCAGGTCGGCCATGCGCAGCGCAACAGTGGTCTTGCCGGTGCCGGGGTTTCCGGTGAAGCTCATGTGCAGCGTCGGCGTGTCATGGGCGAGGCCCATGCGGCGCCGCGCCCGCTCGACCAGCAGAAGCGCCGCCGTCTCGCGGATGCGCTTCTTGACCGGGGCGAGCCCGATCAGGTCGCGGTCGAGTTCGGCCAGAACGTCCTTGACGCCGGAACTTTCGAATTCCTCGCGCAGGTCGATCGCCACTGGGACGGCGTTCTCTGGCACTTCGGTTTCAGCCATGGCTGGCGCCGACATCGCATTCTCCTGTTTCTCGACGGTCAGCCGTACCTGGCCCCGGCCGGCCTGTCCGCGGCGTAGGGTTTGGTGGTGTAGCGGATCATGCGGCCGGCCGTCTCCTGCCGCTCGAGCCGGTAGCCCGGTTCCTCGGCCGGCCGGTTGACGATGAAGGAGAGCTTCACCGATTCCCAGCCATGCGAGGAATCGAAGGCGACGACGCGGATATAGCGGTCGCCATAGACCTTGCGGCAGGCGTTGAGCTCCATGATCAGCGCCGCCGCATCGGGGTTGTCGAACATCGGGTGGCCCCACATGTCCCAATAGATGTTGCGCGGATGCGGATCGTCGGTGAACTCGAGGCTGACGGCCCATTTGTTGTCGATGCAGTACTGAACCTGCGCCCGGATCTGATCGTCGGTCAGGTCGGGCAGGAAGGAAAAGGCCCCTTGGGTGATGCGCATTGTCGATCTCCTTATTCAGCAGCCGTCGCCACCGGGACAAAGTCCGGCGTATCGGTCGAGGCGTAATTGAAGGTCACGTCCTTCCAGACATCGAGCGCCTGTCGCAGCGGCAGGCAAGACCTGGCGGCGTGCTCGAGAATCTCAGTCCCTTCCCGCACATAATCGCGGCCCTCGTTGCGGGCGAGGATCATGCATTCGAGCGCCACCCGGTTTGCGGTGGCGCCGGCGGCGATACCCATCGGATGGCCGATGGTGCCGCCGCCGAACTGCAGCACCACATCCTCGCCGAGCAGGTCGAGAAGCTGGTGCATCTGGCCGGCATGGATGCCGCCGGATGCCACCGGCATCAGCTTGTTGAGCGATGCCCAGTGCTGGTCGAAGAAGATGCCGTTCTCGAGCCGCTTCGGGTTGAAGTCGTCGCGGCAGACGTCGTAGTAGCCCTTGGTCGTCGCCGGATCACCTTCCAGCTTGCCGACGACGGTGCCGGCATGGATGTGGTCGACGCCGGCAAGCCGCATCCATTTGGCGATGACGCGGAAGGAAACGCCGTGGCTCTTCTGGCGCGTGTAGGTCGAATGGCCGGCGCGATGGAGATGCAGGATCATGTCGTTCCTGCGCGCCCATTTCGCCATCGACTGGATTGCCGTGTAGCCGATGACCAGGTCGATCATGACGATGTTGGAACCGAGCTCCTTGGCGAAGTCGGCGCGTTCGTACATGTCCTCCATGGTGGCCGCGGTGACGTTGAGATAGGTCCCCTTGATCTCGCCCGTCTCGGCCTGCGCCTTGTTGACGGCCTCCATGCAGTAGAGAAAACGCTCGCGCCAATGCATGAAGGGCTGCGAGTTGATGTTCTCGTCATCCTTGGTGAAATCGAGCCCGCCCTTCAGCGCCTCGTAGACGACACGGCCGTAATTGCGGCCCGAAAGGCCGAGCTTCGGCTTGACGGTGGCGCCGAGCAGAGGGCGGCCGAACTTGTCGAGGCGCTCGCGCTCGACGACGATGCCGGTCGCCGGGCCCTGGAAGGTCTTCACATAGGCGACCGGAAAACGCATGTCTTCGAGCCGCAGCGCCTTCAATGGCTTGAAGCCGAAGACGTTGCCGATGATCGACGCCGAGAGATTGGCGATCGAACCTGGCTCGAACAGGTCGAGGTCGTAGGCGATATAGGCGAAATACTGCCCGGGCGCGTTTGGCACCGGGTCGACCTGATAGGCCTTGGCGCGGTATTTCTCGGTCGCCGTCAGCCGGTCGGTCCAGACCACCGTCCAGGTCGCGGTCGAGGATTCGCCGGCGACGGCGGCCGCGGCCTCTATCGGGTCGACGCCATCCTGCGGCGTGATCCGGAACACCGAAATGATGTCGGTGTCCTTCGGCTCGTAGTCGGGCTCCCAATAGCCCATCTTCTTGTATTCCATGACGCCGGATCTGTAGCGGTCCTTGCCGGTGACGGTTTCGGATCTGTTGTCGGGCATGGCACTGGTCCTTTCCTTTTTGGTGGACCGCCGCTCAGGCGGCTTTCGCGGTTGCGATATGCGGGTCGAGTTTTCCCGCGGCGTAACGTTTCGCCATCTCATCCATGGCGATGACTTTGATCTTCGAGGCGTTGCCGGCGGTGCCGAAGCGCTCGAAGCGGTCACGGCACAGGTCGCGCAGGGCGTCCATGGCGGGTTTAAGGAATTTGCGCGGATCGAATTCGTGCGGGTCCTCCGTCGCGACGCGGCGGAACTGCCCGGCCATGGCCATGCGGCAATCGGTGTCGATGTTGACCTTGCGCACGCCGTAGCGGATGCCGCGCTCGATCTCCTCGACCGGAACGCCAAAGGTCTGGGGCATCGCGCCGCCATATTTGTTAATGATGTCCTGCAGTTCCTGAGGCACCGAGGACGAGCCATGCATGACCAGATGCGTGTCGGGCAGCTTTTCGTGGATCGCTTCGATCACCTGCATGGCCAGGATGCCGCCGTCGGGCTTGCGGCTGAACTTGTAGGCGCCGTGCGAGGTACCGCAGGCGATCGCCAGCGCGTCGACCCGGGTGGCGGTCACGAAATCGACCGCCTGATCGGGATCGGTCAAAAGCTGGTCGTGGGAAAGCGCGCCTTCGGCGCCGTGCCCGTCCTCGGCCTCGCCCTGGCCGGTTTCCAGCGAGCCGAGCACGCCGAGCTCGCCTTCGACGGAAGCGCCGACCCAATGCGCCATGCGCGCGACGCGTTCGGTGATGGCGACGTTGTAGTCGTAGCTGGCCGGCGTCTTGGCGTCCGCCATCAGCGAGCCGTCCATCATCACGGAGGTGAAGCCGTGGCGGATCGCCGAAAGGCAGGTGGCTTCGTTGTTGCCGTGATCCTGATGGATGCATAGCGGAATGGCCGGATGCATTTCGGTCAAAGCCTCCATCATCTTGGCCAGCATGATGTCGTTGGCATAGGAGCGGGCGCCGCGCGAGGCCTGGATGATGACCGGCGCGTCGCAGGCCTTGGCCGCCTCCATGATGGCGAGGCCCTGTTCCATGTTGTTGATGTTGAATGCCGGCACGCCGTAACCGTGCTCGGCGGCATGGTCGAGAAGCTGGCGAAGAGTGATGCGGGCCATTGTGGGTCCTCCTAGATGATGAGCTTCAGTGCCGCCGCGGCGACGGCCTCGGGCGTGATGTCGAAATGCCGGTAGAGATCCGGGGCAGGGGCGCTGGCGCCGAAACCGGCCATGCCGACGAAAGCGCCGGTGTCGCCGATCCAGCGGTCCCAGCCGAGCCGCGCCGCGGCTTCGACCGCGATGCGCGGCGCGGAGCCCAGAACGGATTTTCGGTAGTCGACGTCCTGCTCCTCGAAAAGCTCCCAGCACGGCATCGAGACAACCGCGGCGGCGATGCCGTGCTCGGCTTCCAGCCGTTCGGCGGCGGCAACGGCGATCTCGACCTCCGAGCCGGTGGCGATCAGCGTCACGGCCCGGTGCCCGGCTGGCTCGCGCAGGATGTAGGCGCCCTGGCTGGAGCGGTTCTCGTTGCTGTGTGCTTGGCGCAGCATCGGCAGGTTCTGGCGCGACAGCACCAGCACGCTCGGCCGGTTCTCGCTCTTCAGCGCCAGTTCCCAGCATTCCGCCGTTTCGATGATGTCGGCCGGACGGAAGACGTTGAGGTTAGGCGTGGCCCGCAGCATCGCCAAATGCTCGACCGGCTGGTGGGTGGGGCCGTCCTCGCCGAGGCCGATGGAATCGTGCGTCATCACATAGACGACGCGCTGGCCCATGAGTGCCGAGAGCCGCATCGCGCCGCGCGCATAGTCGGCGAAGCACAGGAACGTGCCGCCATAAGGCACGAAGCCGCCATGCAGCGCGATGCCGTTCATGGCCGCGGCCATGCCGTGCTCGCGGATGCCGTAGTGGATGTAACGGCCGGTATAGTCATCCGGCGCTATGCGGTTCATGCCCCTGGTGATCGTCAGGTTCGAATGCGTCAGATCGGCGGAGCCGCCAACTGTCAGCTCGGTTGCGGCATTGATTGCGCCCAGCGCCATTTCGGAGGCTTTTCGCGTTGCAACCTTGGTCGCCTTCTCGACATGCTCCTTGCGGAAAGCGCCGAGCGCTTCGAAGACCGCCTCGGCCAGCTTGCCGGCGACCGCGCTCTCGAAGGCCTCGCGCCGCGGCGAGGCGGCAAGCCGCTGCTGCCAGGCGTGCCGCGCCGCTTGCCCGCGCCCGGCAATTTCGCGCCAGGCGAAAAGGATGTCGTCCGGCACTTCGAACGGCGCGTGGGACCAGCCGATGTTTTGACGCGTGGCAGTGATCTCCGCATCGCCCAGCGGCGCGCCATGCGTCTTTTCCGAACCGCCCAGATTGGGCGCGCCCTTGCCGATCACCGTGCGGCAGGCGATCAAAGACGGCCGATCCGACTGCTGCGCCGCTTCGATTGCCGCGGCGACGGCTTCCGTGTCGTGGCCGTCCACCGATTGGACATGCCACCCGGCGGCTGTGAACCGGGCCGGCTGGTCCATCGATGTCGACAGCGACGTCGGTCCGTCGATCGAGATCGCATTGTCGTCCCACAAGACGATCAGCCGGGAGAGCTTCAGGTGGCCGGCAAGGTCGATCGCCTCGTGGCTGATGCCTTCCTGCAGGCAGCCGTCGCCGGCGATCACGTAGGTGAAATGGTCGACGAGATCGGCGCCGTGGCGGGCCGCGAGCATGCGCTCGGCCAGCGCCATGCCGACGGCGGTCGAAATGCCTTGTCCAAGCGGACCGGTTGTCGTCTCGATGCCAAGCGCATGGCCATATTCGGGATGTCCGGCGGTGCGGCTGCCCAGTTGGCGAAACCGCTGCAGTTGCTCGATCGGCATGTCCTCGTAGCCGAGCAGGTAATGCAGCGCATATTGCAGCATCGAGCCGTGCCCGGCCGACAGCACGAAACGGTCGCGATCGGGCCAGTCCGGCGTGGACGGATCGATGTCGATGAAGCGGCTGAACAGCACCGTCGCGACATCAGCCATGCCCATCGGCATGCCCGGATGACCGGAATTGGCCTTTTGGACGCTGTCCATCGCCAATGCGCGAATGGCGTTGGCCATATCGCGCTCCGAGACGGCGGCGGCGACGGACTTCAGGGCTGCTTGGCTGGTCATGGCGTCCTCCTCACGACACGCGTTTCTTGCGTTCGATCAATTGCAGGATGAGCGGCGTCAGGATCAGCTGCATGGCAAGGTCGAGCTTGTTGCCTGGCACCACGATGGAATTCGGCCGCGACATGAACGAGTCGTGGATCATCGAAAGCAGGTATGGGAAATCGATGCCGCGGGGATTGGCGAAGCGGATGACCAGCATCGATTCGTCGGGCGTCGGAATCCAGCGCGCGATGAACGGGTTGGACGTGTCGACGATCGGCACGCGCTGGAAATTGATGGCGGTCTGCGAGAATTGCGGGACGATGTAGCGGACATAGTCCGGCATGCGGCGCAGGATGACGTCCATCACCGCCTCGGTGGAATAGCCGCGCGTTGCGCGGTCGCGATGGATCTTCTGGATCCATTCGAGATTTATGACCGGCACCACGCCGATCTTGAGGTCCGCGTGCCTGGCCAGGTCGATCTTGTCGGTGACGACGCAGCCATGCAGGCCCTCGTAGAAGAGCAGGTCGCTCGGAGGGAATTCGCGCCATTCGGTAAATTGTCCCGGCGGCGTGCCGTACTGCTTCTCCTCGTCCTCGTCATGGATGTAGGTGCGGGTCTTTCCGGTTCCCCGGCGGCCATATTCCTCAAACACCTCTTCGAGGATTGCGAGCTCGTTGGCCGCGGCATTGAAGTGGGTGAAGTTCGGATTGCCCGCCTTCTCCTCCTCGGCCACTTTCGCCTTCATCGCGGTGCGGTCGTAGCGATGGAAAGCGTCGCCCTCGATGAAGGCGGCCTCGATGTTCTCGCGCCGGAAGATCAGCTCGAAGACGCGCTTGACCGAGGTGGTGCCCGCGCCCGACGACCCGGTGATGGTGATGATGGGATGCTTTGCCGACATGGTGCTCAGGCCCTGAAAAGGCCGCGGCGGCTGAACAGCGGCGCACGCTCGCCGATAGCGCTGGGCTCGGTGTGGTAGCGGGTGATGCGCGCGACTTCCCGCGCCGATCCGAACACCACGGGCACGCGCTGGTGCAGGCTCTCGGGTTCGATCTCGAGGATGCGGGTGATGGTGTCGGTGGCGGCGCCGGCCGCCTGTTCGACGAGATAGGCGATCGGGTTCGCCTCGTAGACGAGGCGCAGCCGCCCCTGGCGGTAACCCTTGCGCTGGTCGCCTGGATACAGGAACACACCGCCGCGCATCAATATCCGATAGCAGTCTGCAACCAGGGATGCGATCCAGCGCATGTTGAAATCCTTTCCGCGTGGGCCTTCTGTGCCTTCGAGGCAGTCGTCGATGTAGAGGCGCACCGCCTCGTCCCAATGCCGGTAGTTGGCGGCGTTGATGGCGAACTCCTGGGTGCGCGCGGGGATGATCCGGCTCTCGTAGGCCTGGACGAAGGTGCCGAGCCTGGTCGAGAGAACGAAGACATGCGTGCCGCTGCCGAGCGACAGAACGAGCGCCAGCTGCGGCCCATAGATGAAGAAACCGGCGCCCAGCAGGTTCACGCCTGCCTGCAGAAAAGAGGCGGCCGGATTGCCATCCGGCGCGCCAGTTGCAGGGAGGAGCGAGAAGATCGTTCCGATCGACACGTTGGTATCGATGTTGGAAGAGCCGTCGAGCGGGTCGATGGCGATGGCGAGAGGCGCCTGCCTGTCGAGCAGGACCGGCTGCTCCAGTTCCTCGGAAGCGTAGAGCGCGACCGGAGCGTGGCGCATGGCGTCGAGGAAGATGTCGTCGGCGAAGATGTCGAGATCCTTCTGCATGTCGCCGTCGGCGTTGGCGCTGCGGGTTCCGGCAAAGGCGGCGCCGAGCACCCCTTGATTGATGGTGTTGCGGATCTTGGTGGCGGCCTGCGTCAGCTGACGGATGGTCGCGACGACCGCGGAGCGCAGTTCGTCGGGCGGGCCGAGATAGGAATTCAGAAAAGCGTCGAGCGTTGCCGCTGGCATCGTAACCTCCCGATCCAGCCGCATCTCCTCGGAGGCCGGATTGGCAAATGAAAACAAACGATGCCGGATAAGTAAAATTCAATAACTTTACTTCGGCAGTAAAAAAAATTTAGTGTGCCGTATGAGAAACCTCACGCTCAAGCAATTCAAGACCGTTCAGGCGATCATCAGCCACGGGAAAATCGTTAGCGCCGCCAAGGTGTTAGGCTTGTCTCCTCCAGCTGTGACGATCCAGCTGCGGCAGGTGGAGGAGGAGTTCCAATTGGCCCTGTTCGACCGGACGTCGGACGGCATGCGTCCCACTGCCGCAGGTCTGGCCTTCGTCGAGACGGCGCAGGCGATCGAGGAGCGGCTTCGTCTGCTCGAAGACAGGATGGATGCGATCAAGGGCGTGCGCACCGGCAGTCTGAGGCTCGGCGTCGTTTCCACCGCCAAATATTTCGCGCCGCGGCTGATGGCCGGCTTCATGAAGGAGCATCCCGACATCGACATGCGGCTCGCCATCGGCAACCGTGCCGAAACGATCGACAGTCTGAAGAACCACGACATCGACATCGCGCTGATGGGACGCCCGGCCAAGGAAGTCCCGGTGCGTGCCTCGGTCTTCGGCGATCACCCGCTGGTCATCATCGCGCCGCCCGACCACCCGCTGGCGTCGGCACGCGACATTAGCAAGGAGCGGATCGCCGAAGAGCATTTCATCATTCGCGAGCCCGGTTCCGGCACGCGCATCTCATTGGAAATATTCCTGAGCGACGTGCCCGGCCGCATCGACGATCTCGGCGTCGAGATGGGCTCGAACGAGACGATCAAGCAGGCGGTGATGGCCGGTCTCGGCATCGCCTTCATCTCCGCCCACACCATCGCCGCGGAAACCGAGGCCGGCCGGCTGGTCATCCTCGACGTCGTCGGCATGCCGATCCGCCGGCAATGGTTTTCGGTGATGCGCACCGATCACGCGGTCTCGCCGGCCATGGCGACGTTCCACGATTTCCTGATGCGCAAGGGCGCGATGTACCTGCCGCTGTTCGGCAAGCTCTATCCGCACGCCAGAGCGGGATGACGCTGGACGGGGAAGTCGACCCTAATGACCGACATATCCGAGAAGGGGTGGAGAACGCTCCGGCGACCGTTGGCGTTAGATAAGCAGTATGTTATGTTGCACTGCGAAAAGAACGGGGGCCACGTCCTCACGCCTGTAAGCGATCTGTACGTGCGACCCCTGCAGACTGGTCGGTATTTCGGAAACCTCCCGGGCAATGAGGTTCGGGAATTCGATGGGGACAAGGGGTAATGCTCTACACACTCGTTATGATGGTCTGCCTGACCGATGTGCCGCAGACCTGTGAACAGCGCGAACAAATGGTGGACGGCCTGGCGATGAATCCCGGGACCGCCTTCATGCAGGCGCAGCCGCTGGTGGCCCAGTGGGTCGAGACACATCCCGGCTATTTCGTGCAGCGCTGGCGCGTGCTGCCCGGCCGGGGGATATGAGATCCGCCGCGAAGATCGGATAAGGTCTATTTCTTCGCGGCGAGCGTCTCCGAGACAGTCTTGGACAGTTGATAGAGCCGCTGCTCGATTATCGTCGGCACGTCACAGACATAAGTCAGCGACTGTACGCGTTCATTGAAAATTCGCGTTGCGAATTTCAGCTGTTCGGTTCGCCGTTCGACATCGTCTGGATCCGCATCGGGCTTTGCCTGCAATGCATCGACGCCGGACGCTTCCTTGCGCAATTCGGCGGCCATCTGGAGCTGCTTGTGGGCGTAGCGGGAAATGCCCGACATCACGTGCGAGCGCTCGGCGTCCATGTGGTCGAACATGCCTTGCACCAGCATCGCCATTTTCGGTGCAAGCTGCTCAGCCGGCATGGCGGCGGCGAAATCCCTGATCTTCTTCTGGGCTTCCGCAATCGGTATCCGCCGGGCCGCCACCTCCTCGACCAGGGCGGAAATGGCGGGGTCCTTCGACCAGTCCTTCGCCGCCGGGGGAAGCTCCGGCCCGTTCCAGATCTGGCCGAGCGAGAGTTGCGGCACCTTGCGCTGTATGCAGGGCCAGTCCGGATCGGCGTTTGCCGCATTGGCTTTCATGCTTGGCGCGAGCATGGCAACCACAACCAGGCTGCGAACAAGGCTCATTCGTGCCATCAGGCATTTCCTCCCGTGTCCTGTTTGCGGGTTATCAGGCCACGCGAAGGGTCGTAGGCGATGATGGCGGCGGCAAGGAACAGCAACGTGCAGCCGGCAACGACGCCCAGCGACAGCCAGTCGATCTGGCCGTAGAAGGCGAAGCGGATCAGTTCGACGGCGTAGGTGAACGGATTGGCGAGGCAGATCTTGTAAAGCAGCGGGCTCGCCTCCTGGATGCGCCATAAGGGGTAGAGCGCGGGAGAGGCAAAATAGCCGGGAAAGATGACGAAGTTCATGATGCCGGCGAAGTTTTCGAGCTGCTTGATCATCGAGGACAAAAGCATGCCGAGCGCGCAAAGCATCATGCCCGACAGGAACAGCGCCGGCAGCACCATGAGATAGCCAAGCGGCGGCGCCTTGACGCCCCAGAACCAGGCAACGATCAGGAATGCGTAGACCTGCGCGATCGATACGGAGACGCCGGCGAGCATCTTCGATACCAGCAGGAACCAGCGCGGGAAGGGGCTGACCAGCAAAGTGCGCATGTTGCCCATCTCGCGGTCATAGACCATCGACAGCGAAGACTGCATGCCCGAGAACAGCAGGATCATGCCGCACAGGCCCGGCGTGATGTAGACCTCGTAGAGCACGTAGGTCTTGTAGGGCGGGATGATCGATACGCCGAGCACCTGCCGGAATCCGGCGGCAAAAATGAACAGCCAGATGAGCGGCCGGACCAGCGAGGATATGAAGCGCTCGCGCTGATGCAGGAAGCGCAGGCACTCCCGCAGGACGACGCCTTTGAGGCAGATGAGATAGTGGCGCAGGCCGAACGTCTCGAACCTTACCGGCACGATGCCCGCGACTTTTTCGGGCGTTGCGGGAGCGCTCATGGCGATATCTCCGCGCTGCCGGCAGGTTCGATGCGGCTGAGCCTTGAAAAGGCGTCGCGGATCGAACCGGCACCGCTCGCCCTGACGACATCGGCCACCTTGCCCTTGGCGACCAGCTCGCCCTGCCGCAAGACGACGGCATGGTCGCCGTCTTCAACCTCATCGATCAGATGCGTCGCCCACAGCACGCCGATGCCCTCGGTTTCGACGAGCTTGCGGATGGTGGCGAGAATGCCCGCGCGCGACTGGATGTCGAGGCCGACGGTCGCCTCGTCGAGCAGCAGCAGGGACGGACGGTGGAGCAGCGCCCTGGCGATCTCGATGCGCCGCATCTGGCCGCCGGAAAGGCTGCGTGCCTTGTCATGCTGACGGCCCTGCATGTCGACTATGTCGAGCAGCGCGGCAATACGCTGCCGGGCCTCGCGTCCCCCGATGCCATGCAGCGAGGCGTGGTAGGAGAGGTTCTGGTGGACGCTGAGATCGAGGTCGAGCGTGCGGGCCTGGAACACGATGCCGACACGCCTGAGCGCTTCGCCCGAGGCGCGGCTGACGTCATGGCCGAAGATGCGGATCGATCCGCGGCGCGTGTCGTAAAGATGGCTGATCAGCGAGAACAGGGTTGTCTTGCCGGCGCCGTTGAGGCCGAGAAGAACGGTGAAAGTCGCCGGCGCGATCGAGAACGAGACGTCGTTGAGCGCCCGCTTCGGCCCATAGGAATGGCCGACACCGGCGACATCGAGCGCCGCCACCTCATCTCCTGGCCCGCTTGTCTTCACATGCTGCACGCCGGCTGGCTCCTTGTCGTCGACGATAGTCTAGCGCCCGGGAATCTAGCACATCGCCAGTCTGGCGCCCGGGGAGTCTAGCGCACCGGGCTCGATCGCGCAGGCCCTGCTTTCCGGTGACCCTACTTGCCGGTGATCCTACTTGCCAGTGATCCTACTTGATCGTGATCGTGCCTTTCATGCCCTTGTCGGCGAGGTCGGGCACCGACCATGTGTAGATGCCGGGCCTTACGGTGGTGAACTGTACCTGGATGGTGCCGTCGGCGTCGAATTCGAGCCATGCGGGTGCGCCGTTCATGTGCACCTCGAGGTCGTTGATGACGATCTGGTTGTTCCACACATTGCGGAAGAGGTCGGTATGGAATTTGTATTCCAGCCCGCCGGCCGCGGTGATCTTCCAGCGATAGCCCTGGCCGGCGATCAGCTGGAAGTCCTTCTGGTTGACGGTGAACTGGTCTTCCTTGGCGCCGAGGATAAGTTCCGGCACGTCCTTGCTGGCCCGGGTTGCCTTCTCGGTTTCGGGACTGGCGTCCGTCTTGGTGGCCGCACCGGCGGCTGCGTCATCGTCATCGTCGTCCTGCGCCCAGGCGTGGCCTTGCGTCAGTGCCACGCCGACCAGCGCAGCGAACGCATGCATCCGAAATTTCCGCATGATTTCCTACCCTTGTGCTGTTTTTCTGTTGATTCAATTGGGCGAGACGACGATGCCCCACGGCAGCGCGCCGACGGTCACCGACTGCACCGGCTCGTCGGTCGCCACGTCGATGAAGGTGATGTCGTTCGACACGCCGTTGGTCGAGATGATGGTCTTCTGGTCCGGGGTGAAGGCGAGCTGCCAGACGCGTTGGCCGACCAGCACGTATTTCTCGACCTCGTATGTCTCGGTATTGATCACCGCGACGCGGTTGGCCGGTCCGAGCGCCACATAGGCTTTCTTGCCGTCGGCGGTGATGCGCACGCCGACCGGCTGTATGGATTCGGCCCTCAGGCCTGATATCTCGAAGGTGATCTTGTGGACAATCTCGCGCGTTTCATTGTCGATCACCGAAACCGTGCCGCCGATCTCGGCACTCACCCAGGCCTGCTTGCCGTTGGGCGTGAACTCGACGAAGCGCGGGCGCGTGTCCACCAGCACGTTGTGGGTGATCTCGTGGGTCGTCGTATCGATGAAATGCGCCATGTTCGTCGTTTCCGACGTGTTGACCATGGTCTTTCCGTCCGGGCTGATGCCCATGCCTTCCGGTTCGACGCCGACGGGGATCTCGGTCAGCACCTTCTTGCTCTCTATGTCGATGACGGTAACGAGATTGTCGTCCTCATTGGCGACGTAGAGCGTCTTGCCGTCAGGCGAGAGCACGAAGAGCTCCGGGTCAGGCCCGGAGGGCAAGGTATCGACGATCTCAAGGGTTGCCGTGTCGATCACCTCGATCGAATCATCGTCGCTGGCGCAGAGATAAACGTGCTTGCCGTCATGTGAGATGGTGATGCCGCGCGGACGCTGCCCGACATTGACGGTCTTCACCACCTGCATCGTCGCGGTGTCGACGACGCTCATCGTGTTGTCCTTCTCGTTGGAAACATAGGCGGTGTAGGCCGCCGCCGGGCCGGTCATGAAGCCGGCCGCGAGAATGGCGAGCGCGTAAGCTGCTCTCTGCACTGAAATCCCTCCCAATTGGTTCTACTCAAGCACGCATTTCGTTTCCGGCTCATCGACCCCGAGCGTATCGAGCTCGGACACCTGGTGCAGAAAACCTTCCTGCGGCGATGTCGAGACGACCGACCGGTTGTCGCCGAGAAAGATCGGCTGCCGCAACTGCTGGTTCCACTTGCGGAAGGTCAGTTTCTGACCTTTGAAGGCGGCGATCGAAAAATCGTCGGAGCGGATGAAGTCGGTCATCTTTTGCGGGTCGGCGCCCTGCGTGCGGGTCGCGGCCTCGCCGAGGATGCGCACCGCGGTCCACGCCGCCATGTCCTTCGATATCATGCGGCGGCCGTTTGCCTTGGCGAAGCGGTTCTGGATCTGGGTGCCGCCCCATTGCTCGCTGGCCGGATGCCAGGCCGACGGGGTGAGGCCGGCGGTGCCGGCGACCGGCCGCGCAATCCAGGTGCGGAATGGAACGTACGTGCCGAACACCTCGCTCTCGTCGGCGACCAGCAACACGTCGTGCTCCGGCAGGTCCTGGGTGAAGACCGGCATCTGCCGCTGGATCTGGACGACGCCGGAATCGGTCCGCCGTGCCGTGCCTGTATCCTTGAACTCCTTTTCACCGACGATCTCGCCGCCGAAGCGCGTCGCCGACCGGCGCAGCGCCTCGGCGAAAAGCTGGTCGCGCTCGTGCGAGCCGTAGATCAGCACCCAGCGCCGCCATTGCTTCCAGATGAGATATTGCGCCAGCCCGTCGGCCAGCATGCTGCGCGTCGGGATGGTGTGGAAGATGTTGGCGCGGCACTCCTCCTCGCGAAGACTATCGTCGGTGGCGCCGGCATTGAAGATCAAGACGCCATTGTCGCGGGCAAGATCGGCGATCGACAGCAATTGCCTGGCCGAGAGGTCCGCGACCACATAGCGGTCGCCCTTGGCGATCATTTCCTGGAAGGCCGGAACGACGTCCGCGTCCGGCTTTACCTCGGTCATGTCGAGGCTGAATTTCTGGCCGAGGAAGCTGCCGGTCGTGTTGTTGTCGGCAATCGCCACATTGGCGCCGGCAACACCTTCATCGCGCGGCGGGACGTCGATAACCGACAAAGCCAGCTGCGGCGCATAGGCGCGCAAATAGCCTATCTTGATTTCGGTTATCTTTTTCTCCGGCTTGGCCGTTGCGGACGGCGACGCTTCCTGGGCGAGCGCGCCGGGAACGTTGACGGTCAGGGAAAAAAGCACAAAAAGGCCGCGAGAGTGCACGGCACCGCGCTCGTCATCGATAAAATTACCCGTTCTTGCGCTAAAGTCCGATTGTTGTCGGACCGGCGCGAAGTCAAGGTGCCCATGATGAGCTTAGCTGACCCGCAAAATTTATCAAACCCTGAAAGTGGACTTATTGCGTCTGCTTTAGTTCCATGCCTTTTCGCCGGAACGGCAGGCGGGCGGATTTCGGTATACGGACTAAGCAGACTTCGTCTGCTTAGGTCTTTGCTTATCGCAGGTTCTTGTCGCAAAACCGTGGGACACTTTTGCGGAACCTGCTTAGAGATCAGCAATGCCATTGCTATGGAACCTGCCGCCGATGAGGCAGTGGACGAATCCTGGCACGGGAAGATCAATCGTCTCAACAAGGGCGCCCTGTCGCCGGAGAAAGTCCAATGACCAGAATGCTGGGCAGCGTCACCGGCGTCGACGAGGCGGAGATCGCGCTTGCGGGCGGCGTCGACATCGTCGACCTGAAGGACCCGAAGGCGGGAGCGCTGGGCGCGGTATCCACGCAAACGCTCAGTCGGACTATTTCGCTGATTGCCGGCCGGGCGCCGGTCAGCGCCGTTTGCGGCGACCTGCCGATGGAACCCGAAACGATCCGCGCCAAGGCCGAAGAGATCGCCGCGACCGGCGTCGACTACGTCAAGATAGGCTTTTTTCCGTCGGCAAATGCCGCCGCTTGTGCGCAGGCGCTTGAACCGCTCGCCGAGCGAACGAAGCTGATCGCCGTGCTTTTCGCGGATCTGGCGCCGGATTTCGAGCTTTTGCCGACGTTCGCCAAACATCGCTTCCATGGCGCCATGGTCGACACCGCGAACAAGGCAGACGGGCGGCTGCTCGACCATCTGCCGCCCGAGCAAATCCCGGGGTTCGTCGATCGAGCGAAATCGCTTGGTCTCATGGTTGGCCTGAGCGGATCGCTGGAAGCGCCCGACATTCCGCGCCTGTTGCCCTTCGCTCCCGATTTTCTCGGCTTTCGCGGGGCACTGTGCGGCGACTCCGGCCGCACCGGTTCGATCAGCGCCGAGGCGGTTTCGCAGATCCGCGAGCTGGTCCCGGAAGTCTCCCGGGCTGGCGGCGCGTCGAGCGTCGACTACCGGCTGCTGGCGGCGAGGGGCTATTCGCCGGGCACCGACCCGACACTGGGCACCGACAAGATCTTCGTGCGGGATTTTGTCCTTCCGGTCCAGATCGGCGCCTACAGCTTCGAGCACGGCCATACGCAGAAGGTGCGTTTCGACGTGAGCGCCGACGTGCTGCAAGTCACCGACCATCCCGAAGACATGCGTCATGTGTTCTCCTACGACATCATCATGGACGGCATTCGCACCATCGTCGCACGGGGCCACGTCCAGCTCAGCGAGGCCCTGGCCGAGCAGGTGGCGACGTACATTCTGGAGAACCCGCGTGTCGTGCGCGTCACGGTAAGGGTGGAAAAGCTCGAACTCGGCCCGGGTGGCGTCGGCGTCGAGATCGAACGCAAGCGCCAATCGGCAGGCCGCGGCGTTGCCTCCGGCTCTGCCGGGCGAAAAGGCCAAAACGCTGTTTCGCAGCCGCGACAGGAAAAGCCCGAGGTCGTCAGGCGTGCTGTCGTCAAGCTTGGCGGCAGCACGGTCCGTGCGGCGGAACTGGAAAGCTGGATCGCGGCGCTGGCGGGTTCCAAGCTGCCGGTCGTCATCGTGCCCGGCGGCGGCCTCTTCGCCGACCAGGTGCGCGAGACGCAGATCCGCATGGATTTTTCCGACACCGCCGCCCACGCCATGGCGATCCTCGCCATGGAGCAATTCGGCCAGGTCATTCTCGACCGTGACGAAAGGCTGGCGCCGGCGCGGTCGCTGGAAGAAATGGCGCGGGCGTCGGACGCCGGCAAGGTCCCGGTGTGGCTGCCGTCGTCATTGGCCCTGTCGGCGCCGGACATTCCGGCGTCCTGGGATATCACCTCCGATTCGCTTGCCGCCTGGCTTGCCGGCAAGCTTGGCGCGAAGGCGCTGCTGCTGATCAAGCAGACCGGCGCCTTCTTCGGCAGCGACACCATCGACAGCTTGGGTACCAGAGGCATCGTCGACGCCGGCTTCGCCGCCATGCTGCCCGACGGCGTCGATTTCCATCTCGCCGGCCCGAAAGATGCCGCCGGGGCCGGGACGCTGCTCGCGGCGGGCAATCTGCCCGGCGTCGCGATCGCGGCCCCTGTCCGGCCGGCAAGAAAAGCAGGGTAGGCGATGGCGAAGCTGCATACGCCGCGCTGGGCATGGGTTTTGACCGGTTCCGGTCATTTTTTTACGGAGAGCTTCGCACTCATTCACCAGCTCGAGCATTGCGATGTCTTCGTGTCGAAAGCCGCCGACGAAGTGCTGCGAATGTACAAGCTCAAGCTCGATTTCCCGGACACGACGCGCGTGCTGCACGACAAGACCGCGAGTGCGATCCCGGTCGGCGAATTCTATCACGGTGTCTATCACACCGTCGTGGTGGCGCCGGCCAGTTCCAACACGGTCGCCAAATGCGTGCACGGCATTTCCGACACGCTCGCCACCAACGTCTTTGCCCAGGCGGGAAAGTGCCGGGTGCCGGCCATCGTCTTTGCTTGCGACACCGCGCCGGAACTCGAAACCATGGCGCCGCATGGGCTGGTCAAGGTCTATCCGCGCAGGATCGACCTGGAGAATACCAACCTTTTGAAGAGCTTCGAGCGGACCGAGGTGGTCGAGTCGCTCGCCGAACTCGAAGCCTCGGTTCGACGACGCCGCGCCGAGCTCGCCAGCCATGGCTGAGCGGCTGGTCTTTCTTACCGGCCATCTGGCCAAGGTCCGGCTGGAAAGGCTGCTGGCCGGACTGGGCGAGACCGGATTTGCGTGGGAGATCATCGACATCGGCGTCAAGGTCGCCGCGCTGATGACCGAAGACATCGTCAAGCGGCGGCTCACCCTGACAGGCGCCGACCGCATCATCCTGCCCGGCCGCTATCGGGGGGACATCGAGCATCTGTCGAACCATTTCGGCGTGCCTTTCATACGCGGCCCCGACGAGATCGCCGATCTGCCGGCCTTTCTCGGCCGGGCGGGCGAGCCGCCAGACCTTTCGCGTCACGACATGCGCATCTTCGCCGAAATCGTCGATGCGCCGATGCTGTCGCTCGAGGCGCTGGTGGCGCGCGCGCAGGCGCTGGCCGCGGCCGGCGCTGACGTCATCGATCTCGGCTGCCTGCCGGAAACGCCGTTTCCGTTGCTGGCAGACGCCGTGCTCGAGCTGAAGGCACGGGGCTTTCTGGTCAGTGTCGATTCCGCCAGCACGGACGAATTGTCGATCGGCGCGCGCGCCGGTGCGGACTATCTTCTCAGCCTCGACGAAAACACGCTGCCGCTGGCCTCCGGCCACAAGGCTGTGCCCGTGTTGATCCCGTCCACCCCGGGCGATCTGGATTCGCTCGGGCGGGCCATCGAAGCGGCGCAAAAGGTCGGCGTCGCCTTCATCGCCGATCCGGTGCTCGACCCGATCCATTTCGGCTTTGCCGCCTCGCTCGGGCGCTTCATCGAGGCGCGCCGTCGCTGGCCCGAAGTCGAACTGCTGATGGGCACCGGCAATCTCACCGAATTGACCGACGCCGACAGTTCCGGCGTTACCGCCGTTCTGGCCGGGCTCTGCTCGGAGCTGCAGATCCGAAACCTGCTTGCCGTGCATGTCAGCCCGCACACGCTGCGAACGATCGAGGAGCACGATATTGCGCGGCGCATCCTGTTTGCCGCCAGGAACGACGGTGCGCTGCCGCGCAGTTACCATCCGGGCCTCCTGCAGGTTCACGACCGCAAGCCGTTCACCGCCTCGACCGGGGACATCGAGGCATTGGCGGCAGAGGTGCGCGACGCCAACTTCCGCATCATGACCGCCGAGGACGGCATCCATGTTTTCAACGGCAAGGGGCATGCGGTTGCCACGGATGCGTTCGAACTCTTTAC
This sequence comes from Mesorhizobium sp. M9A.F.Ca.ET.002.03.1.2, assembly GCF_003952365.1. NCBI lineage: Bacteria > Pseudomonadati > Pseudomonadota > Alphaproteobacteria > Hyphomicrobiales > Phyllobacteriaceae > Mesorhizobium > Mesorhizobium sp. M9A.F.Ca.ET.002.03.1.2. The sequence goes on along the minus strand of NZ_CP034443.1, from coordinate 6,129,728 downwards.
CGGGCTCGGCGTCGAGGCCGATGGCGCGCACGCCTTCTATCTCGGCGCGGAACTGATGAAGGCCGAGATCGCCTGGCGCCTCGGCAAGCGCTATGTGCAGGACGAGCCTCTGGCATGGGGCGTTGCCGCGCCGGCTCCCGAGACCGACCGCACCCGGCTTGCCGAAGCGGGCCACACGCTTCGCGCGAAGAAAGAGCGCTAAACCATGCCGTACATTCGCGAATCGATCATCACCACGGTCAACAAGGCCGGCAACGTCCACATCGCGCCGATCGGCATCATCGCCGAAAAGGACGGCTGGGTGATCGCGCCGTTCCGGCCGTCGATCACGCTCGACAATCTCGCCGAAGTGCCCTTCGCCATCGCCAATTACACCGACGACGTGCGCATCTTTGCCGGCTGCCTGACCGGCCGCAAGGATTGGCCAACCGTTCCGGTCGACGGATTTCCAGTGCCGCGGCTCGCGGCGGCGCTCGCGCATTCGCTCCTCGAAGTCGAAAGTGTCGACGACGATGGCATGCGGCCCCGCCATTTCTGCCGCGTGGTGGGGGAGGAAACGCATGCGCCGTTCACCGGCTTCAACCGCGCCAAGGCGGCGGTGCTGGAGCTGGCCATCCTGGTCAGCCGGCTCGGCATGCTGCCGCGCGACAAGATCGAGGCGGAGATCGCCTACCTTTCGATTGCCATCGAAAAGACCGCGGGCGAAGGCGAGAAGGAAGCCTGGGGCTGGCTGATGCAGCGTGTCGGCGATCATCTGTCGGCCGAGGATGCCGGCGGCGGGGACGCGCGGGGGTGAGCGAAATATGCTGAACCAGGGTAGGCGTCCGGGCTGACGCGTTTTAGCATGGTACACGGGTGGCGTTGATCTCAAACGGCGGTGTTCGACCGTTTTGCGGTTATTGAACCCGGTATGCACGATGACCGGAGTGGGGCCGTTTGCGGACTGACCGTTCTTGGGTGTGGCCAGATCGAAAGCGGACATCCGACTTTCGAACGCGATGTCCGCATGTAGACCAAGGCAGACTCGTGACTGGCTTGGAGCAGACAAAGTTGCAGCCGCGACGGATGCGAAGTTGATCCACTGCTACAGGCCGCGTTCAGTCCCTGCCCGGCGTGCTAGTGTAGTGCCGTTCGCGCGGCACGACGGCGTGAGCGAAGAACGGCGCGATGGCGGCCTCGTGGATAGAAAAATCCGTCGCCGCCAGCCCCGGAAGATGGGCAAAGGCGTTGTCGTAGTCGTCCATCTCGACCGCCGCGTCATCGCCCGCCGGCTCGATCCGCACACAGCGTTCGGGGCCGAGCAGGAGTTTCACCTGCGCGGTGGCGTTGTCGGTGGTCAGGAATATCGCGGCCTTGATAGCTTCGCGCCAGGCGACGAGGCCGCTCATAACCTTGTCCTTGCTGAGGGAGAACGGCGCGTTGCCGGTCCCGATGCTCAGCATCTGCACCTGGTCGGGCGTGATGTCGTAGGCGGTCAGCGCGTCCACCAGCGCGACCATGGCCGGGTTGTTCGCCCAAACACCGCCATCGATAAAGATGCGGCCGCTTTCCTCATGCTCCAGCCCCTTGAGATAGGTCGGCGCCGCGGACGTCGCTCGGGCCACCTTCCACATCGGCGTCTTGTGGTCGTTGCGGAAATCCTCGTGATGATCGGTCTTGAAGACGGCGATCTCGGTCTTCGGCATCATGAAGGCGGGGATCACAAGCCGGCAGGACGACTCGCCGAGAAGATGATCCTCGAAACGCCGCTTCAGGGCGCGCTCCAGTTCCTCGTGCTTTAGCTTTGGGCCGTGCAGGGCGCACCACCGCCTCCACCACCGCATCAACCTGTGCCGTGGCAGCGGCGGAAAGATGTGCCGCCCGTCGTCGCGGTAGAAGGCGGAGATTTCGGCAGCGGATTTGCTGAGGCCAAGGCCGAGGGCGATGATGCCGCCGGTCGAGGTGCCGGCGATCATGTCGAATACCGACGCCACCGGCCTACCGAAATGCTCTTCGCACAGGCGCATCAGTTCGGCGGTGTAGACGCCCTTGATGCCGCCGCCATCGAGCGCGAGGATCCTGAACGCCCTATCCGCGGGCCAGGGTTGCTTGCGCCGGCGCGTTCCCCGGCTGCTCGCGCGCCGGTCAGTGAACATCGCTCAGCACCGCCTTCACGGCCTCCGCATCGGCCTTCATCATCCGCGCCACGCTCTCGTAACCCACGCCCGGCGCGAGCCATGTGCCGGTCATGTGCCACAGTTCATAGTAGGTTAGCCATTCGGCGGTCCACAGCACTGTGGTGTCGGCGATCAGGTCGGTCGGCGACCACTCGCGGCCCTCGGGATCGAAAAGGCACAGGCCCGACTGTTCAGGCTTGTCGGCATAGAAGATGAGGTGGGGGATTTCCGCGAAAGCGCCGCCCGGGCGCGGACGCAGCGGCGGATCGTCCACGATCACGTAAGGCAGAGACATCGTGACGGGATGCCAGCAGATGACGATCGTATAGAGCTGCGCCTTCGGCCGCAGCGGCCCCTGCCAGATCAACGTCCCGTCGCCAAGGCGCCGGCCTGCAAAGTCCGGCCACTGGCGGCGCATCGCCGCCAGTTGCGCAGCAGGAGAGCGCCGGAGGGCGGGCTCAGATTTCATCCTCGCCGCCGAGGATCATAGGATGGAAGTTGTGGCGTGGGACCTCGCGGTAGGCCTGCGACGCCGGGACGATGGCCGGGGCGGCGATGGCGCCGCTGCGCGGCGCGGCGAAGAGCTGGCCCGGCTCCTGACGGCGGTCGTAGCGGGCGGCCATGGCCTCGCGCTGCGCCTTGCCGACGCGCTCGCCGAACAATTCGTCGATGGTCTTGGCCATGTCGTCCAGCGGGGCGATCGCCATCTGTTCGAGGCGGGCGCAAAGATACTCAAGCTGCTCGGCGAACATCTTCATGTCCTTGACGCCCGCAGCGCCCTCGGCCGGCCAGCGGTCGTTGATGCTGTCGGGATGGTAGGAGGGATTAAGCTCGCGCGGGCGCGTGCCGGAGGCGATGTGGTGGCGCATGATCTTGGCCGTCGAATCGGCGAGCGCGAAGAGCTGCGCCGCGAGGCCCTGCGGGACGTAACCGACATCCCCGGCCCGCTTGGTCAGGTAGATCGAGGGCGGCCGCTTCACCGGCAGGCCCTTGTAGAGCAGATTGAGGAAACGCTTCAGTAGCTTGAGCGCGACGGCCTCCTGCGCGTCGATCGCACTCGGGATCATCGGCGGCAGATCGACCTGGTCGGCCTTGGCGACGACCAGCCTTTCATTCTCGTTGAGAAGCGGCAGCCGGTCCCGCCCCGCCGCGCCGCGGTGGCGGCTCAGGATTTCCTTGAACGCCTCCTGCCCGATGCCGACCGTGCGGCGGAACCACGACGTGAAGCCCCACGGGTTGGACGGCACGCGGGACGAGTCGCCCTTGTCGGGCGAGTGGAAAATCTCCCCCGCCCGCTCGATCGCGATGCGGGCGCGGCGGTCCATGATGGTCACGTCCATGTGCATGAAGGCGAATTGAAGCTGGACGCAGCGTGTGCAGCGCACGATCTTCACGACGCCGGGAAAGCCCTGCAAGGACTCCTCAAGGAGGTCGAGCGCCCGGTCATTGTCCCAATGCGCCGGCACGTCGATCTCGACGATTGCGTCAACGTCGAACCGGTCGTCCTCGGTGCCGCTGACGATCGTCGTGCTGGTGGCGATTGAGCCCTGCGCGTAGATCAGGCTGACGCCGTCTACGAGATAAGGCGCTAGCGGGCCGCCCTTGCGCTCCAGATGCTGCTTGAGAAGGCGGTAGCGGTTGTCCGCGACGCGGCGGTCGCGGGGGCTCAGTTCGATCAGCGCCGCGACGTCGAGAAGCACTTCGTCGAGGGCATCGGTCTGCCGGAAGGGGTTCAGATGCTGGTTCATGGGCGGGGGTCCCTATGCTGGCGCGCCGGGTCTTTCCAACGCTTTCATAAAGATTAAGTTGTACATTGACCAAAGTCAAACTGTTCTGGTACAAAATCGTATGGCGATGTGTTCGCCATGAGATTCAAACGGTTAGAGGTGACGGATGGCGCTGGCGGACAGGATCAAGGCGTTCCGGATGAGGAAAAAACTGTCCCTACAGGAGCTTGCCGATTCTGCCGGGGTATCGAAGGCGCACATCTGGGACCTTGAAACGGGGCGCAGCAAGAACCCGTCGATGGACCTCCTGATTAAGCTCGCCAACAAGCTTGAAGTCGCCGTCGTTGACCTCGTCGGTGAGAACCCGGACGCTGAGGAAGAGGGCTCGCGGGTGCTGGGCATGTACCGCGAACTTAAGAACCTGTCCGACCGCGATCTCGATGTCATCAACTCGATGATTGAGCGGTTGAAGAGCAAGGATACCTGACATGCAGGTGACTCGGCTCGATCTCGACGGCACCGGATCGCCCGAGGGTCTGGTCACCAAAATTCTGAAGGCCGAACCGGGCCTGACCTACCCCATACCCATCGAAGAGCTGGCCGAGGCGCTCGACATTATGGAAATCGGCGAGCTGGAGACGAAGGGATTTGAGGGCAGCCTCCTGATGCTCGAACACCGCGCGGCTGGCAGCATACTCGTCAACAAGGAAGCGCGGGGCGGACGGCGGCGCTTCACAATCGCGCATGAGCTCGGGCATTTTTTGATTCCGAGCCACAAGCCCGTAAAGGGCGACGTGTTCCTATGTTCGCGCGACGACATGCGCATGTGGTCGGCGGCGGAACAGGACACCTATGCCCGCATGGAGGTCGAAGCGAACAAGTTCGCGGCGCTGATGTTGATGCCGCCGCCCCTGCTGCGCCCCTATCTTGAGCGCAAGCGCGATCCCGATCTGGCGCATGTGCTCGCGCTTCACGAGGATTTTGACGTCAGCAAGGATGCTGCCGCCCGCGCCTACGCACAGTACCACGGTGCGGTCGTCGCCGTTGCCGTCGTGCACGATAGCAAGGTCTTGAGGGTCTACCGGCCGCCCAAGTTTCCACGCCTTGGCGCGCTTGAGGGGCAACCGGTCCCGCGCTCCTCTATCTACTGGCGCACAAGGCAGTCGGGCACGTCGCTGTCCGACCTCGTCGAGGGCCAAGCGGGCCACTGGCTGGAATCGGACTGGGGGAAAAAGCTCCCAGTCCTCTACGAGCAGGTCCTACACCAGCAGATGGAATATGCGCTGGTAATGCTGTGGCCCGAGTTCGCGGAGGAAGACGAGGACTACGATCCGGACGAGGACCGTACGTCGAAACAGCGTCTTGCAGAGCGTCTCGCGTCGAGCCGGCAGCGCAGCTGATTTCGCTATAGGTAGCTCACACGTCAAAGGAAGGACCGCCACTGGTGCCAAGATAGCAACCTGTCGTAGCGACGCAGATGTCCGCTTCTGGAAAAGCGTCATCATGGCGGCAGCGGCCGAAATGAGGGCGCGAACCGGACATGCGCCGAGCGGGTGCCGAACGCGAACTTTCCACCCTGTTGCGACCTGCGCGCGCGGTCCGATTTTTGATGCGCTGGTACGGGTTGAGATCTTTCAAGCCGGGCCAATTCCAGGGCGGTGAGCATCTACAATTGAGATCCCGCCAACAGCGCTACCGCTGATGCAGGCGCCACGCTGCTGGCTTCGCCGCGAACGGTGTCATTTGCGGGGATGATGTCGGCGAAATCGACGAAGCGGCGTTCCATGCGTTCGGCCAGCCGCCTGATCTGCCAGCGGCCGGTTCCGGCGCCGACGATCGGGGCATCCCGGGCGAGCGGCCCAGCGACCAGCGACGCCGCGTCGTGGATCTTGCGCAATTGCTGCTCGCTGAACCAGCGCGCGACTTCGCGCCATTCCGGCGGGGTCAGGTCGGCGGCGTCGCGCCCGATCATGCGCGCCAGCCGCGCCATCGAACCGTCGATCGTCTTTTCCTTGCCGTCGGCGGAAGCGTGCCTGTCGTCCTTCTCGTCGAGTACGCCGAGGATCCGGTGCGCGTCGGCGATCGAGGCGAAATACTCGTTCATCAGCGGTGTCAGCCTGCCACGGACGGGGGCCGACGCGGCCACGCCGAACAGGAACGTCCTGGTGAAGCCGGTATAGACCAGTTCGCCGGTCAGAAGCCGTTCGGCATCGGTGTAGCCTTCATTGGCGACAGTGCCATTGCTGACGGCGATGATGTCGGTGGTGGTCGAGCCCATATCGACGAACAGGGCATCGCCGGCGCGTTTGGCCACCAACGATGCCGTCGCGTGCCAGTTGGCGGAGGCCACATCGGTGCTCAGCCGCGCCGCCTCTTCGACCCTGACAAAGCCGGACCGCCCGGCGTAGATCAGCTTTTCGCCCGGAAAACGGGTCGAAATCTCGTCCAGCAGCGCCGCGACGCCGGCATCGCGGGACGGAAAGATGTCGGCCAGTTCGCCGGTCATGGTGAATGCGTTGAGGTCGGCGTCCGCATAAATCGGAGCCGCTTCGTCGAATGCCGAGGTCAGCTTGTCCAGCCCTTGCCAAAGCGGCGTGGCGATCGTTACCGCCTCGACGATGCGGCCGTCTTCAGCGCGCGTCACCTTCAGATGCGCGCCGCCAATATCGAAGCCGGCAATGATGCTCTTTCTTTTTTCCACACTTCAAGCTTTCATGACAGGGACAGTTGGCCAGGGACAGTTAGCGGGCGAGAAAAGCGTTGCGTATCATTCCGGTTCTCGACCTGAAAGGCGGCGAGGTGGTCCGCGCCTGGCAAGGAGAACGCGATCGCTACAGGCCGATCGTCACGCCGCTCAGCCAAAGTTCCGATGTCGTCGCGGTGGCCGAAGGCCTGCGCGGGCTTTACCCGTTCCCGACCTTCTACATCGCCGATCTGGATGCCATTGAAGGCGGAAGGCCGAACAGGGGCGCGCTTGCCAGGCTGCAGGCGATGGCGGAGCCGCCGGAGCTTTGGGTCGATGCCGGCATCGCTGACGAGAAAGCACTTTCGGCGGCACTTGCCGAACGTCGGCTTTATCCGGTCCTGGGTTCCGAATCGCAGCAGGACGACGCGCTGTTGCGGCGCTTTTGCGATCATCCGGACCTTATCCTGTCGCTGGATTTCTTCGACGACGGGTTTCGCGGTCCGCCATCGTTTCTCGACGAGCCGCAGCTTTGGCCGCAAAAGGTGATTGTCATGACATTGGCCAAGGTCGGCTCCGCCTCCGGTCCCGATTTCACGCGGCTCGAAGCGATCAAGGCGAAGGCTGGAAGCCGCTCGGTGATCGCGGCCGGCGGGGTGCGCAACGAGACCGACATTCGCGCTCTTTCGTCACTCGGTATCGCCGCGGCGCTGGTCGCGACCTCGCTGCATGACGGCACGCTCACGCCGGGGCACCTCGCATCGCTTGGCACCTGACATTCGCGCGACCTCGATGACGCCTAGCCGGGATCGAATTCGCCCTTCATCGTTGTGCGTTTTAGACCTTTGTGTCTCGCGCGGCTCTTCCTTCTCCCCTTGTGGGAGAAGGTGGCCGAGCCCACGGGTCTTGCCTCCGGCAAGCCCGAGGACAGGCTCCGCTCGGTCGGATGAGGGGTGTTCCAGCTTGGCACCGCCGGCGATCCTTCCAGCACCCCTCAACCGTCTTGGCGCTACGCGCCAATCCACCTTCTCCCACAAGGGGAGAAGGCAAGATCGGGCAGCGCCGTTCGCACGATGCTCTAAAGGCCCAGAAGCTTCTTCAGGCGGCGCAACAGACCCTCCGGCTCCGCCGGGGGTTTTGCCTGTGCGGGGCTGTCTCTTGTCTAAGCGGCGAACGGATGCTTCACCTGGTCCCGCTGGGACGTGGCTTCGGCGGCCGTCGGCGTTCCCGAGACCGCGCGCTGGATGGCTTCCTTTGTCGCCTCGTAATTGTATTTCTGGATCTTGGCGTCGTCCGCCGCGTCCCAATGGATGAAAACGCCGACGCAGATGAACAGATCGTCCGCCTCACTGGCGGGAATGATGTCCTCGGCGACGGCATCCTGCACGGCTTTCGCAACCGCATGCTGGGCCGGACCGAACATCTGGACGGCCTGCTTGGCGCCCTTGATCGTGACCTTGTTGAACATCACCGTATTGGGCTTGCACTGAAGATTGGGCGCGATCACCGCCAAAAGGGAGGTAAAGCCATCCTTGTTGTTGGTGAGTGCGTTGCAAAATGCCGTTTCGACCGCGCTCCCCCGTGGGCCGATGAGCAGGTCGACATGCGCCACTTCGTTGCCGTCTCCCACCAGCGATTCACCGACCATTACTTTCGAGATCTTTGCCATGCCAATTTCCTCCAAGACACAATTATGGTGTCCAAAGACGCCGCAACCGAGCGAGCGCTCGATGGACAGCTATCCTTGTTGGCAGCGCCCGGACGTCCGGACCGGTTGGCTGGATAGCCGCGGAAGCACTGCTCCCGCATCTGGAAGTCAACCACCAACGCTGCGATTATGCAAGGCGAACGCCGAGGATGTGGACTAAAAGAGTAGCCACGGTCAGATCGGCCGAGGTGCCGGGATTGATGTTGTCCGCCTTCAGCCGGCGGTCAAGCTCCATGAGCAGGCGAATGCGGGACGGCTCGTCGTCGTCGGCATGCAGCGCCACTTGTACGGCAAGGGCTTCCTGCCGCGCCTGATTTGCGGCTTCAGCTCCATGGTTGCGCATCACATGACTGTCGGGGAAACCCGAAAGAAACGCCATGTAGGCGAATACCGTCGGCCACATGCCGACTTCCCCGCGGGCCATCGCCGCTTCCAGAGCCGCAAGCCCGACGCCGAACACGTCGCCGAAACAGGTAACATACTGGCGGGCGACCATGTCGCGGCCGGCCGCCTCCCGCATCGCTTCGCTGAGATGAACCTTCGGCTCCTCCCGCACATCGTTCGCGGCCTCTCCAAGGCCGCCTGGCGCGGCCGTGACGATCGCCTCGAACACCGCCCTGGTATCGTCCGGGCTCATCCCTCGCAGGAGTGCGTCGAGATTGTCGCGCAGTCGAGTGTCGTGCAGTGGGGCGCCCGTCATTTCGGCGGCGCATAGCAGAGGCCCCGACAGGAGGATGATGCCGAGGTTGGTATTGGTCGCGACCGCCAGGCGTGTCGCGCGGACCGCTTCCAGCATGCGTTGTCCGACCGGCAGGCGAGGATCGGTCAGCGGCCCGGACGAGACCTCGGCGCTCATCAAGAACTGGGCGGCGGACATGCCGTGCCCGTCGGCGAACAGATGGACGTTGCCGGGTTTCAGCGCCTCGATCTCCATCCGGCAGGCATCCTCGTAGGCCGTCCGGAGGCGTTCTCGCGAAAGCGCCCGGCTCGTCACGAATTCGCCGGCGCCGTGAAGCGGTAGGGGCGCGCTGCCTCGGCGCGATCGGCCAGGAATTTCAGCAGGGCGTCGGCGATCGCATCGGCGATGTTCACCGCGACGACCGACTGGAGCCCGGACCAGGCGGGCATGCTGTTGACCTCCAGCACGAACAGCTTGCCGTCGGCCGCCGGGACGATATCGACGCCGGCGAAATCCGCGCCGATAGCAGCAGTGGCGGCTCTTGCCAGCGCCGCCAATTCGGTTTCGCCATGCCCCGAAATCAGCCCTGAAACCAGTTCGGGCACTGCCCCGCGATTGACGTTGGTGATCCAGTCGTCGCCACGGCGGCTCATCATCGCCAGGACCTCGCCGGCGCAGACGAAAACGCGAAAATCGCGGAAGGGAGGGCCGGGACGCGGCACGTAATGCTGGAGATAATAGACGCCGTTCACCTCGTCGTCGGCGGGGAGATCGGACAGTTTTTCGATCAGCCTGATGCCGCGGCCCTGCGCGCCGAAAAGCGGCTTCAGCACCAGCGGCGTGAACGGCAGTTCGCGCTCGGCGACCGCTTCGGCCATGGCACGTCCCTCGACCGCGAATGTCGGCGGCGTCGGCAGGCCGGCATTGTTCAGGAGGAACGTCGTCATCGACTTGTCGACGCAGCGTTCTATCGCCTGCGCGGAATTCCACACCGGAACGGAAAGCTTGCCGAAGGCGTGCAGCACGCCGAGGCGCCGGGTGACCGCTTCGAACGATCCGGCGGCGACCGAACGGACGAGCACGGCGTCGGGCAGCGTGCCGTCGAAGCCGGGAATCGAAAGTCCGCTCGGGCTGCCGGTGTCGAACGCGATCGCCGCCAGCGGCACGGTTGCGACCATGGCGCCCCGCCGCTCCAACCTTGCCGCCAGGCCTTTGGAGCGGGTGTCGGAATTGTCGCTGGCGATGAGGATGCGCGGGATCATGCAGCGCCTCGGATACCGGTATACCGAAGGCGTGGGCGGTTCCATACCATATGCGCCGCCATGTCTAACCGAGGCTCCGTTCGAGCATCCGCAGATCACGCTCGCCGGCGCGAAACGTATCGCCGGTTTCGATCGCCGTCACGATCACTTCGGCCGGGCTGAACAGCAGCGGATCGATGGCATAGAAATCACCCTTGAACCGCTTGAAGATCTCGGCGAAGGGGTGGCCGTGGTCCCGCGAGGCGCGGCTCGGCAGTCGCTCCGCGAGCTCCCCGGCCTCTTTCGACGAGCCTTTTACGAAGAGCTGGACGCAGCCGCCATAGATGATGGCATCGTTGGTTCTGCCCATGGCGGTCAGAAAATCCGGATGGGGGCGGGGATTGGTGCCACGCCGATGCCGTCGACGATGTTTTCCAGCGGAAATTTGAGATCGTTGGCCTTGTGCAAGGCAACCTCGAGCGAGCGCGCAACGATCTGCACGCCGCCCGCAAGGCTTTGTGTCGGCGCATAGAGGAAGGTGAGCTTTTCGGCTGCCAGTCCGGTCGCCTTGCCGACTTTCTCAACGATCGCCCGTGGCGGCGGTTCGGCCGTCTCCAGAATAAGCACGGCGGACGACGCGGTGTCGCGATAGGAAAGTGCTTCTTCGAACAGCGGTTCGACGCGGGCGAGCGCCCGCGCCGGTCCCGATCCCATGGCGAAATAGCCCTGGCTCGACAGATTCCAGCCCGCATACTGGCTGCCCAGGCAGGCAAGCACCGGCTGCGAAGACCGCACTTCGACGGTGAACGGCCATTTCTGCGAGGCGCGGTCCATGAACGCCGAAATACTGGCGAGACCGCCCATCGCGGCTTCCGCCATGCGCAGCCCCGCCTCGACGCCGCCCGCGGCCTTGGCGCCGGCATCGATCAGGCACTCGCCCAATGGCCCCCTGGAAACGGCGATACGCAGGCGTTCGGCGTCGTCGATCATGCCGTCGACGATGCGCTGCGCATTGTCGTTGAGGAATGCCGAACCATCTTTCATGTCCGGTCTCCTTCCCATTGGTGTTGCAATTGGCTGGCCTGTCCCTTGATGAGCCGCCTCGTCAAATCGGCGCTCGGACCGCGCGCGAAGACGGTGCAGACAGGGTCGCCGGCAATCAGACGGGTGCCGGGCGACTGATGGTCGGCAGTCCATTCAGGCCAGGCAATCGATGGAAAGTGGGCGATCGGCGCCGCGGCGTAGGTCACCATCGAGGCCATCGAATCGACGAAGCGCGGCAGGCGGTAGGCCCTGCCTGCCGCGGCGCGCAGATGCGCTTCGACCAGCGGCGCGTCAGCATCGTCGAAAATGTCGAGCGTGGCGCCCGGTCGCGGATTGATCTCGATGAGCGTGTAGCCGTCCGGTCCGCGAATGAGATCGGCGCTGCACAATCCAACCAGGCCGGCGCGGCGCGCCAGACCTGATAGCCAGCCGCGGATGATTTCAGCCTGCCTGCGGTCGAAGCGTCTCAACCGCACGGCGCCGCCGTAGCGATAGGGCGCTGCCGGGGCAGGCGACGCCCATTGCCGGCTGAAGCCGACGATATCAGCGGTCTGGCCGTCGCCGACGAACAGGGCCGAGATGCTGCGGCCGGCAATGAAACGCTGGAAATAGCGGCCGGTGGCCGGGGTTTCGCCGGCTGCCCGTCTGATATGCGAGCCGCCGGCGGCGCCCGCGGTCTTGACCACCCAGTTCTCCGGATCGGGCGGCCGGTCCCATCGGAATTCCGGATGCGGGATGCCGAGTTCGGCGCAATCGGCGGCCAGCGCTTGCGGGTCCTTGATCCTGCGGATCGCCGCGCCGCTGTTGCCGGCGAGCGGAAAATGGCGCGCGATCTCGTCGACGGTCTGCGTCATCCGCTCGAAACCCGAGCCCAGGATGATGGCGACCGGCCGGTCGTCTCCAGCCAATCGCCGAAGCGTCTCGATGATGCGCTCGCCGTCGATGCCGCTTTGCAGGTCGCCCGGCAGCATCGTCGCGCGCTCGGCAAGCGCGACCGTGTCGGTATCGCAAAAGAAATCGGCGACCAGCGGACGATAGCCGGCGCGGCGCGCGGCGGCAGCCAGCGCCCGGCCCGAAATCGCGGCGATCAGGACAGATCCGGCGTTATTTGGCGATTTCGCGTGCAAGGGAAAACGCTTCCTGGAAATCGAGCGCGATCGTTTTTTCGGATTCGATCATTCTTTTGAAGAGGCCGAATTCGACCTTATATTTCACGTTGCCGATGGCAAGCGGACCAATGCCGACAGCTTTTGCCGCTTCGAGCGGATCGCCGTTGGCATTGACGGCGACGCCTTCGATGCCGGCCGGCGGAACCGCATTGACGTCGGCGGCAATGAGCAGGCAGTCGCCTTTCAACTGGGCTTTCGAGACCACCTGGACGCCGGCCTTGGCGCAAGCCAGGATCACTTCGCTCGCCTCGACCAGCTTCGTCTTGCGGGCGTCGCTCGATCCGTCGGCCGCGTCCACGGCGATGTTGAATCGGCTTTCGATTTCGGCCGCGATCTGCTTGACCCTTTCGATGCCGTCATGGCCGACAAGCGTGACCTTGGCGCCCTCCCTGGCGGCGATGACTGCGGTGCAGAAGCCGACGACGCCGGTGGCGCCGAAAACAGCGATCCTCGTGTCCTTGAGCCCGCGCGCGAATTTTGTCTCCAGCGCTTTTTCGACCTTGGCCACCATCGCCGCTGCCGTGGTGAACGAGCCGGCCGGGTCGGCGAACACCGAAACCTGGAAGGGCGGCACCATCGACTTCTTTGCCGCGTCGAACATGTCGAGCGCCAGCGAGGCATCCTTGCCGGCGATGAAGATGCCGGTATCGACGCCCGCATCGGGCGGGCGCGAGAAGATCGCGTCCTGCACCAGGCCTGTCACCTCGCCGGGGCTTACATCGACATAGGGGACGACGGCGTCGAAGCCTGCATCGAGCGCCATGTTCACGTCGAAAGGACTCATGTGCTTCAACGGCGTCAGCATGTGCAGGATGTGTTTGCGGGCCATGTCTCGCCTTTCTCCTTGTACGTGATCGCGTTGCCGAGCCGTCAGCTGCCGACGAGATCGAGTTTGGTCGAGCTGATCTTCGCGCCGGAATTCCTGCCCTTGATGATTCTGATCTCGATGCCGTCTTCAACGGTCTGTTGAACCGCGCCGACGAACCGGGCTGCGGCGTCTTGCGACGGGGCGAAGGCAAATCCTGTCGGCCCCCACGAACTCTGGCCGATGCCGACGGCGCCTGCTCCGTTGAGAGCGTGGGCCACTCTCTCGACCCGCTTTGAGGTGAACACGCCGCCTTGCGCCGGGGCGAAATGGGTGCCGATCAGCATCTGGATCGCGGTGACGGCGGCGCCGAAGGCCGGCAGGTCGTGCTCGACCAAGGCCGGCATGATGCCCATCAGCACCCGGCGGCAAATCTCACCGCTGCCGGACGCCGGGAAGGGCGGCAGCGCACGAAACGCCGCGACCTCGGCATCGCCATGCAGGCCATGCCCGCCATGGTCGAGGATCAGGATGACGCGCCACTCTTCCGGGAACGGCAGGCGCGCCACGACCGGCGGCGGCCTGCCGCTGTCGTCCTTGCCGGCGTCGACAATGACGCCACCGCGTTCGAAACTGGCGATGCCGATGCCGGAGCGGCCGCCGCGCTCCAGCAAGGTCGCGTCGCCGCCGATGTCGAGGGGGAGATTGTGGAGCGTGCGCAGCGCCGAGGCGACGGCAAGGGCGATCTGCGTGCCGGAACCCAGGCCGGCATGGCTCGGGATCGATTGTTCGACCACCAGGCGGTGCTGGCCGCGAAGGCCGAGATGCCTGCAGAGCGTCGACAAATGCTCGCCGGCGCGATCGCTCTCGGTGCCTTCGACGATGGTCTCGCCGGACCGCGACAGGGTGACGACGGTTTCGGGTTCGCTCAGCGGAAGCCCGACGCTGCCAAAGCGACGCCCGGCATCGCCATTGAGATCGAGGAAGCCAAGATGCAGGCGGGCGGGCACTCGTATGGTAACAGAATTCGACATCTACCCCCCGATGGGTGCATCATAGACGCATCATGGAAGTTTAGGTGCCCGTCGCCATGATAGCTGTTTTCGTCAAAGGGGCAAGCCGGAGAGAGCATTCGTTTTATCTACTTTGGTCCCGGCGGAGATAGACCGGGCAAGTCGCGGAGGTCGAGATGAGCGAGACAGCCAGGGAGAAGGTCTATTCGGAAGCCGAGATTGCCGACCGGCTCGAGAAGGAGCTGCCGAAATGGCGCTACGAGAACGGCTGGATCCGGCGCAAATACAAGACCCACAGCTGGAAATCGACACTGATGGTCATCAACACGGTCGGCCATCTCGCCGAGGCGGCGTGGCACCATCCCGACATCACCGCCTCCTATGCCTGGGTCGAGGTGCGCCTGATGAACCACGCAGCGAAGGGCATCACCGACAAGGACTTCGAGCTGGCCAAAAAAATCGAGGACGTCGTCCAGTGGCAGCCGGCCAAGGAAGGCGGCGCGCTGGAGGGCACCCCGCCGACCGATCAGCGCTTCGCTTACATCAAATATGATTAAAGCGCGTCGCGTCGATCGGATTCGGCCGACGCGCTTTAAATCTTTGTTTTTATGCATGTCGTTGTCCCAAAATCGAGTTCACTTTTGGGCGACATGCATTAGGCGCGGTCGGAATTTGTTGATGGCTTATGAAAACATTCGCTAATCTGCTGGCAGGCGGGGTTCACGGCCAATCCAGTTTCGTCTAGGATCAGGTCGGCACCAGAAAGTAGCGTAGTGGATGGCGGTTGCTTGGATCGGCAACCGGGAAACGCTGGTCGAGCGCGCGGCTGCGCATGCCGCCGCGCTGTTGGGGTCAAGCCGGTGCCCGGTTTTCAGCCTGGATACGGATATACACGGCACCAGGGCGGCGATCGCGCTGGCTGAGCGGGTTGGCGCGGCATACGATCATGCCGATGGCGCGGCGCTTTCCCGGGAGACCGCGCTTTTTACCGACAAGGGCGCGATGACCGTCGCGCCGGGCGAGACGCGCCGGCGCGCCGATGTCGTGGTGATCGTGGGCGAACTCCCGCAGATCCACCATGAATTCGTCGGCGAACTGGCAGAGACGGTTCCCGATCTCTCGGCCAAGAATCAACGCGAATTCTTTCTGGTCGGGCCGAACGGGGCGTCTGGGCCGCCCTTGAACAACGGGCGGACGGCGACGCTCCTGTCCTGCGGCGAGGCAAGCCTCAGTGCTACGCTGGCGGCGCTGAGGGCGCAGTACAGGGGGCGTCGGACATCGCAGCCGGTGTCGAATTTCGACGATTTCGCCAAAGCCCTGGCGGCTGCGCGTTTTCCAGTCTTCCTGTTTTCAGGCGACGCAACCGAAGGGCTGGCGCTGGAGATGCTGCAAGGACTGATCGCCGATCTCAACCGCACATCACGCGCATCCGGCCTTCATCTGCCGGCCAGCGAAAACGGATGGGGAAGCGCGCTCGCCTCGACCTGGATGACGGGTTTTCCACTGCGCACGGGCTTTGCGCGCGGCTTCCCGGAATTCGATCCCTGGCGTTACGATGTCGCGCGCATGATCGCTGCCGGCGAAGCCGACCTGCACCTGCGAATCTCCTCCTCAATTGTCCAGCCGCAGAAGAAAAGGCACCGCATGGCGCTGATCGCCTTGACGAAGACCAAGGAGCCGGTCCCGGGCGCCGCGGTCACCATCGCCATCGGCGAAGCGGGCGTCGATCACGAGGCGGTGGTCTATTCCAGCCGCACCGGTTCGCTGAGATCGGTCGATGCGCGAGCGGCGTCCGAACTGCCCTCCGTTGTGACGGTCATCCGCCTGGTCGCCAGTCATATCTCGGCCGAGGCCGCGCTGCCATGCTGACGAAAATCGCCGGCGGCGACATTATCGATCCCGTCAACGGCCGTCTCGGCAAGGGCGACCTCTGGATCAGCGACGACAAGGTCGTCGCGGCGCCGGCGGGAGGCGCTGCCGACCGGACCATCGACGCCGCCGGCTGCATCGTGATGGCGGGCGCCATCGACATCCATTCCCACATCGGCGGCGGCAATGTGAATACGGCACGGCTGCTCTTGCCCGAGCAGCATGCCGCGCATCAGGCGCGGCCGGCGGCGACGCCGCTCTCCAATGCGGGCTGGTCGACTTTCCAGACCGGCTGCCTCTACGCCAAGATGGGTTTCACCACGGTCGTCGAGCCGGCGATGTCGCCGGGAGCCGCACTTCACACCCATCTCGAACTGGCCGACATCCCGATCATCGACAAGGCAACGCTCGCCATTCTCGGCAACGACGATTTCCTGCTGTCGATGATCCGCGACGCTGCCCCCCGACGATGATCGAGGACTATGTCGCCTGGACCGTCGCCTCGACGCGGGCGCTTGGGGTCAAGGTGATCAACGCCGGCGCGGCGGCCGCCTTCAAGGAAAACGTCCGCACCTTCTCGCTC